>NZ_JAFRNB010000176.1 GCF_017430385.1 Treponema sp.
AGTAACATGATTTAAGCCCATACTTATGGTTCTCCTTTGTTAATTTTGGTTTTTGTGGTGAAAAACATATTAACAAATTTCCATTTGTATGGGTGTTTTTATTTTTACTATTTCAAGTTCATTTTACAATCTTCCATTTTTATTATTATGAACTTCGTCACCTGCACTAATAAGATTCCAAGCTCCTACAAATTGTTTTCTTGCGAATTCTGCTGCAAGAGTCTTTACTTGAGAGTCTTTTATAATATCGTTATAAATCTCTGTATGATTTTCTCGTAGATTAGTATATTTTATTGCATGATTGTATACGAGAACTTTGAAATCTCCCGCTTTTTCATACTCTCCTTCCATTTCGAGAAGTTTGGCATAATAATAACATTGCACGGCTTTGCTGCCTGATGATAAATCCGACAAGTCATCTGCGTTTTTTATAACACCTGACTGAAATTTCTTATACGCTTTATCGTATTTTCCTGCTTCGTAAAGTTTTACTGCAGCTTCATCTGGTTCATCCATACTTCCTGCAGCCAAGAAGCCAAAGCCCGCTAGCAAAACTATTGTCAAAAAGTGTTTTGTAAAATTCTTAAGATTCATAAGAATTCCTCCATATAAAATATTTGTATATTAAAATTCCCAAAATCACGGAAATTAATAAAACCAAAATATCAAGATAATCAAATGTTCCAGAAATCCACCGAAATAATTGGAGTATTTCAAATAAAATATTTGCAGAAGAAAAAAGAACCGTATAAAACAAAAATGATTTTTTTGACTCTCGCCAAATTTCACCGAACAGAATAATTGCTGACAAAGACCATAATCCATTCGGAATTGAAAAAATAAGAAAGGATAAAAATTCAGAGTCGTTTTTAAATTCCTTTTGGCGAAACAGGTTTTCTGCACCTATGAATTTTAGCCAAGAAAACATTTGCAATGTATGAAGGCGGAAATTCAAATAAATCATGCCCCCTGCAAAGAGTAACAAAACACTGAGAATTATGAAAAATAATCGTTTGCAGTCCTGTTTTTCTATCATAAGATTCAATCCATTTTTAGAGTTTGACGATATACATTATTTTCAAACTTCGGAACCAGCCCCCCGCCTTTGCTTAAATTCAAAAAGATTTTCTTGCATGTGTCGCAATCATAAATGGGTGACGGATATATCTTTAATGAAGCTAAGATTTCTTCAGAAATTGAAATATCTTTTATTTTATCTGTGAGTCTTTCCGTGGTACAAGGTATTCTAAGACGTAATTCGTTTTCATATTTCCATGCGGTATCTTTTAAAAATCCTGAATGTTTTTTTATGTCAAAATCGCTTATATTGGCCGTATGTGAACCAACTCGAACTTTCAGATTTTTGGGATTTTCATAGTTCTCGATTATATTTGCATATGCTACGGAATGAGGAATTATCTTTTTGTTTTCTACAAGAAGGCGCTGTAAGTTTTCTTTCGAGAAATAAATTTTTACTCCGATTTTAGTTGGATCATCGGTTTTGGAATTGTTGAGTTTTCCATACATAGCCCACATTCCAAAATTTTCAAAAATATCCTCTTTTCCTTTTGAAAGGCAAAAGAAAAAATCTTTATTATCGCAGAATAATTCTCTTTCAAAAGAATCATTCATCGCTGACATACGAGAAAACCTCAATGTCTTATTCTTGAAAATCTGATAAAGCGCTTCTAGCGAAGTGTAATGATATGCCGAAGAAAATCCATAATAAGGATATTTTAGGTACTCTATTAGAGAATCTGTATCCTTTATATCTTCAAGAGTTTTCCGTATTTTTTGTTCCATAGGGGTTACCTAAAATATCCGATATAAGTTTATAATCAAATTAATTATTCCAATCGTAGTAATAATAAATAGCTGGTGGATTCCTATTATTCATCTTGTCTGAGAGGTTAAACCCAATTTTTTCTGCATCTTTCATAATCTCAAAACAAGTTTCCTTAGTTGTATTCTGTATTATCTTCGTGAGAATTTTTCTAAGTTCCTGTTCGGAATTTTCTCCATTCTGATATTGCCTAAAATATATACAAATTGCTTCTGTATTTTCTCCTTCCGAACATGAAAATCCAACAGATTTTTCACCAAATTTTATTTCAACCATATGGCCATTTTCTGCAATAAATTTAATGTTATTGGCAATTTTTGTTGGTATATCAGTCAAATTTAATGAAGTCGTTTTATAAGCTTTGGTTTTCTGAGGTGGAATTTTCATTATACTCTGCACCCAATAGTTATGAGAGTTTATAGAGCTATAACCGCTAGTATCAGCGTTGCATTTTTCCTCAATATTATCTGGAGTTAAACTCAAACTGATCATATCATTGTAAAGTTTTTCGGCCTGTTCCTTTTCTGAGATATCATAGAGAATTGCTGTAAACTTTGTTGTAATTTGTTTCCAAGAAGGATACCCATCGGTTTTTTCAGTTGCAATAACTGCATAAAAGCTGACATCATTTTCTTTATACTCATCAAAAAAATAAGCGTAGGTATAAAGATTATTTGTCCCATAAGACCCAAGTGAAGTTCTGTGAGCAAATAAATTGACAGAAATCAGTAACGATAAAAGCGTCAATATAATTTTTTTCATTTTTCTATTCTCCTTATATTGTAAATAATCCACATATCTTAAATTCAAATGGATTATTATCTACATTATACGCTCTTTTTGCAGTTAATCAACCACAAAATTAAGAATTTGTTGGTAAAAATCCATACTCTGTAAATATGGGATTTTGGGATAATGTTTTAGCCGAATTGGATTATCTTGGAATGTCAAACAGGACTTTGGCAAAAAAAGCAGGATTTGACCCTTCGAATATTGGGCGTGGAATCAGATTAAAGAGCAGTCCCTCTGTTGAAACCGCCGTAAAAATTGCAGAGGTCTTGAATGTTTCGGTTGAATATCTAATATATGGAAAAGATTTTCAAAATGCTAAAAAACAAAATATGCTTCAGAAATACGCTTCAACGCTCGAAAAATTGGAATCAATTCCTGAAAAATCCCGCAATTCCATTCTTTCGCTAATTGAAAATGTAAGCGCAGATTGCAAGTAACTATCCTTTCTATGCAAAAATCTTGCGCTGTGTTACAATTTCTGCATGACAACTTCCCCAATCCTTGAAAAAGCCGAGCGAATCCGTGATGTCATTCGCTACATTAAACGATTCAAAAACGCGACTGTCGTGATTTATCTTGACGACGACATCATTGATTCGCCGCTCTTTGTGAGCCATATCCGTGACATTGCTCTGATTCATCAGGCGGGGCTGCGGGTAATTCTGGTTCCGGGCGCACGAAGGAAGATTGACGAATATCTTTCCAAAAACGGAATTTCCTGGACTTACGAAAACGGAATCCGAATTACGCCGGTTGAGGCTATGCCTTTGATTAAAAATGCGGCCTTTGATGCGGCAAATGTGGTCATGACAAGTCTTGCAGGCGAGAATCTTACAGCAGTAATCGGGAACTGGGTTCGTGCTCGCGGGAAAGGCGTTCTTAGCGGCGTGGATTTTGCTACGGCGGGCGAAATTGACAAACTCGACGACAACACTATCGAGACAATCCTTAACAACGGCTTCATTCCGATTTTCCCCTGTATCGGCTGGAGTTTGAACGGAAAGCCTTACAACATTTCTTCGGCACAGCTTGCTTCCCAGATTGCCACTCACTTGCAGGCTGACAAGCTATTTTTCCTTTTACCAGATGCTGAACTTTCGGCAAAGAATTTTACGATTCCAAAAGACTTGGGACTTTCGCCAGAAGGTTGTGTTCCTGCGATGAATATTGAGGAACTGGATGAATTTCTGGAACTGAACAAAAATCAAACTAACGATAGTGAGCAAAAAATTATTTCCATGCTAGAACTTGCGAAAAAATCCGTACAATCTGGCGTTACTCGTGTCCATATTTTGAATGGCTCAATTGAAGGAACCTTGCCATGCGAAATTTTCAGTGATTTGGGTTCCGGCACGATGATTTACAAGTCAAATTACGGCAAATTCCGTGCTATGCGCCGCGAAGATATTTCTGCTGTACTTTCACTTATACGACCGTTCGTTAGTAAAGAAATTCTTCTTCCTCGCTCAGAGCAGCAGATGGAAGCTGAATACAACGACTTTATTGTTTACGAGCTGGATGGAGCTGTCCGAGCCTGTGCCGCGCTTCACATTTACGACCGTTCTCAGGCCGAAATCGCCGCTCTTGCCGTGGATGAAACTTGCGCCCATATCGGAATCGGGCCGAAAATGATTGAATATCTGATTGAAAAAGCAAAAACTGTCTCAATCGAAAGCGTTTTCATCCTTACCACGCAGACTGCCGACTGGTTTGAAAAACAGGGCTTTGTGGCTGATTCAATCGACACGCTTCCGGAACGCCGCCGAAAAATATGGAATCCAAAACGCGGCTCAAAATTATTCAGATTAAATTTAAAAAAATAATTTAAGATTCGAGTTTGGCCACTGTATATTTTAAATATACTTTATGGTATGATAGTATCTCTATCATTAAATTTTTTATCTGAGGTATTAAAAAATGTTGAAATATGCGATAAAGCGCATAATTACCGCTGTTATCACAGCCTATCTGGTAGCAACGCTGACTTTTTTCATTATGAATTTAGTTCCTGGCGGCCCATTCCTGGCTGAAAAAGCTGTCACTCCGCAGGCACAGGCTGCAATGGAAGCAAAATACGGTCTTGATAAACCGCTCAGCACGCAGTATGTCACTTATATCAGCGGACTTGCAAAAGGGGATTTAGGACTTTCCCTCAAAAAACGAGGCCGAACAGTCAGCCAGATTATCGCTACGAAATTCCCTGTGTCGGCAAGGCTCGGTGCAATCGCAATGATTGTCGCTGTCTGCTGTGGCGTTCCGTTTGGAGCCGTAGCAGCCTTCAAGCGAGGAAAAACCATCGATAATATCCTTGTCATCATGTCCACAGCCGGAATCGCAATCCCTAGCTTCCTTTCTTCAACCCTTCTTATGTATATTTTCACAACAAAGCTTAAACTTCTTCCATCGCTCGGACTTAATTCTCCGCTGAGTTATATCATGCCGGTAATAGCATTGGCTCTTTACCCTACTTTCTACATCGCACGGCTCATGCGCTCGTCAATGCTCGATGTCATGGGTCAGGATTATATGAGAACAGCCCGCGCAAAGGGTGTCAGCATCTTCAAATCAATTTTTAAGCACGCCCTGCGAAATGCAATTCTTCCAGTCGTAACTTACCTGGGACCACTTTTGGCTTCCCTTATGACAGGAAGTTTTATCATCGAAAAGATTTTTAATATTCCAGGCCTCGGCTCGGAATTCGTCGGAGCAATCACAAGCCGTGACTATCCGATGATTATGGGAACTACGATTTTCCTTGCGTTCTTCATCATTTTTATGAATGTTCTTGTTGATATAGCTTACGCAATCGTTGACCCGCGAATCAAATTAAAGTAGGAAGTGAAAAATGAGTATATCTGAAGCAAAAAATCCGCTCAGTTTGCAGATAAAAGTCGATGACTTTGTTCCTGCGACAACCGAAGAAAAAGAATCCCTCATCATAATGCGAGAATCCGTCAGTTTCTGGAAAGACGGAATTCGTCGTTTCAAAAAAAATAAAATCGCAATGGCGGCACTTTCAATCGTTCTTTTTATCCTGTTTTTGTGCTTTATTGTGCCTGCATTTTACCCTTACAAATACGCCGATCAGGTAAAAGGCTCTGAACGACTGGCTCCAATGCAATATTCCAAAACAGAGATGCAGAGAATCGCTGCCGGGGAACATATTTTCCCGCACATTCTTGGAACTGACGCAAACGGCCGCGACTACGCAATCCGTGTTATGGTCGGTGGAAGAGTCTCAATGGCTGTCGGTATCGTGGCATCCATCTTGATTCTTATAATTGGTTCAATTTATGGAGCTGTAGCAGGCTACTTCGGAGGCATCATCGACCTGATTATGATGCGTGTAGTCGATATTATCTACACGGTTCCGGATGTCCTTATCATCATTCTTCTTGCGGCAACCCTCAAATTCCCTCTTGAAACGCTCGCAAAAGTGTCCGGGTTCGGATGGATTCAAAAACTCGGCCCGAATATGGTCAGTATGTTCATCGTATTCGCGCTTTTGTACTGGGTCGGAATGGCTCGAATCGTGCGAAGCCAGATTATGATTTTGAAGCAGAACGAATATGTAACTGCGGCAAGGGCTTTGGGCGCAAAAAAACGCAGAATCATCGGAAAGCACCTTATCACAAACTGTATCGGAACACTTATCGTAACAACAACATTGCAGATTCCTTCTTCGATTTTCACGGAATCGTTCCTTTCATTCCTCGGTCTTGGCGTTCAGGCTCCAATGCCATCACTCGGCTCTCTTGCTTCGGCAGCACTCAACGGCTTCCAGACTTTCCCAGAAAAATTGTTCGCTCCGGCGGCACTTATATTCATCATCATTTTGAGTTTCAACCTTTTGGGCGACGGACTCCGGGATGCTTTTGACCCGAAATTGAAGTCGTAGGAGATGAAAATGGCAGAAAAAACAAAAACAGAATATCTTGTAGACATACAGCACGAAAAACTTTCATTTTTCACTCCGGCAGGTGAAGTCCGGGCATTAAACGATGTCACTTTGCACATAAGCGAAGGTGAAGTTCTCGGAATCGTAGGTGAAAGTGGCAGCGGAAAAAGCGTAACGGCATATTCCATCATGGGGCTTACTGCAGAAAACGGCAGAATCATGGACGGAAGCGTAACATTCAACGGGCACCGAATCGACAAGATGAGCGAAAAAGAACTCCGAAAAATCCGCGGAAAAGAAGTAAGCATCATCTTCCAGGATCCGATGACTTCGCTAAACCCGGTCTGGACAATCGGAAATCAGATTGAAGAGGCTATAAAACTCCACACAGACAAGAAAGGCGCACAGGTCAAAGAGCGCGCAAAAGAACTTCTGACTCTGGTAGGAATCAACGAGCCGGAAAAACGACTCAAACAATACCCGCACGAGCTTTCAGGCGGAATGAGGCAGCGCGTAATGATAGCGATTGCCCTTGCCTGCGAACCAAAGCTTTTGATTGCGGATGAACCGACAACCGCGCTCGATGTGACGATTCAGGCACAGATTCTTGAGCTTATGCAGGAACTTAAAAAGAAGCTCGGCATGGGAATCATCATGATTACGCACGATTTGGGCGTAGTCGCAAGCATGTGTGACCATATCGCCGTAATGTACGCTGGAGAAATCATCGAATACGGCACAACAGACGATATTTTCTACAATCCACAGCATGAATACACACGAGGACTTTTGCGTTCAATCCCGAAATTTCACGAAAAAGATTATTCAAAGCTCGTTCCAATTGAAGGACAGCCAGTTGATTTGCTTAACCGCCCGAAAGGATGCTGTTTTGCACCAAGATGCTCAAACTGCATGAAAATCTGTCTGGAACAGCCGCCGGTACGCAATGAATATGAATCACTCGGCGGAGCAACGATAGGCGAAAATTTCCACTACGGAAGATGCTGGCTCGAACAAAAAGCAGCCCTGTTAGGAAGCGCAAACGCAACAATCACCGCAGAAGGAGACAAGTAATGAGCGAAAACACAAATCTTCTTGAAGTTCAGCATCTAAAGCAATATTTCCCGGTTGCAGGAACCAAAAAAATCGTCCATGCGGTCGACGATGTAAGCTTCTTCATTAAAAAAGGCGAAACTTTCGGACTTGTAGGAGAATCTGGCTGCGGCAAAACAACAACCGGCCGTGCAATTTTGCGGCTCAATGAACCAACTGCCGGAAAAATCATTTTTGATGGCGAGACAATTTTTGACAGCGAGAATAACTTCAAGGCTGATATGAGGCCTTTCCGTCGAAAGATGCAGATTGTTTTTCAGGATCCTTACGCTTCCCTTGACCCACGAATGACTGTAGGCGACATCGTAGGTGAAGCCCTGGACATTCATAAACTTTATTCGACAAAAGCCGAGAGACGAGAAAAAATCATTTCACTTCTCGCAACTGTCGGACTTAACTCTGAGCACGCAAACCGCTATCCGCATGAATTTTCTGGCGGACAACGACAGCGAATCGGAATTGCCCGTGCACTTGCAGTAAAACCGCAGTTCATTGTTTGTGATGAGCCGGTTTCCGCACTCGACGTTTCAATTCAGGCTCAGGTCGTAAATATGTTCGAGGACTTACAGCAAGAAATGGGATTAACATATCTTTTTATTGCACACGACCTATCGGTAGTTAATCATATATCAAACAGAATCGGTGTAATGTACCTCGGCCACCTGGTCGAAATGGCTGAAAGTGACGAAATCATCTTCCATTCAGCTCATCCTTACACCCGTTCATTGATTTCAGCAGTTCCAATCGCAGACCCAAGAACAGCAAGAGCAAACAAGCGAATCATTCTTGAAGGCGATGTTCCTTCTCCTGTGAATCCGCCTTCAGGATGCCCGTTCAGAACCCGCTGTCCTTATGCCGATTCAGTTTGTGCTGAACAAAAACCGGAATTCAAGGAAATTACCAGCGGACACTATTGTGCCTGCCATCACCTTGATAAATTAAATTAGTATTCTTTTTAAAAGTCACCTGAGAAAAGGCGACGAGGAGATAATAATGAAGAAACTGGCATTGTTGGTTTCTGCTTTTGCGTTGGCTGGACTTCTTATGTCTTGCAACGAAAAGAAATCTGTCACAGAAGACGGCACTGTAGTCCATGTACAGGTCGGTCCTTCACCAGAAACTATCGACCCTGCACTCAACAGCACGGTTGATGGCGCAAATATGATTCTTCATGCTTTTGAAGGATTGCTTAAATTTGACCGCGACAACAGTGTTATCGCAGGTTGTGCAGAAAAATGGGAACAGTCTTCTGACGGTCTCACATGGACTTTCCACTTGCGCGACAACCTCAAATGGTCGGACGGAACTCCACTCACAGCGGAGGATTTCGTTTATTCATGGCGTCGAGTTGCTGACCCGACAACAGCAGCACCTTACGGCTACGATTTGCTCAATATGGTCGTAGGTTTCGACAAGGCTTCTGCAGGCGATATTGAGGCTCTTGGCGTTTCTGCTCCAAATGCAAAAACTTTCGTCGTAAATCTTGTTTCACCATCGCAGCATTCGCAGTTCTTGTTCCTGTTCAGAAAGCAACAATTGAAAAATCAGGAGACGCATGGGCAACAAATCCGGCAAGCTATGTTTGTGACGGTCCATACTACATGGAAGAATTCACTGACGGCGCACAAATCGTCTTCAAAAAGAACCCGAATTACTGGGATGTAGAAAACATCACATTCGATAAAATCGTATGGCACCTTATTGAAGATCCGAACACTTCTTACACAGCTTACAATCAGGGCGAAATTCAGCTTATCAAAGATGTTCCAACAGAAGAAATTCCAAGCCTTAGCGGCAACAGCGAGTTCTATATTGAACCATTGATGGGAACTTATTATGTAACATTCAACACTAAGAAAGCTCCGTTCAATGATCCGAAAGTCCGAGAGGCCCTCTCACTTGCAATCGACCGAAAACATGTAGCTTCTACAATCATGCAGGGAACTTACTCACCGGCAAAGAACTTCGTTGGTCCAGGCGTTTCTGACATGGCACCAGGCTCATCTTTCGAGAAATTCACAACAAAAAAATACGGCGACCACTTCAATATCGAGAACTATGAAGAAGATTTGTTCCGTGCAAAAGGATTGCTCGCTGCAGCTGGTTATCCAAACGGACAGGGATTCCCGGCATTTGAATACCTCACAAATGATGCTGGCTACCACAAGGCAGTCGCAGAATACTTGCAGGCAGCCTGGGCAAAACTCGGAATCACAATGACCGTAAACATTCAGGAATGGAAGACAGTATCTGCAAACCGCCGTGCAGGAAACTTTGATGTAGCACGAAACGGCTGGGTTTACGACTGGGATGACCCATCAAACATGATTAACCTTCTTGAAACAAATAACGGCAACAACGACGGTAAATATTCTTCTTCAGAATTCGACAAGCTCGTCAAACTTGCACGCAAAACAACAAATCTTGCTGAGCACTATGATTACCTGCACCTTGCAGAACAGGTTTTGCTCAAAGATGCAGCAATGGCTCCAGTTGCTTACTACAACGAGTTCTGGCTCCAGAAATCAAACCTCAAAGGCACATGGCATTCACCATACGGCTACTGGTATTTGATGTACGGAAAATTTGAGTAATATTCAATTCAGGCTCTAGTCTGTAAAAAGATTTGATAAATTAAAATGCCCTACCGCTCGGAAGTTTCTGAACAGTAGGGCATTTTTTTGCGATTAGGAAATGTTGTGCGTATGTGTAAGGATTGTGTGCTGTGCGGGGAGGGGGCTAACTAACGATAGTACATTATATACCAAAGCAGAATTTTTCGAGAACCATTTCCGGGTAATAAGACAATTTTGCTTTCCGAAGTCCTTCGATTCCCAAATCTTCTTCACGGTTAATGAATTCTGTCTGAACTGTTTTCGCAAATTCCTTGTTTATCACGGCATAACCGCCATCGCGAGCATAAGGCGAAATGCACTTCTCAAAATGAATGTCCGTGATTTTTTGGCTCAAAAGGCTTGCGAAACAGAACGCAACAGGCTGCCCTTCAATAAACAGAAGTCCGCCACTTGCACCACATGTCTTAGAAAAGAAGTCAAAATTTTCAAGCACGGAAAAGATTATTTTCTTCTCAAATTCCAAATCTGAAAGGGTTCCGTTTTCCGAAGCAAACTCAGAATTTTCTGCAAACCATTTTTCTTCAACTTCTTTGGCGGCATCAAGATTTTGTAAAGTCAGCGGCTCAAATGAAAAATCAGGATATTTGCTTTCAAACTGATGGATATGATTCCTTTTGCGGCTGTATTTTTTTCCGGTAAGATTTGCAAGCTTTTCCGTCAGATAAATATAATCACCGGATTCAGGAGTCGGCGTAAACTTTACATCCGGGAAAATTCCACAGAGGATTTCTTTTTCTTCGAGCGTCACATTATGAAAAATCAGCGGAGAATTTAAGGATTTTGCTTCGTCAGAAAGAACGGCAATCATGTCCGAAAGCTTTGAAGAATCGCCCTCGATATTGTGAGGAAAACTGAAGCAATATTTTCCTGCGCTCTCATATCTTTCCAAAACCCAGCCGTCTTTGAAATCAATCTGGGAATGAAATTTCTCCTCGTACAAAAAAGAATTCACAGCACCATAATTGTTCGCAAAGAAACCATTATTTACAGCGGATTTTTGGAGAATTTCCAGTTCTGGAAGGGAAAGTGTATGCCAATTCATAAGATTTTAATCTTACTAAGTTTTTCAAAATTGGTCGAGCAACAGGAATCTAAAGATGGCTGCATTTGAGGCTGCCCTGAAAGAACAGCCCCGTTTAGCCTACACCATCATTTGATAGATTTTAGTGCAGTCGTCTTCGTTAAGCGTTACGAATCCGGTGATTGAGCCCGGTCGTCCGTCTCCCCGGCAGAGGACTTCAACCAGTTTTGGAATATCCTCTTCTTTTGCTCCAAGCTCACTGAAATTCTTCGGCATTCCGATTGAAACAAGGAATGACTGCAAGGCATTGATTCCTTCAAGGGCCGTAATTTCCGGATGCTCAAAATCCATCTGGCAGCCCCAGACCCGGCTTGCAACCTGGGCAAAGCGCATTACGTTATGATTCATGACATATTTGAAGACAGCCGGCATTGTTACCGCAAGACCTGCACCGTGGGCGCAGTCGTACAGGGCAGAAAGTTCATGCTCGATATTGTGGCTGTTCCAGTCCTGGCTTCGGCCGACACCGCAAGAATTGTTGTGGGCCATCATTCCAGCCCACATGATGTTGGCGCGGGCCTCGTAGTTGTTTGGATCAGCGATTACGCGCGGTCCTTCATGCTTCATTGTAAGCAAAAGGGCTTCAATCAGGCGGTCAGTGACTTCAACTTCCTTTGTATTTGTAAGGTAGCGCTCGTAAAGATGAGCCATAATGTCTGTGATTCCTGCCGCAGTCTGATGTGGTGGCAGAGTCTGAGTGAGTGCCGGATTCAAGATGCTGAATTTCGGGCGGATTGCGTTTCCGCTTGCACCGCGCTTGAACATTCCTTCTTCTTTTGTGATTACAGAGTCCGGACTTCCTTCGCTTCCGGCTGCCGCAATTGTGAGGACGGTTCCGATCGGGAGGGCTTTTTCAATCGGCTTTCCGCTGTAAAAATCCCAGAAATCACCGTCGTAAACAACGCCTGCCGCAATGGCTTTTGCTGAGTCAATCGTACTTCCGCCGCCGACAGCGAGGATAAAATCAACCTTCTCTTTTTTGCAAAGCTCGATTCCTTCGTAAACGAGGCCGCTTCTAGGATTTGGCTTTACGCCGCCAAGCTCCACAAAAGGAATTCCTTCCTTTTTCAAAGAAGATTCAACCCTGCCCAAAAGTCCTGATTTTTTTGCGCTGTTTCCGCCAAAGTGAATCAAGACCTTGCTTCCGCCAAATTTCTTTACATATTCTCCAGTCTGATTTTCAGATTCCTTTCCAAAAACAAAAAATGTCGGTGAATAAAATGTAAAATTTTCCATAAAAACTCCTGTTTTAGATATTTTTTTTGCAATTCTAACGAACGGAGCACAAGCTATAAGTTTTTGCAAAATTGACTCTAAAAGGATAAAACAGGTTTTGAGAAAAAGCAAATTTTTATGAAGGAAGTTCTGCCGGATTTGTCCAGTATTTTAATCCCCAGTTCTCGAAATTCCATTCTTCCATGTAATCGTTACATTCATAATCGATGTAAAAAATCTCTTCCGTGCCAGAATCTACATTCTTTTGAACGACGAAATTTGTTGGAAAATAATCAATGTTAAGTCCGGCCTCTTTTGCCTTTTCTGCCATCTGACGAACCTGACTCAGATATTCTTCCTTCATTTCGCCATTCTTTACCAGGTCAAAAATCGTTTCTCCGTCGATGAATTCCTTTACGATTCTTTCGTTCTTAAGATCAATGTCCAGCATTTTGGGGATTCTGATTCCGGCATTACACAGGCGTTTGTAGTCTTTCTGCTCAGATTCGATTTTGTTTCCGAAAGTGTAATAGCTGCAAGGCTCATGATGAATCTGCTTCAGGACAACTTTTTCAGCTCCCGAACAATCCGCCTTTTCTGCAAGATAGGAATATCCGCCCTTTCCATGTCCAAGCAGCTTGATGATTTTATATTCATTCTGATTCACAAAAAGACTTTTGATTTTATCCATATTTTCCATGACTGACTTTCCTGCCTCAAGGATAATGAATTTTACCCTAGACCGCTACATTTTTCATCCAGCGCCTGCTTTTTAAGAGCCAAATGCTGATTCCGACACGGACAAATTCTTCAAGCGAAAGGAAAAAGTATACCCACCATATTGGAAGTTTGAAAAAATACGCCGAAACAAATCCAAGAGGAACTCCCACTCCCCAAGTTCCGATTATGTTTACAGCCGTCATGAATTTTGTCTGCCCGCCTGATTGCAAAACTCCGCCACCGATGACCATGTTGAAAACTTTTGCTGTAAAAACAAAGGCAAACGCCGCAAGAATTTTTATCGTAACAGCCCTCGTCTCTGGAGCAACATTGAAGAGCTTCACATAAAATGGTGAAAGAACGCATACAATTACTCCAATTATGATTCCAGCCGTAACCGTAAGACGAACAAAATCTATTGCCTGAGACCAGGCTTTTTTGTCATCATTCGCACCAAGAGAGTTTCCCACGATGATTCCAGAAGCCGCCGAAACACCGCACAGCGCACCGATTGCAATTCCCTGAATCGGGTACATTAATGTCATTGCGGCACAAGGTTCTGTTCCCAAATGACCGTAAATCACTGCATACATATTTTCACCGAGAGACCACAAAAATTCTCCCACAAGAATAGGAGCCAGAATCACAGCCGCATTTTTAACGAATTCTGTTGAAAAACTAACGGTCGGATGTAAGAACAAATTCTGTCTTTTCTTTTCACGAGCAAATAATACGACAACAATCAACATTTCAACGATATGCGAAATAACAGTCGCAATCGCAGCACCAGATTCTTCCATCCTCGGAATCGGGCCAAATCCAAAAATCAAAAGCCAGTTAAGCAATGTGTTCGTTATGATTGCAACAACGCCTGCCACCGCTGGAAGTTTTGCACGATTCATATTTCTGAGCAAAGTCGAAACAAACATTGTAAGTATTTCCGGGAAATACCCGACAGCCCGCCACCTGAGATAAACGGCTGCCTTTGAAATCGTCTCCACATCATCAGCGTAAAAGGCCATAATCTGGATGGGTGCAAAAAGCGAAGCGAGCGTAAATCCCACGACGAAAATCAGAGAAAAATATAGAGGCAGATAAAAACTGTCTCTCACGCCCCTTTCATTTTTCGCGCCAACATACTGCGAAATCAATATTCCCGCAGCCGCAACAATTGCCGATACCGTAACCGAAAAAAGCGAAGTGAATTTTCCAGCAAGCCCGATTCCTGCAATACACGCACTTCCGAGCGAACCAATCATAATCTGATCAATCAACGAGAGCGATGAGTGCATAAGAGTCTGAACCGTAATCGGCAGAGCAATATCAGTTAATTTCTTCTTGAATTCTTTATCCATATATTGGCATAATACAATCAGATTTATGTAAAATCTTGCAAAATAATAGCGATTTTATAACACAAAACTATTATACTCCGAGAAATTCGATGAAAAATCTAAGAGAATCACGAGAATCGCTCCACGAAAAAACATCTCACGGAAAAAAGACTTTCCCTTATATCGTCTATCACGCACGCATTCCAGAATGGCTTTTATGCTTTCCCCTTCACTGGCACGATGAATTTGAACTTATTCTAGTTGCTTTCGGACAGGGAATTTTTACGGTGAACGGACGAAAATATCTTTGCGAAAAAGATGACATAATTCTGATTCCAAGCGGAGCAATTCATTCAATGGAACAACACCAGGATGATAATGTGGAATATTTCAACATCCTGTTTTCATTTTCCCTGCTCGAAGAAAATCCTGATTCTCATTGCAGCCGTCAATTTTTCTCACGGATTTCAGAAAATGTAATTCTTAAAGAATATCACTTAAAAAAAGACACGCCTTTGAATTCTCAAATTCTTCCGCTTGTAAAAGATTTAGTTGCTCACCGCGCACAAAAATATTCCGGCTATGAACTGATGATAAAAGCCCGACTTTTTGAAATTCTCCATATAATCATAAATCAAAATCTGAACGAAGATAGAAATAAAAATCATAATGAGCGCGAAAGAATTAACACAGACCGCCTCAAAAAAATCCTTTCGTATACGGCTGAGCATTTTTCTGAACGGATTACGATTGAAGATGCCGCATCTGTTTGCTCCGTTTCGCCAAGCCGTTTCATGAGCATTTTCCGTGCCCAGACGGGAATGAGCTATATCCAGTATCTGAATGACTACCGATTGGAAGCCTCGACGGAACTTCTTACATCAACCTCATTCTCAGTGACAGAAATCGCAATCAAAAATGGGTTTGAAAACATTTCATATTTCATCCGTGCATTCAGAAAAAAATTTGGCTGCACGCCGCTGGAATATCGAAGCACAGCCAAATCAAAGTAAACTAACAAACGGTAATCTATTTTATCATTTTTAGAAATATCTCGTGAATCCGGGAATCCTCGCCAACTTCCGGGTGGAAAGCAAGTGCAATCTGATTCTTGTATCGGACTGCAACAATCTTTTGCCCAACCTCAGCCAGAACTTCAACTTCATCACTTTCAGTTTTTTCGACATAAGGAGCGCGGATAAAAGTCATTTCAAACTTACCGAGACCTTTAAAATCGTTCTCACTTACGAAACTTCCAAGCTGGCGGCCGTAAGCATTTCTTTTGACTGTCACAGGAAGAGTTCCCAAATGTACAGTTGAATCATCGGCTATATGACTGGCAAGAAGAATCATTCCAGCACAAGTTGCAAGAACCGGAGTTCCCTTTTCAATCAAGGACTTTATAGAATCAAACATATCAAGCTCACGAAGAAGTTTTCCTTGAACGGTACTTTCCCCTCCAGGCAGCACAAGGGCATCCAAAGAATTTTCCGTGATGTCCGATTTTTTACGAAGCTCGATACATTCGGCGCCAAGACGCTCTAGCATTTTTTCATGCTCGATAAAAGCTCCCTGAACCGCAAGAACACCAATCTTCATTTACTGACCTCTGGCTTCCATAATCAACTTAATTTCGCTCTCGTTGATTCCGACCATAGCCTCACCCAGATCCTCGGAAAGCTCGGCAATCAATTTTGCATCACGGAAATTCGTAACAGCCTTAACAATTGCCTGAGCTCTCTTTTCTGGATTTCCAGACTTGAAAATTCCTGAACCAACGAAAACACCTTCCGCACCCAGCTGCATCATTAAAGCCGCATCAGCCGGGGTCGCAACGCCACCGGCCGCAAAATTAACGACAGGTAGTTTTTTATTCTTGTGAACGAACTCAACCAGTTCATACGGAACCTGCAAAGCCTTTGCTGCCTCAAAAAGCTCGTCCTCACGCATTGAACTGAGCCTTGCAATCTCACTGTTCATTTTTCTCATGTGACGAACAGCCTGAACAACATCACCAGTTCCAGGTTCTCCCTTAGTTCTGATCATCGAAGCTCCTTCATTGATTCTTCGCAGAGCCTCTCCCAAATCACGCGCACCGCACACAAACGGAACTTTGAATTCTCTCTTATTGATATGATAAAGATCATCAGCCGGTGAAAGAACTTCCGACTCATCAATATAATCAATTTCAATTGCCTCAAGAATCTGAGCCTCAACAAAGTGTCCGATACGACATTTTGCCATAACAGGAATCGAAACCGCATCCTGGATTCCTTTAATCATCTTTGGGTCGCTCATTCGCGAAACACCGCCAGCCGCACGAATATCAGCCGGAATTCTTTCCAAAGCCATAACGGCACAGGCACCAGCTTTTTCCGCAATAACTGCCTGCTCTGGTGTTGTGACATCCATAATTACGCCGCCCTTCAGCATCTGAGCCAGACCTTTGTTCAATTCATATTGTTTGTTTTCCATAGTTCCCCCTGAACGAAAAATAAGCAAGTTTTGAAATCCAAAATGGACTTTTGAAACTTGATAAAATATGATATAAATTAGCTGGTATTATAAAAATATTCAAATTGATAAAATTTTATATGCCAGATTAAACTGAGG
>NZ_JAFRNB010000177.1 GCF_017430385.1 Treponema sp.
CGTAAGTGTTCTTCCCATGTGGAAATGGCTGTTGGCATGAAAAATTCCTATTGAATTCTAAGAATGTGTGCTATCATATAAGTGTAAGAGGAGATTTACTATGATTGTACGCGATTTTATGACCAAAAACCCGATTTATACCAACCCAAAAGAGTTGATTGCAAATGTCAAAAACATGATGGACAGGGAACAGATTACAAAAGTTCCTGTCCTCGATGATTCTGGCAAGCTGATTGGCGTGATTACGAAGACTGATTTAAAGAAAACCATGCCTTCAAATGCAACTACGCTCGATATTTACGAACTAAGCTATCTTCTTTCAAAAATCACTGTCGAAAAAGTGATGAAAAAGCAGCCGATTACGATTCAAAAGGATGCTACGATTGAGGAAGCCGCAAAAATCATGTCCGAGAAGGGGATTTCAAGCCTTATCGTCATGGACGGTGAGGTTCTTTCGGGAATTCTCACAAAGACAGACCTTTTCAGGGCAGTTGTCGATATGTTCGGATTCAAATACGACGGTGTGCGTGTTGAAGTCGAATTGAGCGACAATCCGGGCGAACTTGCAAAAATCAGCAAGGCAATCGCTGACCAGAACGGCAAGATTGTCTCAGTTATCACGGCCGACGGAAGCGATGTGAGCAAACGCCTTGTCACTATCAAAATAATCGGCCTCAAAAAAGAACAGGTCGAAGATATTTTGGGCAAAGTAGGCTGCGACATCAAAGATATCCGCTAAAAGCCGTTCGTCTGTGGGAAAGCCCACACGATTCAATTCTCAAAAAACAAGGCTGTCCGGGAAGCAAAAACTTCTTTGGACAGCCTTGTTGCTAAAACATGCTGATTGCCATAGCTAGCAAGAACTTAGAAGTTCCACATCAATCCTAAAGTCGGTGAAACGCAGTATTTTCCGCTCATACTATAATCTTTTGAATACGAATTAAGTTTGTATTTGAAAGTTCCAGTAGGCAGATAAGCGGAAGGGCGCAAGCCAGAAAATTCGCGCCTATTTTTCTTCCTTTTTACTCAGAGAATTGAGATACTCGCGACTGAGGTTTTCGTGGTCTTTGAGCATTGCATACGGAACGCCATAAGCCTTTTCCACATCGTCGCGGGTGAGGACTTCTTCTGGAGTGCCGAGTGCCATGTCGCGGTTAGGGTAGAAGAGCAGAACAGTGTCGGCATACTTTTTGGTTAAATCAAGCTCATGCATTGAAATGTAAATCGTGGTACCAGTCTTGTGAACATATTCTTTGAGATAAGCAAGGGCTGTTTCCTTTTGATGCGGCTCCATTGCAAAAAGTGGCTCGTCCATGAAAAGCGATGCGCTGCCGTACAAAATGCCGAACGCAAGCAGAACCCGCTGAATCTCGCCTTTGCTCAAATGTGTGAGTGCGTGGTCGAGGACATCTTTAAGCTCAAAAACATCGATTACCTCGTTAAGAAGGTCCCCGCCCTCGGTCGTGTTTCGGATTGCCTTAGCGTTGCCTTTGAGCGCACCATTCTGATAAACGAATGAAAGAAGCTCGCTAACTTTGTCCTCGGTTTCAAATTCCATGTTCTGATAAATGACCGAAGCAAGGAGATTTTTTTGCTCGTCGTCCAGTTTTGCAGGATTCTGCCCAAGAAGAGAAACAGTGCCGCTCTGAGGTGCCAGCCGCCCGCTTGCCAGAAGCATGAGAGTGGTCTTTCCGCAACCGTTCTGACCGACAAAGCTAACGAAGCCCTTTGGAAGCGTTGCCGAAAAATGCTCGAAAATCGGTTTTGGCTCAATCTGTTTGCCGTTCTCGTCCAAGTCGCCCTCAACGGCCGGGTAAGTGAAAGTTATATCGTTAATTTCAAGAAAATCTGTGTTATTCATGTTTTAAAGATACTGAAAATTCGTGAAAAAGAAAAGAAGAAAGAATGACTGCATACAAATTATTGTAAAAAGCCCGCCTTTCAGCTAAAATGATGGCATGTCTTACGAAGTTACCGCTACCCGTCGCAGACCTCAGGCGTTTGAGGCTCTTGCTGGTCAGGAATTTGTTGCCGAAACGCTCAAGAATGCGATTCAATCTCAGAAAATTGCTCATGCTTATCTTTTTTCAGGCCCGCGAGGTTGTGGAAAAACTTCTACTGCCCGAATTCTGGCAAAAGCTCTCAACTGTGCGAACGGCCCGACTGCCACTCCTTGTGGAAAATGTCAGCAATGTTTGGAAATCACCAAAGGAGCGAGCACTGATGTAATCGAAATCGACGGTGCTTCAAATACTTCCGTAAACGATGTTCGTCAGATTAAAGATGAGGTTCTCTTTCCGCCGCAGGGTTCACGATACAAGATTTACATTATCGACGAGGTGCACATGCTTTCCACCTCGGCATTCAACGCACTTTTGAAAACTATCGAAGAGCCGCCTCCATACTGTATTTTCATTTTTGCCACCACTGAATTGCAGAAAGTTCCTGCTACGATTAAGTCTCGATGTCAGCAATTCAATTTCCGTCTTGTTCCGATTGAGCGGGTCAAGCAGCTTTTGGCTGAGGCAGCCGCAGAAATCAATATCAAGGCCGATGACGAGGCACTTTACTGGGTTGCGCGAGAGTCAACTGGCTCTGTCCGCGACGCTTACACGCTTTTCGACCAGGTTGCAGCTTTTAGTGGCGATCATATCACTTATGACAAAATCCGTGACAAGCTCGGTCTGGTCGGTGTTGACCGTCTCAATGCTATTTTTGAGGATGCCGCCCAGAACAAAACTCAGGAAGCACTTCTTAAAATCGATGAATTCTTGCAGAACGGAGTTTCAATCGAACAATTTATCGTAAACTGCACGGATTATTTGCGTTCTCTTCTATTGATAAGGGCTGGAATCACAAAAGAAGCTTTGCTCGGCCAGTCTCGTGACAGGTATTCGCAGATTGTTTTGCAGACATGGAATCCGATTCAGCTTGAACGCGCGCTTTCGATTCTTTTGCAGCTTTACCGTGACATCCGCTATTCTCTTTCTCCGCGATATGAGCTGGAACTGGCTTTCTCACGTTTGAGCTGGCTCAGTCAGTATGTTTCTCCAAGTGAAGTCAAAAAGGCAATTGATGAAGCAAAATCTCTTTTGATGCAGGGAAATTCGTCAGCTGTTAGTGGCGGTCAAGTTCCACATCAAAATACACCGCAGAATGTCGCACAGGCTCAAACTCAGGCTCCACGGCAGTTCATTTCAATGCCACAGAATGAGCCTGGTCAGCCTTCACAGCCACAAGCAAGTGCTCCGCAAACTTCTGCAAATCCGTATCTTAACCGCGTAGTTACAGATGTTCCACGCGATACACCGCAGGCAAGTTCTGCCCCTGTACGGAATATTTTCGCACCGCCACCTGCAAATCCGGCTCCGGCAAGCACACCAGCACAGCCACAGGCATCTTTTGCAAATCAGACAGCTTCTCAGCAGCAGGAAACTTTCGCACCTCAAGCAACTACATCACAGCCGAACACTCCGCCGCAATTTTTCAGCGCGCAGTCCGTTCCGCCTGACATGGGAACTACAACAGATGATTTCGCTCCTCCAGATCCCACGCCACCCGATGCCGCTCCGAGCGTAAGTCAGCCATCTTTTAGCTACGGCGGAGCTGTACCGCCTCAACAAACAGCGGCGGCCACACCGAACCAGAGCGATAATTCCTCAGATTTCCGAAGCATTGCAATCAAAGAACTTTCCATGCGCGACCCGATGATTGGAAGTTCTCTTTTGCAGACTGGCGAATGGATAAAATCAAGCGGCACTGTCACCACGCAGGTAAGCTCAACATTCTTGAAAATGCAGCTCGACAGCCACGCACAGAATATTTCGGCTTTCCTTTCGGAACTTCTCGGCGAAAAAGTGCGTTTTGAAGTCAACCTAAAGCAGATTGTAGCAGCCGCTCCAATCGAGCAGAATGCCCCGGTTCAGGTAAAAATCTTGTGCGACACTTTCAAAGGCCAGATTATCGGTCACTCAAAGAAAACCGAACAGGAAATCGCAAATGAAACCGCACAACGAAATGCAGAAAAAGCAAATGCAGGAAACTCTTCTGACGATGAGGACGAGGAATAAACAATTAATTTCTAAAATAATTTATGGGAGAAAATATGAATCCATTTGATATGGTAAAAAACCTCAAGAACCTTGAGGGAACAATGAACACAATGAAGGAAGAGCTGGCTCAGATTAGCGAGACAGGATCTTCGGGCGGAAATATCGTTCAGGTTACGCTCAACGGAAAATTTGAAGTCACAGCAGTCAAGCTTGACCCGATTGCAGTTGACCCACGCGACGTTCAGATGCTTCAGGATTTGATTGTTGCGGCTCATCATGCGGCTATGGACAAGGTTCAGGAGCGAATCAAAGAAAAATCAGGCTCTTTGCTCGGCGGCTTGAACATTCCTGGACTGTAAGTTTGATTTTGGGATTTTCTGATGACTGCGATTGACGAACTCACCGACTCATTTTCACGGCTTCCCGGAATAGGCAAAAAATCAGCGGGAAGGCTTGTAAATTATATTCTCAAAGCGGATTCTGCCTGGATAGCGCGTTTTGCGAATCAGCTTGCAACCTTACAAGAAAAAATTCACGCCTGCTCAATCTGTGGCGCATGGACAGAAACAGATCCATGTCCAATCTGCTCAAACCCGATGCGTGACCAGAGCGTTATCTGCGTTGTAGAGCAGCCTCAGGATGTTGCCACAATCGAAAGTTCCCATGAATTTTCCGGACTTTTCCATGTTCTCGGCGGCGTAATCGCTCCGCTCGAAGGAATCGGCCCGGACCAGCTCAGAATAGCCCAGCTTTTGGAGCGCGTTCGAAGTGGCTCGGTCAAGGAAGTAATCATCGCCACCAATCCAACAGTCGAAGGCGACACAACGGCTCTCTACATCCAGCGGCTTTTATCAGAAATCGAAGGCCTAACAGTAACACGCCTTGCAAGCGGTCTCCCGGTTGGCGGAGATTTGGAATATGCGGACAGGCTAACACTAGCAAGAAGCTTCCGCGGCAGAATGAAGATTTAGAACAAAAAATACATCCTTGTATTTTTGTTCTAACGAGAAAATTCTGTTCACCTAAAGGCAAACACGGCAAATATCGTTAACTTTGCCGTTTGAATTTTCTCTCTTTGCTTTTACCCGCCTCCATGCGGGCGTCTGCATAGTGAGCAAAGCGAACGGAGCAATGGAGCGACAGCGGAACCGCGTACATACTCGCTTCGCTCGTTTGCGTTAGTAGAAATTATTGACATATGTGCTTACGCACATATGCATAGCGACCCGAACGAAAGTGAGGAATGCGCCCAAAAAATTGCTCCTTGCTAATTCCTAATTGCTAATTGCTAATTTCTGCCCTTGTAGCACACACTACATCCTGTAATCATTACATGTTTCTTCCCTTCCGTGCGGTTGAAGAGGCGGGCTATTAGTTCTCCTTCTGGGGGCACTTCTTTTCCGCAGACGGGGCACAATCTTTTTACGCCGGGTTCTGGGCGGGGATAGCAGTGCGGGCAGCCGTGGACTGTCATTCTCTGGTCGGGAGTGTTCATGGGGCGGTAAATTCTTGAGAACATATCTTCGTTTTTTGCGAGCGGGGTTGAGCAGAGCGGGCATCTTACGAATTCTACTCCGCCGTTTTCATTTTTCTGGGTGCGTAAGCCATTGTCTTTGGGAGCCGTTCGAGCCTGCATCTTCTTGAATTTCATAAAAATCATCAGGGCTAAAATCAAAATTACAGAGCCAATAAATAGAAAGAAATAATCCATAAAATGATTATCGGAAATTTTTCGGGATTGTACAAAATTTGTATGAATTTGTTAAATTTTTACGAATTTATTTTAAAAATTTTCCGACTAGTTATATAATAGATAAGGTTTTAATTTAAAAATCAATTTTGGAGAGTATTTTGAATCCGTTAACAAAAAGGCGACTTAGTGACATCAGTTTTGTAATAGACAAAGACCTAAATGTCAAAGATGGTAACAGGGCTTTTCTCAGGCTGATTCATAGAACAGACTTCAACATAAATCTTTCGTATATCCTCGAAGAGCCTGATGTAAAAAATTTCAAATATTTTCTTTCAAATTTTACAGATGGATTTCCGAGGCGCAATTTTCTTGCAAACATCAAACCCTACGAAAATTACATTTCCTGCATTTTTACAATCATAAAAACAGGCAAGCTTTTCAATGTCGTAATCGAGGAACTTTCATATTCACGGCAGCTTTTGGACAAGGCTCTCATGGAAAGCCGAGAGCTTACCGCGCTCATGCAGAATTTTGACTCGTACTATTTTCTTTACGATGGAAAAAAATACACGCTCAAAAATACAAAAGATTTGAACACGATTTTTGACGGGCAAAAAGAGCCTTTCAAGGATTACCTCAAAAACACATTTAAACTTAATCTTTATAACGACGACACTTTAACTCAGCTGGATGCAATGTTCGAAAACATCGAAAATTTTGTTGCGAACAAATATTACACTCTTCTGCAGCTGAACAAAAATATCCTTACAATTCACACACTCAAAACAAGCACGAGAAACAACACATTAATCGTAGCTTCAATCAACCTCAACAAAGAAAACGAGCCTGTGATGAACACATATTCCGAAAGTCGGGATGGTCTTACAGGTCTATACAACAAAAAGGCAATCACGGAGCTTGCAATCAAAAAAATCAACGAAGAAAAAGCTCCGTGCTCGCTTGTAATCCTCGACACTGACAAATTCAAGGAATGTAACGACTCTTACGGACATCTTTTCGGCGACAGGGTTTTGGTCACTATCGCGAACTGCATAAACGATGCAATCAAAGGCCGCGGCATTGCTGGCCGAATCGGTGGCGACGAATTCCTCATTCTTCTTGATGTAACGGACGAAGACGACATCCGCAACATCACAAGAAACATCCGCACAGGAATCCAATGGAACATCACCAATGTTGAGCCGGACAGTTTTGTAACTTGCTCAATGGGTATTGCGCGGTTCCCAGAAAATGCCCCGAATTACGAGCGGCTTTTCGAGCTTGCAGACAAGTCACTTTACATCGCAAAATATCGTGGCCGCAACTGCTACATTCTCTACAAGCCGGAAATTCACGACAAAATTCTTATCGAAAACAAGCAGGTCGATGACTGCATAACAACAGGCAAATTCTTCATGGATTGCGTAAATTCCGAAATAGAAATCCTCGAAAAATTCTGCCACTGCAAAGAATCAGACAAAAATGCAATTTACGAGATTTTAAATCTGCTGATTGGCTACTTGCAAATATCGAAAGTCACGATTTACGACAAAGATTTCAATCTTCTGTATCTTGCGGGCATCGATGAAGTTGATTCGCGCGGGGAATATCTAAAAACCGCAAAGGATTACTTCAAACTTTTCAACGAATTCGGCTTTCTGCACCTCGACAACACGAATGTTCTAAACTCAATCAACGGCGAAAGATACGCATTTTACCGCGCAACGAACATTTCTTCGACAATTGAAATCCGCTTGAAAAACAAAAATGACGAAGACCTTCTGATTTGTTACGATTTGTACAAGCCGGCAAGAACATTCAAAAGGGATAAAATCACATTCGCGCTTCTAGTGGCTAGAAAACTTTCTGAAATTCTGTAAAATATATTAATATGAAAGTTTTAGTTATTGGAAGCGGCGGCCGTGAGCATACAATTGCATGGCGGCTCGCACAGTCAAATCTTATATCAGAAGTAATCTGTGTGCCAGGTAACGGCGGAACAGCAGTTGAAGCAAAATGCCGTAACATCACCCCAAAGGATAATCCTGAGTTAGAAAATCTCTCGTTCAATGATGCAGCAGTTTCTGTCGCAAAAAGCGAAAAAGTTGATTTTGCTGTAATCGGCCCGGAAGATCCGCTTGCAGACGGGATCGCCGATGCCCTTTGGAACGCAGGAATCCCAACAGTCGGCCCAAAATCAAAGGGTGCGGCACTCGAAGCTTCAAAAGATTTGTCAAAAGTCTTCATGAAAAAATACGGAGTCGCTTGCGCAGCTTCAGAAACTTTCACCGATAAAGAAGCAGCCCTCGCTTATGTGCGCTCAAAGGGTGCTCCAATCGTCGTAAAAGCAGACGGACTGGCAGCAGGCAAAGGCGTTGTCGTTGCAAAAACTCTCGACGAAGCCGAAAAAGCCGTCAAGGACTTAATGGACGGAAGCGCAGTCGGAGATGCCGGCAAAAAGCTCGTCATCGAAGAATACTTGCAGGGCGTTGAAATTTCAGTTTTGGCAGCCGTAAGCGTCACAGAAGAATCTGCCGCAAACGGAAAGGCTTGTATCAAAGCTTTCCTGCCTGCCCGCGACCACAAACGCTTGCTCGACGGAGCAAAAGGCCCGAACACAGGCGGAATGGGTGCTGTCTGCCCGCTCAGTGATGTCACAGCCGAGACAATGGCTGCATTCGAAAAAAATATTCTTGAACCAACACTCAAAGGCCTTATCGCCGAAAAGATGGACTACCGCGGATTCATTTTCTTCGGTCTCATGATTACAAAAGACGGACCGAAAGCCCTCGAATACAATGTTCGCTTGGGCGACCCGGAAACACAGGCTGTCCTCCCGATGATGGACTTTGACTTTGCTGAATTGTGCCAGGCAATCATGAACGGCACTTTGAATTCTTTCGAAATGAAATGGAAGAGCGGATTTCAGGTTGCGCCTGTTGCGGTAAGCGGCGGATATCCACTCAAATACGAAAAAGGCAAGGAAATCACTTTCGCCAAGCAGCTGATTGAAAAAGCCGGCGCAAAAGTGTTCATCGCAGGTGCAGTCAAAGAGCGCCGTGTCAATTCTCCGACATTGCTCACTTCTGGCGGCCGAGTTTTGGCTTGCTCAGCACACGGCTCAACTTTCGAAGAAGCCTGGCAGAAAGCTTACGATGCTATGGCCGGCGTAAAATTTGAAGGAATGTTCTTCCGAAAAGACATCGGTTTGCCTGGCGCAGCAGAAAGTAACTAGTTTTTAACCACAGATTACTCAGATTACTCAGATTATGTTTTCCCAAAAAGAAAGTCTCCCGTGAAATACGAGAGACTTTCTTTTTACAAATAAAAAATCTGTGACATTTGTGTAATCTGTGGTTTATTTTATACCCTAAACAGCAAGTCGGAATAAGAAGGATACGGCTTGTATTTTTCGCCGAGGATTGGCTCGATTTTGTCTGCTACGGCACGAGTTGCTTCCATCTGCGGAATCACTTTGTCGGCGTAGAAGCGCGCCTGTTTTGGAACATCGTCGATTGAGACTGCTTCGTTGTGAAGTTTTTCGAGCTTCTGAGCCTCGCTGTCGAGCTTATCCGAAAGCGCGCTGATTTCTTTGAGCACGTTTGCCTGAGCAGAACATTTTGCGTTCGGAACAATTGCCATCACTTTTGAAGCCGACTCTGCGACCGCGTTCATGTAAGCATAGCTTGCCGGCAAAATGTCCTTATAAATCATGTCGAGCATTGTGTTTACTTCGATGTTGAGCACTTTCGAGTATTTTTCGAGCTTAACTTCGTGGTGACTCTTCATCTCGCTTTCGCTGTAAACGCCGTATTTTGTGAACATTTCGATATTCTGAGCATCCAGATAGTGCTCCATTGCGTCCGGCAAAGTTTTGAGATTCAAAAGACCTCGCTTTTCGGCCTCGCGCACCCATTCGTCATCGTAGCCGTTACCGTTGAAGATGATTTTTTTGTGCTCGATAATTTTTTCTTTGATAAGTTCCTGCAAATCCGCATTCAAGTCACTTGATGATTCAAGCCGTGTGGCAAATTCGTCCAGAGTTTCAGCAACAATTGTGTTCAGAACGACGTTCGGACCGGAAATTGAAAGAGAAGAGCCGAGCGAACGGAACTCAAATTTGTTTCCGGTGAATGCGAACGGTGAAGTTCGGTTTCGGTCTGTCGTGTCCTTTGGAATTGCCGGAAGAACAGAAACGCCAATCTGCATTTTTTCTTTTGTTTTCTGGCTGTAAGGAGAGCCGTTTTCGATTGAATCAAGGACGGCCTGCAATTCGTCGCCGATGAACATTGAGATGATGGCAGGAGGAGCCTCGTTTGCACCCAGTCGGTGGTCGTTTCCGGCAGAAGCAACGCTGTCACGGAGCAAATCCTGATGCTTGTCCACAGCCTGAATAACAGCCGTAAGCATGAGAAGGAACTGTGCGTTCTCGCGTGGAGTTTCGCCCGGTTCAAGAAGATTGAAGCCGTCATCAGTGCTCATAGACCAGTTGTTGTGCTTTCCGCTTCCGTTTACGCCAGCAAATGGTTTTTCGGCAAGCAAGCAGTACAATCCGTGCTTCAAAGCGACTTCTTTCATCAAACGCATTGTGAGCTGGTTCTGGTCTGCACTCAAGTTTGTCGTGGTGAAAATTGGAGCCATTTCGTGCTGAGCCGGAGCAACCTCATTGTGCTTTGTCTTGCTCAAAATTCCGAGCTTCCAAAGCTCATTGTCCAAGTCAGCCATGAACTCAGCAATTCGAGGTTTGATTGAGCCGTAGTAGTGATCGTCCATTTCCTGACCTTTCGGTGGCATTGAGCCAAAGAGAGTGCGGCCAGTGAAAATCAAATCCTTTCGCTGTTCCCAAAGTTTTTTGTCGATTAAGAAGTACTCCTGCTCAGGGCCTACAGTTGTAATCACTCGTTTTGCAGATGTATTTCCGAAGAGGCGTAAAATGCGGAGTGCCTGAGTGTTCAAAGCTTCCATTGAGCGAAGGAGCGGAGTCTTTTTGTCCAAAGATTCGCCTGTGTACGAACAGAATGCGGTCGGGATGTAAAGAGAGCCGTCTTTGATAAAAGCGTAGCTGGTTGGATCCCAAGCTGTGTAACCGCGGGCCTCAAAAGTGGCACGAATTCCGCCAGAAGGGAAAGAAGAGCCGTCAACTTCGCCCTTTACAAGCTCTTTGCCCGAAAATTCCATGATAACGCCGGAACCGTTCGGAGAAATAAAAGAGTCGTGCTTTTCGGCAGTAACGCCAGTGAGCGGCTGGAACCAGTGCGTAAAGTGAGTAGCACCTTTTTCAATAGCCCAGTCTTTCATCGCATTCGCAACGACATTCGCAACATCAAGCTCCAGAGGTGAGCCTTGCTGAATAGTCTTTCTGAGCGATTTGTAAGTGTCTTTTGGCAGACGCGCCCTCATCACATCATCATTGAAAACCATGCTTCCAAACAATTCTGGTACAGTATTGTTCATCTTTTCTCCTATTTAGGATTAAGATTATCATAAATCGCCCTTTTGTGGTATAGCGATTCAATCCGAAAATTTCACATCTTCCTTTCTGCAACTTATCCCCTCTTCCTTGCAACTCACCTTTTAGCTGATTGTTTTCGTTTCTTTCCGCGAATATACTCGAAATCATGATGACATTTTTTATTGAACCTTTGCTACTCGGATTTTCAACTGGAACTTACTGCACGATGTATTGTGCGCCGGTTTTAGTTCCGTTTTTGTTCGGTGTGCAGGATTTAAATCAGAAACGCAATCTGTCGCTCACTTTCCTTTTTCTGGCAGGCCGTTTTTTGATGTACATGATTCTTGGGGCTGTTTTTGCAATGGCAGGAATTCTTCTGGAAGATTTTTTCAATCCTGTCCTCGCAAGAAGACTTTCTCAAATCGCGTACATTTTATGCGGCTCAGTGCTTTTGGTGAATTCACTTGGCGTAAAATTTCCCTGGGGAAATGACGCTCACGGTGGCTGTAAATGCAGAAAATTGCATCGTCTAGGAAATGACAAGCTTACAGCAATTTTTGCGGGTCTTTCTGTAGGACTTCACATTTGTCCGCCTTTATGGACGGCAATCGCACGGTCTATGTTCGGCGGGCACGGACTTTCAGGATTCTTCTATTTTATATTTTTTTATCTTGGAACGATGCCATTTTTCCTTCCGATTTTAGGCTTTCCGATTCTTGTCAAACTCGCGCCTGTTTTACGACGGATTGCAAGGATAAGCCAGCTTTTGCTCGCAGTCTTTTTCATAATCTTTGCGGGACTTATTCCGCTTTTATTTCAATAATCTTTGGGGCACAAAATGGTAGTTTCGATAATCTTAAGTTTTTTGATGTCAATTGTGATTTTCTTTTTTGTCGTGATGACGCAGAATTTTTCCGTCACTTCTATAATTTACGCGGCTTTTCTTTTGTTTTTGTTCGCAAGAATGACATTTTCAGAGAGCAAAATCAAAGGAAGTGGAGTGATATATAGAAGAATTTTTCAAATTTTGTTTGCGCTGTTTTTTACTTTTTCTTTTATCGCACGGCTGATTGATGAACGCGGAAGCATGGAGATTACGGCGGCGGCAAGTGCGGCTTCGGAAATTCCGTTCTGCCACATCGCAATTCCGCAGGTTTTTCTTCCGTTTTTGCTGGCAAAAGAAATAATTTTTCCGGCAAGAATCACAGGACATTTTGCCTCGATTGCAAGTATGCTCGGTATTTGGTTCGTCACAACAATTCTGCTCGGTCGGGGCTGGTGCAGCTGGGTTTGCTTTTACGGCGGCTGGGAAGAAGGTTTTTCTCACATCGGGAAAAAACGCCGGCTGAATCTTCTTTCGCACAACAAGGAAATCCGTGAATTTCAATTTGGTTTTCTTGCTTTTATCGCACTTGCTTCACTCGGACTTTTTTCAAGCGTGTACTGCGCATGGTTCTGTCCTTTCAAGACCGTCACTGAATACAGCCCTTTCAATTCCGTGCCTAATATAGTCGGAGGCTGTGTTTTTATATCATTGTTCATCGCTCTTGTCGTAGTTCTTCCGATTCTTACAAAAAGACGGACTCAATGCAGCTCTTTGTGCCCATTTGGAGCCTTTGCCTCGCTCACTGACGGACTCAGCCTGTTCCGCATAAAAATCGACACGGAAAAATGCAAGGGATGCCTAAAATGTGCGGCAGCTTGTCCTTTTGGAGCGATTGACATCTCAACAATCAAAGAGAAAAAAGGAAAGCCGGAGCTGACATGCTCAAAATGCGGAGAATGTGTAAAAGTTTGCAGCGAAAAAGCGATTTCATATTCATTCCATTTTGAAAAAATTTGTGGCCACCCGGAGCCAAGAACAGCTTTTGGACGGGGAATTCAGGCATTTCTTGACCCGGCAAATCTTTTCCGATTCGCGGCATTTTCGTTTGGAGCGGCAATGTCTGGCTCTTTCGTCGTAGATTCTTTGAATCGAATAGTCGGATTTGTACAGGGACTTTTGTAAGAGGAAATTCAAATGAATAAAATGAAAAATTTCTTTTCTGCGGCAGGATATTACGGTCTTTCTTTGCTCGTTGGAACAATCTGTCTGTTTTTTCCACTCGTTTTTTTTGCGACAAGTACAAAAAGTTCAACGATGATTGCAGAAATTTTGAATTTAAAGATTTATTCTCCGTACAACGGTGGTGAAATTGCTCAAAAAATCTCATTTTCGGAATCAGACGGAAGTGATTTTTCGTGCGCAAGCGGAATCAAGTCCTACACAGTTCGCAAGCCGACATTCGGTGGAAAGCAGCCCTACCCCGAATACTGGCAGCTGGAGCTTGAATTTTCAGGCGAAAAGGAAGCATCAAAACCTTTGGAAATAAAAATTTCTTTGGATAGGGATGTTTTCCAATCAAATAAATGGAATTTCTTCGTAAAATTCAACGGAAATGAATGTATCGTTTACGACTCGAATCAGGAAAAAATTTGCAGCGGCCTGACTTTTCTTACCAAAAACAACACTGTCCGCTGTATAAAATTCCCAGTTTCGGACAAGTGGCTTCAAAAAGTTTATGCGGCAAAAAATGCTATTCATCAGATTGAAACTTCGTCCGCAAAATCAGAATTGCTTTCCATAAAGATGAAATAATTGGAAACATCTGATATACTGAATTAATCGAGGTGGATTTTGAAGATAACGATTCTTGACAACACTGACGGAAGCGAAGACGAGGTGATTGTCAGGTGTTCTGTGCTTGATGAAAGTCTGATTTCTCTGCTGAACAGTTTCAAGCATGGCAAGCAAAAACGCACTGTCTACAAGGATGACCGCATTTTTCTGATTGATGACAACGATGCCTTTTATTTTGAATCCGTGGATGACAGGGTTTTTGTCTACACTGCCAGCGATGTCTATGAAACAAGAAGCAAACTCTATCAGCTTGAAAATGAACTTCCTCAAAAAGATTTCATGCGGGCAAACAAGGCCGTCATCATCAACCTGAATAAAATCAAAAGCCTTGCCCCAGCTTTCGGTGGCCGCTTTGAGGCAACTATTGAAAACGGTTACAAAGTGATTATTTCGCGGATGTATGTTCCAGTTTTAAAAGAACGGCTCGGATTGTAAAAAAAGGAGAAAATGGCTTTGAACACACGAAAATTAAAAGAACTTATCGCACTTTTTTCCAAAACAACGACATTGATTTTTATCTGCTCATCGACTTACATCGCGTTGTTTTACGGATTAAAAGTATCTCTTTCCATTTCATACATTTGGGGCGTGCTTGCAATTTCTTTTTTGACAACGGTAAGCTACATTCCTTTTTTAAGGGACCGCGAGCCTGGGAAAATCCAGCTGATTGTAAGCAGAATCATATTTTACATCTTCGTGAACATCGTCGTGCTTTGCGTTGGCTTCTATCTGGACTGGCTTGATACGAGCAGCTGGAAAAGCATTGCCGGAATCGTTGCGACAGTTTTCTGCGTGCACCTGGTTTTGTGGATAGTCGGCTATCATCAGGATTCACAAACCGCCGCAAAAATGAACGAAAAGCTCCACGAGCGCAAAAAGGAATCATAAAAAAAGGCCTGCGAATCAAAAAAATCGCAGGTCTTTCGACTTTTTATTATTTGTTCACAGGTTTTATTATTAATTCTCTATTTTTTAAATTGTGAATATCTTATTTTTCTTTGTGTCGTCTGTCAAGTTCATCGTAGACATCCTGCCAGTTTACGCCCTCTTTGTACATGAGAACGCTCACGAAGTAAAGCAAGTCCGCAGCTTCCCAGATGACTTCTTCTTTTGAATCAGCATCATCGCAAAGTTCTTCGGCTTCTTCCATGACCTTTTCGCGAACCCGTTTTGCATCAAGAGTTGCAGTATAGCTTCCAGGACGAGGATTTGCGAATCGTTCTGCAATCGTGCCGTAAAGTCGTTCGAGATTTGATTTTGCATCCGGCTCGCTTCCAAAGCAAGTGAAGCTTCCTGTATGACAGACTCCACCGTGAGGAATGACAGTCGCAAGAACAGTGTCCCGGTCGCAGTCAACACGCATTTTGAGAAGTTCCAGGAAGTGGCCGCTTGTCTCGCCTTTTGTCCAAAGTGTATTTCGTGTGCGGCTAAAGAAAGTGAGTTTTCCTGTTGCAAAAGATTTTTCGAATGCTTCTTTGTTAGAATAGCCCATCATCAAAACCTCGCCGCTTGGTGACTGAGCGATTACAGGAATCATGCCATCAACTTTTTCAAAATTGAGACAGCCGATGAAAGCGTCTTTGAGACTTACCTTGCCAGTGTACAAAGCCATTCCAAGCTGAACATCGCAGCCGAGTTTTTCAAGTTCAACAATCTGCTCCAAAGTATTTACACCGCCAGCAACAACGACACGGCAGCTTACAGCCTCTCGCAAAGCCCTGCAAGCTTCCATGTCAGTTCCCTGCATACAGCCTTCTTTTTCGACACAAGTGAACAA
>NZ_JAFRNB010000178.1 GCF_017430385.1 Treponema sp.
CTCCACGCAAACAGGCAGATGTGCGTAACGCATGAACTCAGCAACGATTTTGTCATCTTCGTTCAAAGAACCGCCGCAGTTAAATCCGATTAAATCGACTCCAAGCGACTCAAGATAAACCACAACCGTGCGGATGTCAGCGCCGGTCAAAGTTCGCAAATTGGGCTGGAAAGTCATGCTGGCAAAAATCGGAAGGTTAGTGTTTTCTTTTGTGGCAAGAACCGCAGCCTTTACTTCCCGTAAATCTGCCATTGTCTCGATAATCGCAATCTCGGCTCCGGCTTTTTCCGCAATTATGGCCGCTTCTTTGTAAGTCTCGTAGGCTTCGTCAAAAGTCAGTTCTCCCATGGGCTCCAGAAGACGACCAATCTGGCTGGTATCCCATGAAGCGTAATGAGGGCGTGTGTTTCCTTCTGCCTCAATTTCTTCGATACATTTTTTTTCTAGGGCAATTTCTGCCTCGATGTACTCTTTGCAGGAATATTTTGCGGAAATCAGTTTGAGCGGCAAGGCACCAAAAGTGTTAGCCGTGATAACATTCGCTCCAGCTCGGAGATACTGCTTGTGAATGTCTTCAATAATCTCTGGCTTTTCAATCGAAATGTCTTCGGGAATGTCGTAATCAGTGAACCCGGTCTTTTGAATCATAGTGCCGATTCCGCCGTCAAAAAATACTGGTAGCCCGGCTTCGACCTGAGATTTCAAAAATTCACGGAAAGTTGGTTTCTTGCAGTTCTTATTCATAGAAACCTATTTTATAGAAAAAAGCAGGCTAGTTCAATGATAGGCAAAAATAGCCCGCGCGGGATAGGAGTGGCGGCGAAGCCGTTCACTGTCATCCATGTCGTAACGAGAACTTAGTTTTCGCGGCAATTATCGGTTTAAAAAGCACGCGGCCTCCATGCCGCAACCAGATAATGCAGGCATGGATGGCGGGGAATGAAGCGGTAGCGGAACCACGGATAGCCCGTAGCCCGGAGATTCGCGCCAAAAAATATTGAAAAATTGATGAGTTAATGATATTCTTCGCTTTGATATGCAAAAGTTTGAAAATCTTGTCGTTAATGGAAAATCATACAGTGTAACGCAGAACGACAGGGACAAGTGTTTTATTGAGGATAAGGAAAATTCTCTTATTATTTTTATTTATGATTACAAAAACTGGCGGCAGACAGAAAAAGTTGACTCAGCATATGTGTGCGGTTCCTTTAATTCATGGGTGGAAAATCCTGATTTTAAGATGACTTTTTGCGAGTCACTTTCATTGCAGTATGTTGCTGTTGATTTTTCGAAGCTTTCAGGAACGGGCAATTCCGGCCATCCTGAATACAAATTTTGCATAAACGGTTTATATATATCGCTTGCTGATGTTGATTTTGTTCCGAAAGGATTCATTTTTCCGTCGAATGACAAAAATCTTGCGATTATCTATTCTGATGAAAATCTTGAGGAAATAATCTGCCAGTTTAAAATTGCCGGCAGAATAAAGACTCTTTCCGATTTTGATTTAACTTGCAGGCTCGGACAGGAAGAAATTTCAAATTTCCGGCTTGTTCCTGGGACAAAAAAACTTTTCAGGTCTTTCCATCCGTTTTATTCCACAGACAATAGAAGTCTGAGGTTTGACACTGAAAAAAAACGTATTGAATATGTTCAAAAACTTGCTGCAGAAGAAGGAATCAAGTCTGATATCAATCTTACTGATGATTACACGGTTTTTGCCGGTGAAAAAATCAGCTGGTATGATGGAACTGAAGGGCAAGTTGAAATTCCCGCGTATTATCAGAAAATTATTGATTCAAAAAATGTCTGCAATGTAATGTCTGAATCGGGAATTGTGCCGTCTTATGATTATGTTTATAACAAGCCAACGGACAGCCTTTTTTACGAATGGGTTCGTGTGATTGTTAATTTTATAATTGATGATGCCCATGACGGCCCTTTTCAGATTCATTGTGCTATCGGAACTGACAGAACCGGCGTCTTTTGTGCTTTGCTCGGAGGCTTTTGCGGGGCGACCTGGGATGAAGTTTGCGAAGATTATCAGAAAACCAACCGGATGGGTATTCGGGAATACCGCTCAAAATCCATGCTTGCCCGCTCCTTTCAAAAAATGCTTGGGCTAGATGATGTTTCTGAAGTCGAGGATTTGCAAAAGTCTTTGTGGGAGCATTTTATGTCCGCAAAATTGAATGGCGAGCCTGTTCTTTCGCGGGCGCAGCTTGAAGCTCTTGTCAAAAAACTTAACTAGCACTCAAAATTTTTCATAAATTTCTTTAACTGACTCAGAATATTTTCCCTGAGACTTGTAAATCACAAGCGTGGGGAGAATTTTTATTTCTGCACGGGCATTTTTCCGACCTTCAATCAGTACCATCGTGGGAGCAGAATCCGAAAAAGGCTGAACGAGTCGCAAAGATTTCGCTTCGAGCCGATATTTTGAAAACAGAACGAAGATTTCTGAAAGCCGTTCCGGGCGGTGAATCATGAAAAAACTTCCGTTTGATTTTAAAAGATAACTTGCTGCCGAAACAACATCTTCGAGATTGCACAAAATTTCGTGACGGGCGATATTTTTTGCTTCATTTGGATTTTTTCGGACAGAATTTGCTTTTGCGTAAGGCGGATTTGAAGTTACAACATCGGCACATTCGGGCGGAAAAAGATTTCGCGCATCCTTTATATCTCCATGGACGACAGAGATTTTTTCTTCAAGATTATTGATCTCAACATTTTTTGATGCAAGCTCGGCAGATTTTTCTTGGATTTCAAGAGCCGTAAAGTGCGAGGCCTGTGAAGTTTTTGCCATCAAAAGCGGGATGATTCCGTTTCCAGTTCCTAAATCAAAGACTTTCCCGCCGTTTTTCACTGATGCAAAATCAGCGAGCAGAACAGCATCGATTCCAAAACAAAAAGAAGATTTATCCTGCAGGACCATGAGTTTTGTCTTTGGAAATGTGGCAACGGAAAGTTCTGCATGTTTTTCCGAAAGAGGAAGCGAATCCTTGTTTTTTTCGTGCGAATCTACTTCACCGTTTGCCATGAAAACATTATAACCGAAGAAAATAAAAAAGAACAACGCCAATATTTCCTGGACTGTGATATAATCAAAACATGGGAAAAATCAAAATTATCAAAGGTGACATAACAAAGTTGAGCTGCGATGCAATCGTAAATGCGGCTAATTCTTCGCTTCTCGGTGGCGGTGGCGTGGACGGTGCAATTCACTACGCTGCTGGTCCGGAACTTCTTGCCGAATGTATGACCCTTCACGGATGCAAGACCGGTGAGGCAAAAATCACAAAGGGCTACAAGCTGCCATCAAGATTTGTGATTCACACTGTCGGACCAATCTATTTCGAGCACACTCCTGCTGATGCTGAAAAACTTCTTACTTCCTGCTATGAAAACTCCTTAAATCTTGCTAAAGAAAACGGCCTGAAGACGATTGCATTTCCTCTGATTTCTGCCGGAGTTTACGGCTATCCCCAGCGTGAAGCGATAAAGGTTGCTGTTGAGACGATGAAATTGTATCAAGAGAATTTTGATGAGGTTACGCTGGTGCTGTTTGGGGAGCGGGAATTTGGGTATGCGAGGGAGATGTATGGGGAGTTATTAGATTAGGTGGAAAAAGTGTATTCCCCTATTTTGGTCTGTTTTCCGCAACTTTTAGAAGTCCAAAATCGTTTGGTATTTCATACTGAACGGTTTTGTCTGCTGTGCCAAAGCGGTCATCGGATGGATTTTCATCATAATCAGCAACATTATCAGTCCAGAGTTCGCACTGGCTGATTACAGTTTTGAGTGCGTATTCCTGACCTTCTGGCGGATATTTATATTTTTTGAGCAATCGTTTTACAAGAATACGCATCTTGGCTCTGGCTGATTCTTTTTTCTGCCAGTCGATTGTTTTGTTTTTACGGAGAGTTTCGGTGAGTTCTTTTGTGAGTGCAACAAGCTCTTCGTTTGAATAGAAATCTTTTACAGCTTCAGGTTTTGTAAGTGCATCGTAGAAAGCAAGTTCTTCGTCTGTGAGGCCGAGCTTGTTTCCTTCCTCACTGGCATACAGCATTTCTTTTGCAAGTTTCAAGAGTTCCTGAATTACTTCTTCGTTTGTAAGCATTCCGTTCAGGTAGCGGTTTAAGGTTTGCTGAATGAGTTCGCTAAAGGCTTCTGATTTTACAAGGTTTGTACGTTTGTAAACTTTTACCTGTTCTTCAATGAGTTTTTTTAGAAGCTCTACGGCAAGGTTTTTCTCTTTCATTTTTGAAATATTTTCGAGGAAGGTTGGATCAAAGAGGTTTACCTTCTCGCCAACATCAGAAAAAAGATTTATAACGCCATCAGATTTTACTGATTGTTTGAGAAGTTCGTTTATTCGATCGTTAATTTCTTTGAGAGAGAATTTCTTGCCAGATGGATTATACATAAGGCGCATTACAAGAACGCGGACAGATTCAAAGAAGGCGGCCTCCATTCGCATCTGCTCTTTTATCATGGATGAACAAATTATATATTGACATTCTCTTTCCTCTATATTATTTTGTCTTAAAAGGCACTTAAACCAACACAGTGTTTTAAAATGATTATAGATGAATTGCTTTCTGTGCTGAGAAACTTTTCACATTATCTTCATTTTAATGAATCTGTATTGATGGACAGTGTTGTTATATTTTCTCGCATATAAGAACACTTTTCAGTGCCTCCATATTTATTTTTGGAGGTCTTTATGACAACTGATGATGTTAACTACATCTTAGAAAATCAAAAAACAATTGAAGAAAAAATTTCATATCAATTCCGCTATCACACAAAACTTCTTGTGCAGGCTTTTACTCGGAAGTCATTTGCGCAAGAACATGACGGCTATGAAGATAATGAAATCCTTGAACTGTATGGTGACCAACTTGTAAATACCGTAATGACAAAATGGCTCTATGATTCGTACAGTACCGTTCCACAAACATACACGGACGATTTCTTTTATTCAAAGAAAAACGAAGCTGAACTTTCAAAAATCCGCGCGAACTATGTGAACAAGTCGGCATTGGCGCATTGTATTGATATGCTTGATTTGGATGATTATCTTTTGCTCGGAAATAGCGATGAGAAAAACGAAGTCTGGCGTAACGAGAAAGTTCGCTGTGATTTATTTGAGGCAATTATCGGAGCAATCGCAGTTGATTCTAATTGGGACTTCAAACAAATTGAAAAATCATGCAAGACGATGTGGGGAATGTTGGATTTCAGTGAAAATTATGTAACTACACTCTATGACTCTTGTGATGATTTAGGAATTACCGAACCAAAGTTTTCTGTTTATCAGAATTATTCTGGGAATAACCAGCCTTTCAGATGTACACTTTCACTATATTTACAGAATTCTTGGAATTCAAAACTGATAGAGGGAAATGGAAATTCCGAAATATCTGCAAAAATGGATGCTGCAAAAAAAGCTGTCGATTTTCTGCAGAAATACAAAATTGAACAAATTGCACAAAAGGCAACTCCTGAGACAGCAGTTCAAACACTCAATACTTTGTATTTGAAGAAATTTATTTCAAAGCCTGAGTTGAATTGCTCCGTTTCACCTGATGACGATGGAAATCAAGTTTGGCGATGCGAATGCTTTATCAAAGAATACGAAGATTGGGATGGTTACAACCAAGCAGGAATCGGCGAAGAATACACAAAATCTGCCGCAAAACAATCTGCTGCTTATGATATGATTTGTTTTATGCTTGGCAAAGAAAATGATAAAAGCTTAGATAATGAAGACTATTATGACTTGGACGATGATTAAAAAGCGTTAGGGATAGTA
>NZ_JAFRNB010000179.1 GCF_017430385.1 Treponema sp.
ATTTCATCATCAATGTTTTTGCCGAGCATTATTGCCTGAACGTTATCTTGCTCCGCACCGACAAAAATCATCTGAAGCTCAATCCACTGCTCTTTTCCCTCTGAAAAAAGATACGGAAATTGAAGTGTTATCGCCGAATAATTATCAACTACCCTTTCAAGAATCTTTTGTCTGTTGAACGATGCCGTAAAAAGATTTGAATAATCCTTATTGATAATTGATTCTTTTATGGTAAGAATAAAGGAGTCAAAATCTCCTGTATAAGCTATTGAATCTTTTAAAACTGTGTTGCTATATGAAATTATCTGATAAAAATTGTTGGATAAATTACAGAAAACCATGAGAGGATGAATATTATTCACCGCTTTTGAGAGAAGTCTGTCATAATTTTCCATTTTGTCAAAAAAAGCCATACAAATATTATATAACCGGTTTTGAAAAATATAAAGAAAAAAATCCCCACATGGATATGCGAAGTATAATCCTGATGTGGGGAAAAACAATCCTAGAACTTAATCTTTCGGTCGCTTCCTTCGTAATATTGCTTGCGGAGTGCTTTGATTGAGTCGTCCGCCATGTAATCATCGAACGGCATCATTCGGTCAATAACGCCTTTCGGTGTAATCTCAACGATTCGGTTAGCGATTGTCTGGATGAACTCGTGGTCGTGGCTTGTGAACAAGATTACGCCCGGGAACTGAACGAGAGCCTGGTTCAAGCTTTCGATTGCCTCAAGGTCGAGGTGGTTCGTAGGGTCGTCAAGAATCAAGACATTTGCATTCTGGAGCATCATCTTTGAGAGCATACAGCGGACTTTCTCACCGCCGGACAAAACCTTTACCTTTTTGAGTGACTCATCGCCGCTGAAAAGCATTCGTCCAAGGAAGCCGCGAACGTAGGCATCATCCTGCTCTTTTGAGAACTGTTTGAGCCATTCCGTGATGTTCATGTCGTTGTCGAAGTATTTGTTGTTATCTCGTGCAAGATAAACCTGGCTTGTAGTCTGTCCCCAGAAGAATTCTCCGCTCTCAGCCTTTTCATCACCTGAAATGATGTCGAAAAGTGATGAGATTGTGTTGTGCTCTACGCCAACGAAAGCGATTTTGTCAGTGCGGTTGACCTTGAAGTCAAAATCTTTGAGAAGCTGAAGCCCATCTTCATCCTTTGAGTTGAGTTTTCGACATTCAAGGACATTGTTTCCGATTTCACGCTCGGTTTTGAACTGAACGAACGGGAATTTTCGGCTTGTAACTGGCAAATCTTCGAGTTCGAGCTTTTCCAAAACCTTCTTTCGGCTTGTTGCCTGTCGAGATTTTGCGGCATTTGAAGCGAATCGCTGGATGAATTCTTTGAGGTCTTTTGCCTTTTCTTCATTCTTTTTCTTCTGGTCTCGTGCCTGTTTCTGCAAAATCTGGCTCATCTGATACCAGAAGTCGTAGTTTCCGGCGAACTGAGTGATTTTTCCAAAGTCGATATCACAAGTTACTGTACAGACTGTGTTGAGGAAGTGTCGGTCGTGGCTTACGACGATAACTGTGTTCTCAAATTCGAGAAGAAAGTCCTCAAGCCAGTTGATTGATTCCAAATCAAGACCGTTCGTAGGTTCGTCGAGAAGAAGGATGTCCGGGTTTCCGAACAAGGCGCGGGCCAGCAAAACGCGGACTTTCTGGCTTTCGTCAAGCTCGCTCATCATCTTGTCATGGAATTTCTCTTCAAGGCCAAGGCCTGAAAGCATCTGCTCAATCTGGTTTTCTGCCTCGTAGCCGCCCAGCTCTCCGAATTCCGCCTCAAGCTCGGCCGATTTGATGCCGTCTTCCTCTGTAAAATCAGCTTTTGAGTAGATTTCGTCGCGGGCCTTTGAAACCTCATAAAGCTTTGGATACCCCTGCATTACGGTGTCCTTGACTGAAAATTCATCGAAAGCGAAGTGGTCCTGACTCAGAACAGCCATTCGCTCGCCAGGGGTCATGAAAATCTCACCTGTGTCGTGATCCTGCTCGCCGGAGAGAATCTTAAGGAAGGTTGATTTTCCGGCACCGTTAGCACCGATAATTCCGTAACAGTTTCCTGCCGTGAATTTGATATTTACGTCTTTGAAAAGCGGTTTTTCGCTGAAATGAAGTGATACGTCACTGACTGTAATCATGTTTTTCTCCTGATATGTTTTAAGTTCTCACAGAGCTTTTGAGTACACAGAGAGTTTTTTCAGTGTATTTCTCCGTGTGCTCTGTGCTCTTTGTGAGGAATTTTTTATTTTCCTCGTCCAATCAAGCTCTTGAGCCTTGCAATCAAGCCGAGCTTCTTTGGTGCTTTCTCTGTTTTGCGTGCAGCGGAAGGATTCTTTCGGCTCGTTCCCCTGCCCTTGCCAGATTTTGCTTTTGAACCGGCTGTTTTTGCAGCATTCTTGTAAACTGAACTTGAAGATTTTGCGTACTTTTCCTTGAAGTATTTGATACGTTCGTCGCTTGACATTCCGGAAAGCTTTGCGATTTCCTCATCGCTCGCACGACGGACTGTGTTCTTGGATTTATCGCCCCTAAACGATTTGATTTCATCGTCGGAATAAGATTTTCTGCCTTCTTTGCGGGATTTTCGTCCTCCAGACTTTTTCCCTCTATTCTGTGCACCATCTGTGTCCATCTGTGTCCATCTGTGGTTTCTTTTTCCGTCGCGCTCTTCGGAGTCAAGGCGGATGTAAACGTCTTTTGATTTGTCTTCTTCAAAATCTTCTGCGATAGCAACCCTGCTTGGAATCTGCTTTTCGATGTAACGCTCAATTGGGGCCAAAGAGTAAACATCACGCTCCGAGCAGAATGTATAGGCCTTTCCGCTCTTTCCTGCCCTGGCCGTTCGCCCGATTCGGTGCACGTAATTTTCGGCTTCGTTCGGAAGGTCATAGTTAACGACCATCGCAAGGTCGTTGACATCGATTCCTCGGGCTGCTACATCAGTTGCGACAAGACAAGTCACCTTTCCGGCTTTGAAATTGTCCATAATCTTAAGGCGCTTTGACTGAGGCAAATCACCGATGATGTACTCGTTTTTGATACCGTTAATCTGGAGCCGTTTTGAGACGATTTCGCACATCTTCTTTGTGTCGCAGAAAATAATCACGCTTTCTGGATTTTCTTTTTTGAAGATTCCGAGAAGGAGCTTCATTTTGTCGTCGCTTGAGACGTGAATGAGTTCCTGGTCAATCTCATCGACAGTGATGTTCTGCGCTTCAATTGTGATTTCTTTTGCTTCGCGAGTGTATTCCCATGCAAGGTTTTTGACGTAAGAATTGAGGGTTGCCGAAAAGAGCATTGTCTGCCGAGCCTTTTTGTCGCCCTCGGTTTTTGGAAGGAAGTGAATCAGTTTTCGCAAATCCGGGTAAAATCCCATGTCGAACATGCGGTCAGCTTCGTCAATCGCAAGGTAGCCGACATTCGACAAATCCATCTGCTTGCCTTCGGTCAAATCGATTACGCGTCCCGGAGTGCCGATGATGATGTCAACGCCTTTTTTGAGGTCCGCTACCTGTTTTTCGTAGCCCACTCCGCCATAGAATGAAGCGAATTTGAGACCAGTGTGCTTTCCGAGTTTTGCGGCCTCTTCCTCAACCTGAACGGCAAGTTCTCTGGTCGGAACAAGAATGAGAGCATTTTTCTTTGCCTCACCTTCAGTTCCTGTTGATTCTCTGCGTGCCAGAATTTCCTGCATGATTGTTACGAGGAAGGCCGCTGTTTTGCCTGTTCCTGTCTGTGACTGAACATAAAGGTCCGAGCCGTCCAAAGAAGCCTTCAAAACCTGCTCCTGGACCGGAGTGCAAGTGACATAGCCCGCATCGCTAAGTCCTTGCTGGATTTTTTCGTTTAGATTTAATTCCGTGTAATTCATTAGATTCCTGAAAAAAAAGATAATAGATATTTATTTGATTATACCGTTTTTTTTTAGAAGTGTATACCGTATATTTTTGGGTGTGATTTTGGGCGCATCCCTCGCTTCGCTCGGGTCGTGAGCACTCTCGTTTTCGTGCTCATTTGGCTTTTCGCCCTTCGCTTCCGCTCATTGCTTCACTTTGTTCCGCAACTGACGGGGCTACAATCCCTTGCGCAAATCTGCTATACTCAAAGATATGAACCAGAACACAACCGAACAGAACGAATATCAGGCGAAGATTTTTGCCAACCGACTTTCCAAAAAATACAAGCAGCTTAGAAAATGGGCGCGTCGTGAGCGAGTCACCTGCTACCGACTTTACGACCGTGATATCCCGGAAGTTCCTCTCGCGGTGGATTTGTATGAGGCCCTGCCCGAAGGAATGGATTCAAAAATCGATGCGGCCCTTCTTTTGCAGCAGGAAGATGCCCGAATCTCCGCAAATGACCTTACCGCAAGCAAAGAAAAAGCCGAACGTTCGTTTGTTCATCTTTACTTGTATGAGAGACCGTATGAAAAATCAGACAGTGATGAGCAGATTTGGCTCGACTGCATGACAAAAGCCGTCGCTTCCGTGCTTGAAATTCCGGAAAATCGCGTGATTCAAAAACTCCGCAAAAAACAGAAAGGTGAAAATCAGTACGAGAAGATTGATTCCAAACAAACTACCGAATGTTATGTTCAGGAATGCGGCCAGCTTTTCAAAGTTAACCTTAGCGACTACCTTGACACAGGTCTGTTCTTCGATCACCGTCCGTTGCGTTCAATCGTGCGCTCGGAGTGTGCCGGAAAAAGCGTCCTGAATCTTTTCTGCTATACCGGCTCTTTTTCGGTCTATGCCGCCGAAGGAAAAGCCCGCCGTGTTGAGAGCGTTGATTTGAGCAACACTTATCTCGAATGGGCACGCTTTAACTTTGCCCTCAATGACTTTGACCCCGACGACGACCGTTATTTTTTCACTCGTGGAGATGTGACAGGCTTCCTAAACCAGAAACTTGCCGAAGTTCCGAATGCCGAAGGAAGCAATCGTTATGACATCATCGTGCTCGATCCGCCTACTTTTTCGAATTCCAAGGCTACCCGAAATACGCTCGACATCAACCGTGACTGGAGCGAGCTTGTCAAAAAATGTGTGAACCTTTTGAACGGTGGCGGAGTCCTCTACTTTTCTACTAACTCTCACCGCCTCAAATTTGATGCGGAACTTGTACCGAAAACAACAGATTCTGGAAAGGCTGTGGCAGTTTTCGATATGACAGAAAAATCCCTGCCCGAAGATTTCAAGGGGACAAAAGCCCACCGACTCTGGAAAATAAAAATCGGAGAGTAAAAAAATAATCACAGGTTCAAATAATAGGAAATAAAAATTTGAATCTGTGTAATCTGTGGTTTAAAACAAAAAAACTCCCCTTTTGGGGAGCTTTCGTATCGATTGAAAATCGACTTATTTGTCAGTTTTGATACCGAAGCGTTTGTTGAATCGGTCGATTCGTCCTGCGGTGTCAACAAGCTTCTGCTTACCTGTGTAGAATGGGTGGCAAGCAGAACAGATTTCAACATGGATGTCAGAAACTGTAGAGCGAGTCTCGATTACATTACCGCACTGACAAGTGATTTTTGTCAATTTGTACTCTGGGTGAATTCCCTTTTTCATAAAAATAACTCCTTATATCTTGCCCGACATTAAAGCAACCCCAGTCACCACTAGCTTGAAGCCAAAAAAACGGCCACTTCTATCATTCCATCACTGTTAGGAAGCAAGTTAATATCACAAGAAGATTTATAGATTATAGCAAAATCTCGGCAGGTAGGTCAATCCCCGAAAAGTTCAAGCCATGCTTTTTTTGCCACATTCTGCTCGGCTTCCTTCTTGCTCTTGCCGCTCTCTGGTCCGTAGCTCGCGTTCTTGAGGTGAACCGTTACCCAGAAAGTTCTTTCATGGTCGGGACCAGTTTCCTTCACAAGCTCGTATGTCGGGCAGCTCTTGTATTTCTTCTGGTGCGCTTCCTGAAGCATTGTCTTGAAGTCCTTCGCGCCTTTGTTTGAGAGGAAAGTTTCGATCGCAGGAATCATAAATGAAAGAACGAGTTTTTCGGCAGCCTTGTAACCCGCGTCAAGGTAATATGCCCCGATTACGGCCTCAACCGCATCCGCAAGGATTGCTCTCTTCTGTCTTCCACCGCTCATTTCCTCGCCTTTTCCAAGAATCAGCATCTTGTCTATGCCGATTTGGAGTGCGATTGGTGCAAGGCTCATTTCGCTTACAACGCTGCTCTTGATTTTTGCAAGGTCGCCTTCGGGATTGTCCATGAAATGCTCGTAAAGATATGCTGCCGTAGCCATTCCGAGCACGCTGTCGCCCAGAAATTCAAGCCTCTCGTTGTTGTGGTGCCTGCTGGTTTTTCCGTCGCTTGCTACAGAACGGTGCGTGAAAGCCAGTTCAAGCAGGTTGAGATTCGAGAATTTTATAGAAATTCCTTTTGCAAAATTGTTAAGTTCCTTGATTCTCTGTGGAGAAAGATTTTTTTTCGAAAGAAGCATAGTCTGATTTTATTTTTTTTTATGGGGCAAATCAACTGCCTGCGAGCTTTCCGCCCTTCCGCTTTTCGCTTCATTCTTCCGCTCCCTTTCGGTCGCTCCAGAACGCCTTCGGCGGGGCTTCAATCTCGTGCCGGATTTTCTTTAAAATAAAAAAAACACAGGCTGTAAAAAACCTGTGCTCAATTTTGTTTCGGCTTTATTTATGCCTGTGCTGATTTGATGAAATCGTAAGCGTCTTTTACTGTCTCGAATTCATTTGCTTTCTCGTCAGGAATAGAAACGCCAAGTTCCTCTTCGATAGCATAAACAAGCTCGTAAGTGTCGAGGCTGTCTGCTCCGAGGTCGCCACGGAAAGAAGCTTCCATTGTGACTTTGCTTTCATCGATTTCAAGTTTTTCAGCGATGAGCTTCTGGATTTTTACGAACAATTCGTCCATGATTTTCTCCTTCTTACGATGTCCAGAGGGACATAGTATTTGGCATTATGTCCCTCTGGACATAATGCTTTAGTTTTGTTAACCGTTTACTTCAGGTGTGATTACCTGGCGGCCACGGTAGAAACCACATTTTGGACAAACATGGTGCGGCATAACAAGGTTGCCACAGTTGCCACAAGCAACAAGCTGTGGAGCTTCGAGATGCATGTTTACACCGCGTCGTCTGCGTGTGCGAGCTTTTGATGTTTTCGCTCTTGGTACTGCCATATTATAAACCTCACTATATAATTTTATGAATAACGGGATTTATACTACAACAGTTTATACCCGAATGTCAATTATTATTACACACAAAGTTTTGATTGTCAACATTTTTTTATGACGAAAATCGAAAAAATGTCAATTTAAGCCTTATATTTCGATTTTATTGCGTCCTCAACGATTTTTGGCACCATTCCTGATATGTCTCCGCCGAACTGTGCAAGCTCCTTGATTGAGCTTGAGCGCACGATTACATATTTTGCCTCGGTCGGGAGAAAAAGCGTTTCGATTTTTGAGTCGAGGTTGTGGTTCATCAGCGAGAGGTCGAATTCATAGGAAAAATCATTTGAGTTTCGGATTCCTCTTAATAGAATGTTCGCGTTGTTTTTCTCGGCATACTCGACTATGAGCCTGTCCCACAGGTGGACTGTCACATTAGGATATTTTTTTGTAAGTTCCTTCAGCATCGCTAGCCTCTCCTCCGGCGAGAAAAGGTATGCCTTGTTCGGATTATATGCGACCACCACATCAAGCTTGTCGAAAAGCCTGCTGCCTCGTTCTATAACATTTAAGTGGCCGTTTGTCGGCGGGTCGAAGGTTCCTGGGAAAACTGCTGAGGTCATATTGAAATTACTTTAACATGTTTGACGGATTCTCACAAGTGATGTATTATCTAAGAATGAAAATTTCCAGAATTGCCAATAAATCTATATTTCTCACCTTTAGTTCTGTTTTTTTAGGTGTTCTGATTTCCTGTGGAAGTACAAATGTGCAGCCCCAGGTACAGGAAGAGCCGCCAAAGCCAGAGGTTGAGGAACCGGCTCCAGTTGTTGAAGAGCCGGAGCCAGTTGTCGAGGAGCCAGCCCCGGTCGTTGAAGAACCCGCTCCTGTCGTCGAAGAGCCTGCACCGGTAGTGGCCGAGCCGGAGCCTGTCGTTGAGGAGCCTGCTCCCGTAATCGCCGAGCCAGAGCCTGTTATTGAGGAGCCTGCTGCTGATGACGAGTACGAGCGTTCTGTTGGTGCGGTCTCTGTTGACCGCAATACATTCGCTGGTGATAAGGAAGAAGTCCTTCGCATAATCTCGGAACTTGCTGAGATTATGGCTGATTCTGCAAGCAACAAGAGCTATAACGCATGGCTCGGATATGTTGAGCAGAGCTCAAAGGATTACTGGAAGCTCCGTAAAAACCTGCAGGCAGCTCAGAAAAAGCTTCCTGTAAAAGGAATCAGACTTCAGTCTCTTCAGGATTACTTCAAGCATGTGTTCTGTCCGGCGCGCCGTGGCAGGGAAGTAACGGAAATCCGCTATATTTCTGACACTTATATCAAGGCTGTCCAGGTTCATAAGACGGAGGGTGCTGATGCGCGTGAAGCTCCGGTCACTGTCTACTATTATTTCAATAAAATCAACGGTCATTGGATGATTCATCTTCCAACGAATGAGGAACTTAACTAAGCTTTTTCGGAAATTATAGAATTTTGTTTCAATTTATCTTAATTTCTGTTAAAATCTTTGTTGATTTTTAAGACTTAATATTTTATAATTAAAACAAGGGTGTTGATTCACTCTATTTAGGAGGATTCGTCTAAAATGAAATCTTTGAAGAAAGTTGCTTGCACGGCATGTGCGCTCTTTATGGCGTTTTCTGTAGCTGCTCAAGAAAAGTCTGCAGAACAGGAGTATTTGAGCACTGTTGAGGATGTCGTAATTACGGAGCTTGCAAATTCCGATGAGCGTGACAATAAATTGGTTGCTTTGCAGTATCTTGAGAATGCGGTTGAGGAAGGCCGTGTTTCTCCGGATATGCTGGTCGCACTTGATCGTCTTGCTGGCGAGGGCGTAAACACACAGTCTCGTCAGAGTGGTCGTCTTATGAACAATTATCCGGATATCCGGGCTAAGGCTTGTGATCTTCTCGGAAAGGTTCCTTCTGAGGAGTCAAAGACAACCCTTAAAAAGATTGCTCTTGAGGATAATGAGCCGATGGTAATCACTGCGGCTGTCCGCTCCCTCGGTGAGATTGGAATGAATAACAATGATGATGTTATTACCACAATCGCCTGGGCAAACAAAAAAAATGCAGTCCTTAACCCGACAAGCTCACTTGCTCTTGAGGTTCTCATCGCTTATGAGAAAATTGCTGACAAAGTTCAGGACAAGAGTGCAATGATTCAGTCTGTCGGTCAGATTGCTACTAACTATCATTATGTAAAGCCTGTTCGAGAGCGAGCACTTGAGCTTCTGAAAAAACTTCAGTCTGGCAACACAGGAAGCAGCAAAAAGGACGCTAAATAATCCTGTTTCCTTGACTTACAAAGCGGAATCTTAGTGGTTCCGCTTTTTTTATCTTTATATAAATAAAAAAAAGTGTTTTTAAATCTGTTTATCTTCTCTTGTGATTTTTTTTAATATCGCTTAAAATAACATTAATAAATAAAAAGTGTAATGGAGATTTCCTATGAAACCTATTATTTTGGCATCTTCCTCTCCCCGAAGACAGGAGATATTAAAGCTTCTCAATATTCCGTATCTGGTTAAAGTCCCTGATTTTGATGAGGAATATCCGTCTGACATTTCTCCAGAGCAGGTTCCTGAATATTTGGCCAGCCGTAAGGTTGATGCTGTCGCTCGCACTTATCCTGCAGGGCATGAGATTCCGTGGATTTTGGGGGCTGACACGATGGTGCTCCTTGACGGAAAACTTTACGGAAAGCCTGCTGATAACGAAGAGGCCGAAAAGTTCATGCAGGATTTTCAGGGAAAAACTCATCAGGTGATTACGGGGCTTGCCCTTTTCAATGGCGATTTGCTTTATGCCTCAAGCCGCACTTCGATCACAAATGTTACTTTTGCCCCGATGTCAAAAGAAGAAATTGAATGGTATGTCGAAACTGGTGACTGGCATGGTGTTGCCGGTGGCTACCGAATTCAGGGCTTGGCTTCTTGTTTTATCAAAAAAATTGAGGGAACGAATTCCGGCGTGGTTGGCTTGCCTATTTTTGAGCTTTATGATATGTTAAAAGAACAGGGCTATTCTATTTTGGAATAGTTTTGTCGGGCTTTGTGTAAGGCTGTTGGCCGGAGCAGAGTTACGTAATTATCCGGTCCGCTTTATGCGGACACGAGAACAAGAGACGGTGGAATTCTTTCTATCAATAAAGGTAAAAGAGTCAGAATTCCGGTGAAGGAGAAACTCAATGGCAGTAGTAACCATGAAGAGTTTGCTTGAATCTGGTGTACACTTCGGTCATCAGGTTAAACGTTGGGATCCACGCATGAAGAAGTACATCTTCGCAGAGCGCAATGGTATCCATATCATCGACTTGCAGAAGACAATCGCTTCTATCAAAGACAGCTATGAGGCTGTTCGCAAGATTGTTGCTTCTGGAAAATCAGTTCTTTTCGTTGGAACTAAAAAACAGGCACAGCAGGCTATCGCTAAAGAAGCAGAGCGATGTGGCATGTACTATGTAAACAACCGCTGGCTTGGTGGTATGCTAACAAACTTCTCTACAATTAAAAAATCACTTCAGAGACTCAAGAAAATCGAGAAAATGGAAGTTGACGGTACTTTCGACAATCTTACAAAGAAAGAAGTCGCTAATCTCCAGAAAGAAAAGGCAAAGCTTGAGAAGAACCTCGGCGGTATCAAAGATATGAAAGAACTCCCAGGAGTTATCTTCATCATTGATACACACAAAGAGCAGATTGCAGTTGCAGAAGCTCGCCGCATGGGAATCCCAGTCGTTGCTGTTGTTGATACAAACTGTAACCCAGAGGGAATCGCATATCCAATCCCAGGTAACGATGACGCTATCCGCGCTATCAGCCTCTTCACTTCTATCATCGCTAACGCAGTTGTAGAAGCTAACAACGAAGAGGGCCTCAAAATCATCGAAACTCTCGGTGACGAGGACGATGTTGTTACAGACGCATCTACAAAGAAAGATGACGAAGAAATCGTTGACTACTCTAACTACACTCCTACAGAAGAAGATACAAAAAAGGATGATGTTGAAGACGACGATGACGACGAAATCGACGAGTCAAAAATCAAATAAATCAATTCCCGCGTAAACTGCGCGGGCTAACAATAACTGGAGTTAAAAATGGCAATTACAGCTGCTGATGTAAAAGCTTTGCGCGACAAGACTGGCGCAGGTATGATGGAGTGCAAAAAAGCACTCACAGAAGCTAACGGAGACGCTGCAGAAGCAGAGAAAATCCTCAAAGAGAAAGGATTGGCTGCAGTAGCAAAACGTGCTGAGCGCGCTACTTCTGAAGGCCGCATTTTCATCCGTCAGAACGGAGACAAAATCGTTGTCGCTGAAGTTACTTGTGAGACAGACTTCGTTGCAAAAAATACTGATTTCGTAGCTCTCGGTGAGAAAATCCTTGATGTTGCAATTGCAAAAGGCTACACAAAAATCGAAAAAGAGCTTGAGGACTTGGTTCTTGAGCTTGCTACAAAAATCCGCGAGAACATGTCTATCCGTAAGCTCGAGGTTATTGATGTTCCGGCAGGTTCTGCTGCTGCAATATACGTTCACTCAGACTTCAAGACTGGTGCTGTCGTAGTTGTTGACGGTTCTGATGCAGAAATTGTAAAAGTATTCGCTAAAGACTGCTGTTTGCATTTGGCTGCTTTCACACCAGCTTACACAACAAAAGACGAAGTTCCACAGAGCTACATCGACGAGCAGAAGGAAATCTTCCAGGCTCAGATGGCTCAGGACGAGAAAATGGCTTCTAAGCCAGAGAATGTTAAGGCCGGAATCTTGCAGGGCAAAATCAACAAGCACCTTGCTGAAATCTGCTTCGTAGACCAGGCTTTCGTAAAAGACGACAAAGTTACCGTTGCAAAGAAACTTGAAGAAGTTTCAAAAGAAGTTGGAGCTAAACTTTCATTCAAAAAGGTCGCTCTTTTCGTTCTCGGCAAATAATTTTGCTTAAAACTGGCGGTCAGATTCTTCTGGCCGCTTTTTGTATTTTTTTTTAATTGTTGCTTTAAATAACGGAGGAAATTATGGCATTTGATGCAAAGTCTAAAATGGAAAAGACTCTTGAAGGTCTCAAAAATGAAATGAACACAATCCGAACTGGTCGCGCATCAGCTTCGCTTTTTGATAAGGTTCGTGTAGATTATTACGGAAGCAAATCACCACTCAATCAGGTGGCTCAGGTTTCTATCCCAGAGGCTCGAACAGTCGTCATTTCTCCGTTTGACAAATCTTTGATTACGGAAATCGAAAAGGCAATTCTTGTTGCTGACTTGGGATTGAACCCTTCAAACGACGGCAAGGTTATCCGTATCGCTATCCCTGCCCTCACTGCTGACCGCCGAAAGGAGCTTTGTAAGCAGGCAAAATCTGTAGGTGAAAACTACAAGACTACTATCCGAAACATTCGTCGTGACGGAAACGACGACCTCAAAAAACAGCAGAAAGCAGGTGAGATTACTGAGGATCAGCTCAAAAAAGAGACTGACGACCTCCAGAAACTCACTGACAAATATATCGCTGACATTCAGGCTGTCTGCGATGCCAAAGAAAAGGAAATCATGGCATAAATGACTGCCGAAGAAATTATTGCCCGCGGAGTGCCTGAACATGTTGCTGTCATCATGGACGGGAACGGCCGCTGGGCCAAAAAACGAGGATTACCTAGAACTGCTGGTCACAAGGAAGGTCTTGTTACAGCTAAAAAAATTGTGGCTGCAGCATCTCGCCTCGGAATTAAGTACCTTACTTTTTATACTTTCTCTACTGAAAACTGGAAGCGCGCTCAGGAAGAAGTCGGCTATCTTATGAGTCTTATAACAAGCCGGCTTCGCGCGGAATTTGATTTTTACAAGGAAAATGGAATTCGCATTGCTCATATTGGTAATATTGACGGACTGCCGGAAGATGTAAGGCAGGAAATCAAGAGCGCAATAAAAGACACCGAGCATTTCACTGGCACGACATGTGTTCTTGCCATTAATTACGGAAGCCGCGACGAAATTGTGCGTGCCGTAAGAAAATTAGTAAAAGACGGCGTTCCTGCCGAATCTATAAATGAGGACACCATCACAAAATCTCTTGATATTCCTGCCCTTCCCCCTGTTGATTTGATGATTCGCAGCGGTGGAGAGGAAAGATTGAGCAATTTCCTTTTGTGGCAGTGTGCCTATGCCGAGTTTGTCTTTACAGACACGCTATGGCCTGATTATAATGAAGAAGAATTCTTTGAGGATATAGTCAAATATCAGCAGAGAAACAGACGGTTCGGAGCTGTTCCGAACCAATAATGGTGGTTATTAATGAATAAAGTTTTGCAGAGGCTTTTGGTCTTTTTTATTGGTCTGCCTTTAATTATTTGTCTCGTTTATTTCAATCAATTTAATCATATAGCCTTTCATGTTCTGGCATTTGCAGCATCTTTGTTGGCGGCAAATGAGCTTTATCATCTTCTTTCGGTAAAATTTTCGCTTCAGTGCCGTCCGCTGGTTCTTGTTGCCACGGTAATTCCTGTCTTTGTTTGTGCATTATCTGCTGTTTTGGAGAGGCCTTTTGGATTTATTGATTACTCTTTTGTTTTTTCAATTCTTCTCTGCATGGCTTTTGAAGTTCTCTCGGCTTCTACTTTCGAAAATTCTGTATCACATTTGTTTACATCCAGTTTCATAATCTTGTATTCTGGTTATTTTGTAACATTTATTACCCGAATAACCACTCATGCTCATTCAAGGGAGTTCCTTGCGTTCTTTTTCCTTATGGTTTGTATGTGTGATTCTGTTGCCTGGTTTTTTGGAGTTCTCTTCGGAAAAAATAACAAAGGCGTCATCAAGGCCAGCCCGAACAAATCTGTCGCAGGCTTTATCGGTGGATTTGCTGGTACAATGCTTACAGGAACAATCGCTCATTTGCTTTTCCCGCAGGTTTTCACAGGCTCTCTTGCAAAAATTCTGGTTTTGAGTTTTTTCATCGCTTTCGTGGCAATTATCGGAGACTTGGTGGAGTCCGTGCTAAAACGCTCTGTCGGTATCAAGGATTCTGGAAGCTTGATTCCTGGCCGTGGCGGAGTTTTGGATTCAATCGACAGCATTTTGTTCGTCGCACCAGTCTATTATTTTGGAGTTTGTTTCTTATTCTAAATGAAAAAAGTTCTAGTTTTAGGATGCACCGGTTCTATCGGAACAAGTTCGCTTGATATTTTACGGAATCAAAAAGACCGTTTTGTGTGCTGTGGAATCACCGCCAATTCAAAAAAAGACGAACTTGAAAAACTTTCACGCGAATTCAACTGTCCTTCATCACTTACTAAAATTGAAGGAATCGACGGAATAAAAAATCTTATCGAAAAAACAAAGCCTGACATCGTTGTGAACGGAATTGCTGGTAGCGCGGGATTGAGACCCAGCATGGCAGTTCTTGAGGCTGGCGTTGATCTTGCACTTGCAAACAAGGAAACTGTCGTAATGTCAGGCCCTTTGATGTTTGAGGCAGCCAGAAAAAGCGGCTCACGGATTCTTCCTGTTGACTCAGAACATTCTGCGATTTTCACGCTCGTAAATCAGTGCGGAAAAGAAAACATCGATAAAATCGTGATTACTGCAAGCGGTGGCCCTTTCCGCACTTTCCCGCGCGAAAAACTTGCCAATGTAACTGTTTCTGATGCCATGAAGCACCCGACATGGGATATGGGCGTTAAAATCACTATTGATTCAGCTACTTTGGGAAACAAAGGTCTTGAGGTAATCGAGGCTGTCCGTCTTTTTGATGTCAGCGCAAAGCAGGTTCAGGTTGTTGTTCATCCGCAGAGCGTAATTCATTCGCTTGTCCGCACAAAAGACGGAATCGTTTACGGACAATTTTCTGAGCCGGACATGAAGCACCCGATATTGCAGGCACTGGACTGGCCGGAAATTTTGCCGTCGTTCATGAAACCTTTTGATTTGACTGACACGGCTGACGGAAAACGCACCCTCACTTTTGAGAAGCCTCGCATGGATGACTTCCCTATGCTCGCCCTTGCATTTGAATGTGCAGAAAAAGGCGGCTCTTATCCGATTGTTTTCAATGCGGCGAACGAGATTGCGGTTCAGGCATTCATTGACGGCAAAATCGGCTTCCTTGAAATCGGTGAGCTTGTCGGAAAAGTCTTGCATGGAGCGGACTGGTCGCACAATCCGCGGGATTTGGAAGATGTGTTCGAGGCGGATAGGCGGTCACGCGAAATATCAATAAAATTCCTCACGGAGCACACAGAGTAAATCTATTTTTTTTCTCCGTGTTCTCCAAAGTTCTGTGAGAAATTTATAACTTATTATGACTATTATAATTGGAATTATTCTTCTTGGTGTTCTCGTTTTTATTCATGAGCTTGGGCATTTTTTAGCTTCCAGGGCTTCTGGGGTGGCTGTTGAGGCTTTTTCAATCGGTATGGGGCCTGTGCTTCTTCATAAAAAATGGCGTGGGACAGATTGGCGTATTTCGCTCTTCCCTTTTGGCGGTTATTGCGCGATGAAGGGCGAGAAAGATTTTGAGGAAAGTTTCAATGCAAATACAGTCCTTGAAAAAGATTCTTTTTATGGCGTAAAGGCGATTTTCCGGGCTTTTATCGGCTTCGCGGGGCCTTTCGCCAATTTTCTTTTCTCAGTTTTCGCATTTTTTGTGATTGGTCTTACAGGCTATACATATTTTTCTGCGACAAACCAAATACGGCTTGCTACGGAGGCTTATCCTGAACTTCATTCTGCTGCGGCAGATGCAGGACTCTTGAGCGGCGATAAAATCATCAGGATAAACGATAAAGAAATTTCAGATTTTGCTGCTTTGTACGAGGAAGTTGCCACCCACCCCGATGAGGATATTCTTGTTCTTGTTGACCGAAACGGAGAGAAGATTGAATACACCGTTCACACTGATTTGAACAAATCTACCGGTGAGGGAAAAATCGGTGTTATGAGCGATCCTGCTTCAGTCGAAAAAAAAGAAGCTCAAAGATATTCGTTTTTTCCTGCAATTGCTCATGGCTTTTCCGAGACTTTCCGGCTGATTTACCTTTCTTTTAAAGGTATCGCGACGCTCTTTAAGGGAGTTAATGTGAGCGAAAGCGTGGCAGGGCCGGCAAGAATCACGAGCATGATGGGAGAGACTGCAAAATCAGGCTTTTTGTCAGGTTTCCGTAACGGAATTGTCTCCGTCTTAAATTTTATGGCTCTTATCAGCGTATCGCTTTTTATCATGAACCTGCTGCCCATCCCTGTTTTGGACGGATTCTTGGTTTTTACTTCAATTATTGAGGCATTTTTCGGCGTGCGTGTTTCCCCAAAACTGCGAAATATTGTACAATATGTTGGAATCGCCATGATTGCCATGCTCTTTGTGCTTGCGATGACAGGCGATTTCCATTACTTTTTGGAGTTAATAAATGCTAAAAAATAAATTTGCTTTTCTTTTTACACTTTCAGTTTTCAGTTTTCCGCTTTCCGTTTTCTCTCAGTCACACATCTCCACGCAGTCACATTCTGGAGCGGTTTCTAATGTCGCATATCTTGAGGACAGTGACGGCTCGGTTTTCAGTGGAGGAAAAGACGGATTCCTCATTAAATGGACAGAGGACGGCATGGGCGAGCATTATCAGATTTCTGAGCTGCCAATTAAGATGATTGCCCGAAGTCCTAACGGCAACGAGATTGCGGTCTATGAGAGTGACGGTGCTTCGCTTAACAGGGTTTCTGTATGGAACTGGAAAAATTTTACCAGAAAATACGCTTTCCGATTTACAGATTCCCTCACAAGTCTTTCATATTCAGCAAAAGGCAATTTCATCATCTGCGGTACGGCGAGTGTCAGCGGTGCTTTCTTCTTGAATTCTTCAAACGGCTCAATAGTCCGAAACAAAATCAAGGGAAACACTGGTGTCGTCAATTTTATTCAGACTTCTGATTCTGAAAAGTCGGTGGTCATGTATTCTCCTAAGGGCAGCCTCACCTACTACAATCTGCAGAACGGAGAGCAAAAGGCAAAATTCAATACCGAATATGATTTGAGCCAGTTCTGCATGTTCAACAACGGAGTTTTTGGTGCGGGCGTCCGAGAAGGAAAGGTTTTCGTCGTTCAGGCGGTCACTGGAAGTACGCTCGGATCATTCAACGCTGCTAGCCCTGTTCTTATCGGCTCTAACAAAAGCAAAGATTTGTACTATATCACAAACGAGAGCAGACAGTTCAAGGTTTACAAGATTGCGAATGACAGGAACAAGGCTGTAATCGCACCGGAGCTTCAACGAACTTTCTCAGGCCTTAAGACCGGAGAGCAGATTGTTTGCGCAGCTTTGGCAGGCGAGGAAATCTATGCGGGAACCAATATCGGAAACATCTACAAATTCGATTATGCCCAGGCTGAGCGAGTTGATGTTCAGATGGCCCTGACCGACAAAATGTATGATAAAATCTATGATGTTGCCGCTGTCGGCGAGGATTTTTACTTCCTTACGCCTTCGTCAATCTTCAAGTCTTCTTATGATTCTTCGAACATCGACAAAAAGGCATCAAACTCAGGTTATACGAACATAATTCCTTATGGAGACAATATAATTCTCTGGTCAAAGGATTCAAAAAAAGCTGTTGTCCTTCTGGAACTTTCGACTGGCAAACTTACTCAGCTTTTTGCACCGGGCGGAACGATTCAGACCCTAAAACTTTACGGTGATTCTCTTATTGATGTCGAGTCAAATTCACAAGTCAACCTTTTTGACATTAAGAACCTTAAAAAACGAGAGCTTTACAAAGGTACGAGCATTCAGGATGCGATTTTGTTCACTGAAAATGATTTGTATGTCGCTAAGGCAAGCGCATCTTCTCCGAATGTCCCTCTCCTTTATGTCAATGTGAGCACTCAGGAGACGGTTCCTCTCAAAATGAACGGAAATGTCGCCTATTCCCTCACTTATGACCATGAAAAGAATCCTTCTGAATTCTATGGAATCACGATTTATACAAATTCCCAGACCAAAAAACTTACCACATCGATTTTCGCATACAAGCCTCAGACAAAATCATCACGAAATCTTCTTTCAATTCAGGATGAGGACAGCGAGGCTTTCGCAAATCTTTCGGGCAACACACTCTTCACCAACATCGGAAAGTCTCAGGTACGCTCATACAATCTTTCATCTCGTAAAGATTTCCTGTACAAAAGAACCGCTTCCATGCCGATAAAGACAGTGAAGAACCAGAGTAAAATGGTAGTGCTGAACCGTGACGGCTCAATCAGCTGGTACAATCCTACCCTCAACACTCCTCTTGCCGACTGGTATCTTACAACTGATGGAAACTGGTTTGAATTTTAGTAAACTTGCATTATAATGTTAATGGAATTCTAATGAGGAAATTAGCCCTCTTCTTCGCATTTTTATTTTCTCTAGGCGCATTGTCGGCTTTTCCGTGGGTTGATGATGCGTTTCGCCTTGTCACTACAGGCAGCGCAAGGGAAATTCAGAGGGCTGTAGAAACTGACTATTCGTTTTCCACTTTTACTCAGACTGATGAAGCGGAAAACCTTCTTATGGCGGCCCTCAAAAATTCCAGGGATAATTCGGTTATTGACATCCTTCTGAAGCAGGCAAAAATTTCTCCTGATTCAAAGACAAAGAGCGGCGTAACGGCATTCATGTATGCCTGTCAGTATGAGGACGACATGGATGCGATAAAAAATGTGCTTAACACAGGCGCAAAAACCGATGCCGACAAAGCCCGGAGAATCCTTGCAAAAGACAAAAACGGAAATACATGTTTTGATTACGCAAGAAGGAACGAGCTTATCCCGGAGGAAGTTCTTTCAGTCGTAGGATTGTATGCCGAAGAGCCTGAAAAACAGCCTCTTTTTTCAGAGGAAACAGTTCCTGATTATCCGCCTGAAGCTGAGGAGCCTGAGGCTGAGGAAAAACCTGAAGAGACTGAAATCCCGGAAGAGCCTGAGCCTGAAAATCCTTCTGCTGAGGAAGAACCGGCTCCAGTTCCAGAGGAAGTTGCGGAGCCTGCCTTAGAGGAAAATATTGTTCCTCCGCTTCCGGAAGTCAATTCACTTGTTGATTTGGCCGGGGTTGCGGTTCCGCCTGTAATGACTTCGAGCATACATCTTTATGACTATGCGGCTGATAAGGCGGCTCTTGTGGCGATTCCAGCGGCTCTTATAGCGGCCGAGGAAGCTGCTAGGAATTTCATACCGAATGCAAACAACCGCTCTTCAAACGGGCGCACCAAGCTGATGATTGCCGCCAAAAAAGGTGACATCCAGAAAATCGAGGATTTGCTTTATTCCGGAGCGCAGATTGATGCGAGGGATGATGACGGCTGGACTGCCCTGATGTATGCGGCCCGCTTCCAGAAAGATGCTGACGTCACAAAACTGCTTCTTTATAAAGGAGCTGACCGAACCATAAAAAACAAATATGGGCTTACGGCACTGCTTCTGGCATCGGCTTATTCAGAAAGTCAGGGAGTCGTTTCGGCACTTCTTGATACATACAAGCCGGATTCTTATGAGGCTCGCGAGGCTTTTTCTTACGGTGTCTCGAATTATAATGAGCCAAAGGTTTTGCAGGCATTCGTTGACAAAAAAGTACCTCTGAATGTGCCTTTTGATGGCAAAACACCACTCATGATTGCATGTCAGACTAATAAAAACACGAAGATTATAGGCTGGCTTCTGGATAACGGAGCCTCAAAAAATCAGGTTGAGGCATCGACAGGAAAGACAGCTTTTGATTACGCAAGGGAGAACCGGAAGCTTCCACATGATGTGACCTACTGGTCATTGAATCCGAATTCATAGATATAAAATAATATAGAAAAAGGAATAGATATGCGAATTACCGGCGGAAAACTAAAAGGACGAGTTATAAAATGCCCGGACGGAATAATCAGGCCTGCAATGGACAGAATGCGCGAGTCAGTTTTTGCCATTCTGGGCGATCTGGAAGGAAAATCCTGGCTAGATTTGTTCTCTGGCAGCGGAACGATTGCTATTGAGGCTGTATCAAGAGGCTCAAACTCCGTACAGCTTTGTGAGAAAGATAAAATCAAAATCAAGCAGGTTCTTGAGAATGTAAGCATAACCGAAAAAGAGCTTGGCGTTAAAATCGGGTGCCATTTTATGGCGGTTGAGCTTTTCCTGAAAAGATGCAAGGACACATTCGATTATATCTTTCTTGACCCGCCCTTCCCTTACAAGTACAGACTTGATCTGCTCAAAATCATTGAGAAGAGACGGCTTGTGAATGAGGGCGGATTTGTGATGATTCATTTCCCGGAAGAAGACATGCTTCCTGATGAAATCGGCGCACTTGTGCTAAAGGACAAGAGAATTTACGGCCGTTCAATCGTGCATTTTTATTCTCTTAGAGAATCTTTAAAATAGTATAAAATTTACCTTGACATTTGATGAAAATGTGTTAAGATTAATTATATGTAAAATGGTTTTCAGGTTAAAAAGTTGGATGAAATTAAATTAAAAAGTACTTTATCTGCTCATAGCATTCCTGACGGATTTATCAAAGTTACTGATAAACCTATTCAGGGACTCACCTCGGAACAAAAAGCGGTTCTTAACCGCAAGGGAAATGTGCTCTTTAATGAAGGCAAGTACGATGCTGCGTGTCGAATTTTTGTCACAACAGGTTATTCTGATGGCTTGGCTCGCATCGGCGACCTTTACATGAAACAGAACAAAGGGCTTACTGCACTGAAATATTATCTTCTTGCTAATAACAGGGCTAAGTCTGAGGCTGTTTACGAAAAAATAGCGAGTATTATTTCGGTAATAATAAAATAATTTAAAAAAAGTGAGGTAGTTTATGAGTGATGATTTGTTCAGGGAATTTGACATTCCACAGGCTGTAATGGAATATGTTCCTGGAGAAAATGTTCCGAATGAAATTTCCGACCTGTCGAAACAAGGATATCTGCTTATAAAAGAAAATCGGATTGATGAGGCCAAAGAGGCTTTTAAAAAAATCCTTGCAATTGAAGAAAACAATAACTACGCCCTCGTCGGTCTTGGGGATGCGGAGCGCAAGCAGGGGCATTTCAGGGAAGCTGATGCTTACTACTCAAAATGCCTTGATTATCATCCTGGCAACAATTATGCACTTTTCGGCCTTGCTGACTGCTATAAGGCTATGAATCAGTATCACAGAGCCATTGCAATCTGGGAGCAGTATCTCCTTCATGATAACCGAAATATCACCGTCCTTACACGAGTTGCCGATGCTTACAGAAAAATCCGCGACTTCAAAAAATCTAAGGACTTGTATCTCTCCGTTCTTGATATGGAAGAAAATAATTCTTACGCGCTCATTGGTCTTGGTCATCTTCATTATGATTTCAAGGAATACCGTGACGCGCTTTACTATTGGACGAAAATGCTCGAAAAGAATGAGGCTCTTGTTGATATCCGAGTCCTTACTTCAATCGGTAACTGCCATCGCAAGCTCAAGTCTTTTGAGAAAGGCGTCGTATATTTTGAGCGTGCATTGCAGCGGGAGCCGAACAATTTCTATGCTCTTTTCGGCCTTGCAGACTGCTACCGTGGCATGAACCAGCAATTCCGCTCTATCGAATACTGGAATAAAATCCTTGATATGGATCCGGACAACAAAGTTATCCTCACACGAGCCGGAGACGCATACCGCAACACAGGTGACTATAAGACAGCTGCAGAATATTACAACAAGGCTTTGGACATCGAATTTGATGTTTATGCGGCATTGGGGCTTGCTCTTATCTGCAAGGGGGAAGGACGCTATGAGGAGGCCGCCGAGAGACTTCAGGGGCTTATCAAGGGCGATCCTAGAAACTTCCGTTTTTATATTGATTTGTCAGATTGTTATGTTAAGCTTAACCAGAAGGCTAAGGCAATAGAAGTATTGAAAGGCGTTTCTCGCTACGGAATCCGCTCTCCTGCCATTGCTGACATGCTCTCAAGACTTGAGCGGGATGCATAATGAGCGATAAAATTCCTTTAGCCGGGCTTACTGCTCAGGAGATTTGCGAGGCTCTGTCACTTAAGCAGGCTTTCCGTGGCAAGCAAATTTTTCAGTGGATTGGAAAAGGCGTTGAGTCTTTTGATGAGATGACGAATCTCAGCGTTGATTTGCGCAATGAGCTTAAAGAAAAGGCTGTTCTCCGCTCTGCTTCTGTTTCAGAATTTCTCAAAGACAGTGACGGCACTATAAAACTCCAGATTACTCTTTCAGACGGGCTTGCCGTTGAGACCGTTCTTCTTACTGACCGCGAAGATCGTAAGACTGCATGTGTCTCATGTCAGGTCGGCTGTGCAATGAACTGTGCTTTCTGCCAGACCGGGCATTTGGGATTGGCCCGAAGCCTTACGGCCGGCGAAATTGTCGAGCAGTTTTTGTATCTCGAAAAACATGCCGGAAAACTAGACAATATTGTGTTTATGGGCATGGGTGAGCCTATGATGAACCTTGAGAATGTTCGCAAGGCCATTGCCATCCTTACGGACAAGGAAGGCCGTGCCCTTTCTGGCAGACGAATTACTCTTTCTACATCGGGTGTAATCAAGGGAATCTACGATTTGGCTGATAACGGTCCTGCAATCAGGCTTGCTGTATCGCTTACGACGGCTGATCCTGCTCTCCGTGAAAAACTTATGCCGATTTGCCGCACTAACCCGCTCCCGGAACTCCGAAATGCCATTGATTATTTCGCCAAAAAGACTGGCAAGAGGGTTACTTTGGAGGCTGCCCTTCTTCATGCGACAAACACAAGCATTGAGAGCGCGACGAACATGATTAACTTCGCGCGGGGGCTTGATGTCCATGTCAATCTCATTCCGTGGAATCCAGTTGAGGGGCTGGAATTTTCTGAGCCGAGCGCAAAAGAGTGCAAGAATTTTGTCTATCATTTGGAAAAGGCCGGGCTTAATGTCACTTTGAGGACTCGCCGGGGTCGTGAGATAGGCGGAGCCTGTGGTCAGCTTGGAAAAACTCTCGTTGAAACCCAGGGAAATGGAAAGAGACTTGCAGAATAATAATATTTTTGTTGAATTTTTCATACATACCGTTTATAATGACTTTATCAATGAGCATGGAGTGTCCGTAGATGCAGAAAAAAATTTATGTTGACGGTATGTTTGATCCAGATGTCGCCGCAAAAGTAGATGCAGCTGTAAAAGCTGTTGCGGGGGTAACTGGATGCACTGCAAATCCTGATAAATCTCAGGTTCTTGTAGATTTTGATGAGGGTGTTGGCGGTATCGAAGATGCCATTAATGCTGCAATCTCTTCTACAGGAATCGCGGTTTTAGGGTAAACAAATGAAAATAACGGTTCTTGATGGGCATGGACTTAATCCTGGAGATGTGTCTTGGGATGGTATCAAAGCTTTCGCAGAACAATTTACAGTTTATGACCGTTCTCCTCAAGAACTTGTTGTTGAGCGAATTGGAGACAGCGAAATAATTCTTTTGAATAAAGTTCATATTACAAAAGAAATTGTTGAACGCTGTCCGAATCTTCGTTATATCGGTGTTTTGGCGACAGGCTTCAATGTCATTGACACGGTTGCTTGTCGTGAACGCGGCATCATTGTCACTAATATTCCTTCTTACAGCACAAATGCTGTAGCTCAGCATGTCTTTTCTTTCATTCTTCATTTTACAAATCAAGTAGCTTCACACTCAGTTTCAGTTCATAATGGTGGTTGGATTTCAAATCCTGATTTCTGCTACTGGCTTTCTCCGCTCACAGAATTAAACGGCAAAACTCTTGGAATTTATGGTTTCGGTCATATTGGTCAGAAGGTGGCTGAGATTGCACATTCTTTCGGAATGAAGATTATTGTTCACGCACATTCTGCAGAGTCTTTTGAAAAGGCAAAAAAGAACCTTCCTTTTGATTCATCTGATATAAAAATGGTTTCGGTCGAGGAACTTTTTAAGGAGTCAGATTTTCTTTCTCTTCACGCTCCCCTCACCCCAGAAACACAGAGTCTTGTAAATTCAAAAACATTGTCTCTTATGAAAAAATCCGCATATCTTATAAACACTGCCCGTGGCGGAATGATTTGCGAAAAAGAACTTAGACAGGCTTTGGATTCTGGAACAATCGCTGGCTACGCTACGGATGTTCTTCTTGAAGAGCCAATGAATGAGACTTGCCCGCTTTATAAAGCCCCAAACTGCGTAATTACACCGCATCTGGCATGGGCACCAAAAGAAACAAGGCTTCGTTTGCTTGACATCGAAATAGAGAACATTAAAGCATTCTTGGCAGGAAAGCCAATTAATGTAGTAAATTAAATAGAGGTATTAAAAATGGGTAAGACGATTGCTCAAAAAATCTTTGAGTCACATCTTGTGGATACTCCGTTCGACGGAACTTATGTCCTTAAACTTGACCGTGTTTTCTGTCACGAAATCACGACTCCTGTCGCTATCAATGACTTGGTTGAGCGCGGTAAGGACAGAGTTTTTGACCCGACTAAAATCAAGGCCGTAATCGACCATGTAACTCCTTCAAAAGACAGCAAAACTGCAACACAGTCAAAAATCTTGCGTGACTGGGCTCGCCGAAACAATATCAAAGACTTTTTTGACATTGGTGCAAATGGCGTTTGCCATGCAATTTTCCCGGAAAAAGGTTTTGTCCGCCCGGGCTACACTGTAATCATGGGTGACAGCCACACTTGTACTCATGGTGCATTCGGTGCTTTTGCCGCTGGTGTCGGAACTACTGACCTTGAGGTTGGAATTCTTAAGGGTGTATGCTCATTCCGCGAGCCAAAATCAATCAAATTCGTATTGAACGGCAAATTGAAAGAAGGCGTTTACGCAAAAGACGTTATCCTTCACCTTATCGGAAAAATCGGCGTTAACGGTGCTACAAACTGCGTAATCGAGTTCACAGGCCCGGTTGTTGACAACATGGATATGGAAGAGCGAATGACTCTCTGTAACATGGCAATCGAGGCAGGCGGTACAAGCGGAATCTGTTTCCCGGATGCAAAAACTGTCGATTATCTCTGGGAATTCATCAAAGATGAATACAAGTCAAAGGAAGATGCAATCGCAGACTACGCAAAATGGCGTGACGATGACGATGCTGTTTACGAAAAAGTAATCACAGAAGATTTGTCAAATCTGGAGCCAGTTTGCACTATCAACTATAAGCCTGATCAGATTAAGAAAATCTCTGAGATGAAAGGCACAAAGGTTGATCAGGTTTACATTGGTTCATGCACTAACGGCCGAATCTCTGACCTTCGCATCGCCGCAAAAGTCCTCAAGGGACACAAACTTGCAGACGGTGTTCGCGGTATCGTTTCGCCTGCCACTCCAAAAATCTACAAGATGGCTGTGGATGAAGGAATCATCGACATCTTCCTTGATGCAGGATTCTGCGTAACCAAC
>NZ_JAFRNB010000180.1 GCF_017430385.1 Treponema sp.
TATCTTTTTGTTCATAAAGACAATAAAGCTTCTTTAAAAGTCATGCAAAAAAATGGCGCTTATATTCATTCAGAAACAGAAGAAAATTTTTGTGTGAGAATAAAACTTCGTTAAAAAAAGCAAAACTAAAATTTGTTTTTGTGCTAAACTCTTCGCATGAATTCAAATCGCGAGGCACAGATACATTATACGGTCGCATTCATCGGCGGATTCCTTGGAATTTTCCCGATTGTGAATGCGGCTCATTTTCTCGGCTCGGCACAAACTTCCAATCTGATTGATATTGTTCTTGGAACTCTCAACGGCGAAGGTCGTTCCGTTCTGTTCCATGCTGTCGGGGCTTTTTTGTACGCGCTGGCGGTTTTCCTTGTGACTTTTCTTCCAAAGCATACGAAAGCGGATGTAAAAATCCTTGCGATGATAGTTGATGTTTCTGCGGCCATTGCGATGTGGCTTTTCCCGACTGAGCGGAATCTTCCTTTGACGGTGTATCTCTACCCCACTTTCTTTGCGATGGCGTTCCAGTGGTGCGCGTTCAAGGGGGCTTACGGCTTTACAAGCTCCACGATTTTTTCATCGAACAATTTCAGGCAGTTCATTTCGTCTCTCACTGAGATTTTTTTCAACGGCGACAAGTCTTTTTCGCTCAAAGCCAAGTTTTTCGGATTCACGCTTTTTTGCTTTCATTTTGGACTTGTTTTGAGCTGGCTTTCCTGGCATTTTTTTGGAAACGCAGGATTTTTGTTCGTGATTGTGCCTTGTATGGGCGTTACCCTTCGGGTCGGGCTTTCCGCGGTTCCGCGCTAAACGCGCTCCATTGCCTTACGGCAACTTACGCCTCTACAATCCCTAACGCTTTTATTCAGTAATATTTTGGGAGATAAAATGAAATCAACTTGGTTCAGCCGGATATCTATATTCGTTGTTGTTCTTGCTATGGTCTTTTTGGCAGAAGTTACAGGCGAAAAGGAAATAATTTTCCCAGAGGTTGCGGCTCTTTCTGTGGGCTGTTTTCTTACGCCGGCTCTAGTCTGGAAAACTTCGTATATTCGGATGTTTCTGAGCATTTCTGTTTGTGCTCTGCTTGGTGTCCTGATTGTGATTTTTGTGCCGTTTCCGCTCTGGGGACAGTTCGTTCTTGCTTTTGTGATTGGTCAGATTATTCTTTATTTTTCGCGCACGAGTTTTGCCCCGATGATTTCGGCGATTGCGCTGCCGGTTCTGATTCAGACCAGAAGTTTCGTTTATGTGGGAGCTGCAATTGGACTTACTCTTTTAGTTGTTATTTTGCGCTTTTTCCTCGAAAAAATACACTTAAAAGAAGAAAATCATTTTGAGACTGTCGCCATTGAGCCGAAAGAAGCTCTGAAAGTAAATCTTTTCCGGGTTATTTCTGTGGCTCTGCTCGCATTTTTCTGTATCAAGTTTGATGTTCGTTTCTGCGTTGCGCCGCCGCTTCTGGTTGCTTTTACCGAGCTTACCAACAAATCAAGCAAGGCCGCGAAGAAAGCTTTTTCGGTGATAGCTTTGGTTTTGCTGTGTGCGCTTTGCGGAAGCGTGAGCAGGATTTTGCTTTCGGCATTTCCGTTTTTTCCTCTTACGGTGGCGGCTTTTTTTGCCTGCGTGTGCGTTCAGATTCTTGTTAAAATTTTTGCACTCCCCTTCCCTCCTGCAGCCGCGATGGCCATCCTTGCGCTTCTGATTACTGAAAGTGCGGTGAAATTCTACCCGCTGCAGGTTGCGGCCGGAATTTCTGTGCTCACGATGCTTGCTTTAGGTTGGAAATGGGCTAGGGATTGTTAGGAACACAAAATCCATCCTTGGATTTTGTGTTCCTGGCTTTCACCCTACATCCTGTAGGGCATCTTGCGGCGGTAGCCCCAAAAATTTATTATACAAAATCGAAGGAGAGTGTTTATGGAAAAAATCAGTCTTGAAATTGAAAATCTGAGCGAAGTAACGAAATTCAGGTCTCCGCTCGTGGATATCAATTATTTTCCGTTTAATTCTTCATGGTGTCCGCGAAAAGAAAAGTTTATCGCGGATTCAAAGAAATTTGTGGAAGAAAATTTTCTGGAAGAATACAGGCGGAAGTATCCTGAAAAGTCGGTGTCAGCTTCAGATTTCCAAAAAAACTGCAAGATTCTGAAAATCTATGATGTAGAGGACACGCGGAGTGAATCCGAGATTTTTTACAGATATGAGCTTCTGGACGCAGAAAACAGACCAATTATTATAGAGCATTGTCGAGAAGTGTATCATGATTCTGGCTCTGTCTGGAATAGGCTTAGGATTAACCCGGCAAATTAGTCCTGCGTTTAATTTTCCCTGTTGTAAAAATATGTTCGGATTCTGTCTCAACCTGTTATATCGATTTTGATTTCTTTTTCTTTAAGAGGCTGGCTCGAATATAAGACCAGTTTGTATTTTCGTCCTTAGAGATTAGCAAAAAACAACGGGATTTGGAATCTCAATTTACTCAAATTCTGCCAGATACGGATCGTATTCGTAAACATCGTACTCTTCTTTTTGCCAGCCGTCATTTTTGATTTGCTCGATTGCTTTCTGGGCTTCTTTTTCGATGTGGGTGTAGAGAAGTTCTTTTTCTGGATTGTCCGCGAATTTCTTTTTATAGAATTCAACATCTTCATGAACGGCTTCTTCTGTTTTTGCATACTTAAAAAGAAGTTTGTAATTGTATGAGCACCAGCGTTCCGCATAGAAAGAAAGTTCCCGTTTTTCAAACAATTTTTCGATGTCCGTGATGGATTCGCCTTTGTCCAGATGTGGTGAGCATTCTTTGTACAGCGAATCCTTGAATTCAGAGGGTTTGTGGGTCTCAAAATAATCGCTCTCAAGTTCAAGGTAAAGCGTTTCACCGCCCTGAAAATCATCGACATAAACACCTGCGACAAAAAATTTCCCGTTCGACATCTGATAAAGTGACAAATCACCGTATCGCCACGCGACATCTCTTCCGCCCCTGCCATAAATCTCAGTATGAAGGTGAATCACGCACACGGAATTGTTGTATTCTAGCATTTCCTCGTCAGTCTTTTTGAGATTCCAGTTATCAAAATGGTAAAAACGCTCCTTGACAATTATTTCCGCCATAATGCGCGGCATATCCGAAGGCCGTTTAATATTACCCAAAATGTAAAATCGAACCGGTTTTTTCTGAATTTTTTTCATAATTTCTTCTCCTGCGCTAAGTTTAGCAGAAAATAGGATTTCTATGCTATAATCGCGGACTGGAAAAACTGTCTTTGAGCTAGACAAAACTGTGCAAAAAATGACAGGACGGACGGAACTTACTGACTTATACTGAAATCATCAAGGAGGAAAGAGCATGGAATGGCTTACGAGCATTCGGACGGCAATTGATTACATGGAAAAACACCTGGAAGAGGACATCAGTGCGCAGGATGTGGCAAATCAGGTGTTCATGTCGCAGTTTTTCTTGCAGCGCGGGTTTTCGCTTATGACTGGCTACGGAATCGGGGAATATATCCGAAACCGAAGGCTTTACAGGGCGGCGCTCGACCTTAAGAACACGGACGACAAAGTGATTGATATTGCTCTCCGCTATTGCTACGAGACTCCCGAAAGTTTTGCGAAGGCGTTCTCTCGCTTTCATGGTGCAAGTCCGTCGCAGGTTCGGGATGGCTTTCCGGCAAAAGTTTTTCTTCCTCTGACAATCAAAATTTCGGTTCAAGGAGGTAATCTCATGGATTACAAAATTATGTCAAAGGATTCGTTTAAGGTAATCGGATTTCAGAAAGAATTTGATGCTGAAACTTCATACGCGGAAATCCCGAAGTTCTGGAATGAAATCTTTTCAAAATATATGAATAATGTTTCTGCTAGAAAAGAGCCTTCAAATCCGTGTGAAAAGGCGGTTGCGGAAAACAACATCGGTGAATTCGGCATCTGTATTGATGATTTGGGAGGCGGAAAATTCCGTTATCTTATCGCGGGCAGATACAACGGCGGTGAAATTCCTGACGAAATGGTATTGCATGAATTTCCAAAGAATGACTGGGCTGTTTTTGACTGCACGGGGCCTCTTCCTGCCGCTCTCCAGAATTTAAACACACGGATTTTCAAAGAATGGCTTCCTGCGAATCCAGATTATGAGTTTTCCGGGAATGCGAATGTCGAATGGTACGACAGCAATGGAAAATCATCCGATTCCGATTACCACAGTGCGATTTGGATTCCAGTAAAGAGAAAATAATTTTTGAGCTGAGTCTGGCAAGTTTTCAGGAGCCTGTGCTTTCGTATTTTGAGATGTTTATTCTCCATACGAGCAGGGCGAATGCGAGCTGAGTCAGGCTCACCAGAATTATTTCCAGGCTTAAAGTTAGTGCGTTATGATTGCCGAAAAACAATGTTTCTACCGGAAGCGAGCTCATAAGTCCGAACGGAAGGGTAAAAATCAGCATGAATTTTATTGCTTTCGGGAAAATCGACAGCGGATAGCGCGCGTACTGGCGGAAATTGTAGAGAATCTGGACGATATAGCCCGACCGCTTGAAAACCCATGCGAAACTTGATGCAAAAATCTTGATTGA
>NZ_JAFRNB010000181.1 GCF_017430385.1 Treponema sp.
TGGAAGCTGAGTTCCTTGTCGTTGAGAATGTCGCCAAGTGAACTCATGTTGAGCGCGTTTATAGCCATGCAGGCGTTGAAATCGATTGGATAATATGTGCCTTCACGCGGAGAGTCTTCCATGCCGCAGGCTTTTGCCGGAACTGAATAGAGGCCGTTCTCTTTTTTGAAGGTGGCGTCAATCCAGTCCATGTATTTTTGAAGGACAGGAACTACTTCTTTGACGCGCCGCTTGTTTGCAAGCTTGTGATAGAGGTTGAATTCTGCCCATGCAAAGAGAGGCAAGCCGATTCCCTCTGGATTTTCACTGTCTACAACTGGAGCACCTGTTTTAAGGTCATATTTCCAGCGAATCGCACCGCTTGCTTCCTGCTTGTCGTAGATGAAATCAAGGCTTTTTTCGGCGGTGTAATTCTTGTTTGAATAAACCAAAAAGAAGGTTGAGAAAATTGATTCTGCTTGACCGATTACCTGCTGTGACTTGTTGGGATAGATAAAAAATCCGTCCGGAGTAACGTCGCCTGATTGGGGATCAATCCATGACTCTGCCAGCCAGTTCCATGTTTTGTCATAGATGTCGACAAAATCCTGGTCATAAAAGTGAATCTTAGGAAAATCTTTTTTGCTCACAAAAACTCCACGGCTCTTCAAGAGAGCATACATTTTTTATTATATCATATATTTTGAAAAATTTGTGCAGAAATTTAGAAAAATTTGAGTTTTTTATTGCCTGTATGTAAGGCGGACTATTTCCGTTTCTGCCTTGTGCCTTGACTTGAGCAGGAGAGAATTTTTAGTCTCTTTGTAAATGAAGCCTGAAGAATTGTAAGACTCAAATCGAGGGTCAGAATGGAAAGAAACTCCGTAAATTTCAATTTCGTTAAATGCTATGATTCCGTTGAAAATTATGTGGTGTATGTCGCCCTTGGGGAAATTGATTGCGATTGTTGCATTGTTGTTCTGGGCTGAATAAGTGATTGAAGGAGCGCAAGTCCATGCCCAGATTACACCGCCCGCTGTTCGTGAAAGAACCTTGTAATGGGGATAAAATGGATTGTCTACGAGAACAGGGTAAATGTCAGCCAGCGTGATTGAGTCCAGGGTTGTTATGGATAGAATTGAGTTTATGATAGCGTAACCAGCCTGAGAATATTCCGGCAGATTGTTGAATTCGCCCCACTTGATAAGGGAATTTCCCACAGAGAGTGCCAGGAAATTTGAAATCGTAACGTCTTTTTCTGTGAGGGTCAGAAGGGTGTCATTTAAAGTGCAGCTTCCTTCGATGATTTTAAGGCAGTTTTCGATGACAGGCAAAAGTGTGTCTGCATGATTGGAGTGAAGACTTGAAAGTCTGAGGTATGTGCTCAGAATTCCGGCTGCATTTGAAAGTTTGACCTGTTGGGCGGAAGCTTCGTCTTCAAAAGCATGAACTGGAATCATGAGAAGGTTGTGGATTGTGGGGCTTTCAGGAAGAATGTTTAGGTAATCAGCAAGGCCTTCTACGTTGAAAATTGAAAGTGAAGAAGTGTTGATTGCGTTTGTGACCATTTCGGCCATGTTGCCGGTGTACATTTCTAAGGTGGGGTACATTGCGTCCAGAGTGTTGAAGTAAGGTGCTGAAAGGAAAGTGCGCTTATTGCCCTTTTTGAAAGAATCCGGAACGTAACTAAGTGCTTCAGAATAGCGCCCCTGTGAAGCAAGCTCGGCGACGTAGGCAATGACGCTTTTTTCTGATAAAGTCTGGTTGCTACTGATTGAGTCTGCAACTGAATTGACAAGATTGCTGCGTAAAGTTTTGATGTTTGTGTCATAAGTTGACTTTTGTGCTATAATCATGTCCGAATCAATGGTTGCAAAACTGAATTCAACGGAAGGATCATAAGCCACATAGTTTGCGACAAAGTTTTTTGCTGAAAGGAAAATCTTTGAGTCGTCAATCAATGAAGCCGTAAAGGCGTAGGTAAGGTTCTTTGAGTTCAAAATGATTTTTGACCTGGTTTTGTCCGTAACTGAAAAGCCCGAAGATGGTTTGTAATTGAGGTAAAGGCCTGAAGCATTTTGGGGCAGCGACGCCGTGATTGAAAAAGCAGCCGAAGAATCTGTGCCTGTAACGGAAAAAGTGAGCGAAACCCCTTCAGTGAAATAAAATGAATATGAAAGAGGCGTTTTTTGCTCATAGGAAACAAGGGTAAGGTCTTTTTTAATCTGGGAACCTTCTTCTTCGGAAGTGTAGAGCTGAGCCGGAGTTACTTCGTCGGCAATGAAGGAAATGCCTTTAAAGGCAACCTGAAGCGTGTTTTTCAAAGAAATTTGACCGGATTCATTTTGTGACTGTGCAAATGAAATTGAAAGCAGGCCGATGTTTTTTGAAACTACTGATTCATTTCTAAATTGGAGTACGAAAATTCCGATAATTATAATACTATAAAGAACGATAAGCCCGAATGATTTTCTAAATGGATGTCTGTACATTTTATTTATTTTATCAAATTGGGCACTGAATGTCGAGTTTAAGGAAAAAATATGAAAGCTAGTAAAAAAACTGTTCTCTTTGTTCTTATGGCTCTTTTTGCCTTTTCGGGAAGTCATGCCGCTCTTGCCGCCTCAAATGCTGAAATGCAGTTTGTGCAGAAGCTGGATTCCGTTCTTTCAAAGGGGAGCCTTGAAGACGCGCTGATTCTTTTTGAAAGCATGCCTGCCAACCTTGAAGAAGACGTGGATTTAAAAAGTCTTCATGCTTCTCTTCTTCTTTCTGCTGGAAAAACTGTTGATGCCGAAAAAATAGCCCTTCTTCTCCTTCAAAAAGAACCCAAAAACATCGATATTCTTCTATTAAACGCTATGGTTGCCAAGCAAAAAAAGAACAACGTAAAAAAGCAGCAGTACCTTAAGCAGATTTTGGCCATTCAGCCTAACAATCCGGATGCAAATATTGAATTCGGAAACGAACAGGCTGTAAAGCGCAACTATCGTAATGCAAGGGACTATTACCTTAAGGCAATCAAAGGCGATCCTCAGAATATCGAGGCGCTTTTTGGTCATGGAAAAATGTCTTATTATCTTCAGCGGGACGATGATTCAAAAAAGAGCTTCAACAAAATTCTGGAACTTGAACCTAACTATGCGCCGGCACTTTCATATCTTGCAAAATTTGAGTCTGAATCACGTCATTTTAAAAAGGCAGTGGAATATATTTCAAAGGCAATCGAAATTGACCCAACAAACAGCGAATATTATTTTGATTTGGGAAATTTCAATCGCCAGGTTGGAAAATTTGCCGAGGCTGAGAAGGCCTGGAAAAAGGCAACTCAGCTTGACCCGGATTATTTTTTGGGCTACGCATATCTGGCCGGCGTTTATGACGAGCAGAATAAACTTGATCCTGCCTACGAAAATTACAAAATCGTGGTTCAAAAAAATCCAAACTATTACTATGCTTACGAATCAATCGGCATGATTGCACGGCACAAAGGAAATTACGATGAAGCAAGAAAAGCTTTTGAGGCTGCTTACAATGCAAATCCCAACAACACTTCATACGCGCTCATGATTGCCTGCTGCTGGCAAAAGCTCAAAAAACCTCAGGAATGCAAGAAATTCACTGAAAAGGCTATGAAAAACCTGGACAGAAATTCTTACGAGTATCTTGCCCTGCGTCTGATTCACGACATGACCGGCGACTCAACTTTGACACTGAAAGTTCAGAGTGAAGAAAGCAAAAAAAAGAAGGGAAAATACCTGTATTACCTTGCAAACTATTGGGATTTAAAAGGAAATCAGAGCCTTGCCCACAAATATTATGCCGAAGTTCTGGACATTCAGGGAGCCGACTTTTTTGAGTATCGGCTTGCAGAATGGCTTGAAAAGGGTGTGGAGTAAAAATGTCACAGGTAAATTTGAATCTTGGCGGAAAGGAAATTGTACTTTTGGGAACGGCTCATGTTTCCCAGCAGAGTTGCGATGAAGTAAAGGCAGCCATCATCGAAAAAAAGCCTGACTGCGTGGCCATTGAGCTTGATGAGCAGCGCTTTGCCTCTCTCAATGACAGCGAGACCTGGAAAAATCTTGATATAATCAAAGTTCTGCGCGAAAAAAAGGGCTTTCTGCTGCTTGCAAACCTTGTTCTTTCCAGCTTTCAAAAGCGGATGGGCGCGAATGTGGGCGTAAAGCCGGGTGACGAAATGCGCGCCGGAATCGATGCCGCAAACGAGCTTGGAATTCCCTGCGAAATGGTTGACCGCCCGATCCAGACCACATTGCGTCGTGCCTGGGCAAAAAACGGCGGATATGGAAGAGTCAAGCTGCTTTCTGCATTGATTGCCAGCGCCGCTTCAAAAGAAGAAGTCAGCGGTGAGCAGATTGAAAGCCTTAAGAACAAGAGCGAAATGGACGGAATGATGGCCGAGCTGGCAGAATTCATGCCGGGCGTCAAAGAAGTTCTGATTGACGAGCGTGATTTTTACCTTGCTGCCCATATCTGGCAGGCCGTGCAAAAATCTGTGCGCTAAAGCGTAATAGCCGTTCTTGGAGCGGGGCATTTGCCGGGCGTTCAGGCTCATCTTGAAAAAATTGCAGCAGGTCAGGAAAACACCGACACCACAGAAATTAATTCGCTCCCTGCAAAAAAAGCTGGCGCAAAAATCATTGGTTGGGCAATTCCTGTGATTATCATTGCATTGATTGCGGCAGGATTTGTGTTTGGTGGCATGAAAAAGGGAGCTGATTTGCTTGGTGCATGGGTAATCTGGAATGCAGCCCTTGCCGGAATCGGAGCCTTGATTGCGGGCGGACATCCGCTCACGGTAATTATGGCGGCTGTTGGTGCACCGTTCACATCTCTTTGCCCGCTCGTTGGAGTCGGAATGTTTGCCGGAATCGTGCAGGCATTTATGTGCAAGCCCAAGGTCGCAGACATGGAAAGCGTGATGGATGATGTTTCAAGCGTAAAAGGATTCTACAAAAACCGCCTGCTCCGTGTGCTTTTGGTGTTCTTCCTTTCAAGCCTAGGAAGCTCAATCGGAACATTTGTAGGCGGCTCATCAATTGTCGTGAGCATAGTGTCGTTCTTCAAAGACCTGATTAAATAATTTTAGGCGTGGGCTTTGGCGGTGCCGGATTTTAAGGACACCGCCAGGATTAGCAAAAACCTTTTTCACATAAGACTTAAACTGGTTTCCGCTTTAAAAAGCTATCCGAATACCTATGTTTGCTTTTTGAGAGACTGGCACTTTATATGTGTGAAAAATTGAGTATTCAAGATTCATTGCAAGATAACCGCCTGGACTTGAATATTTATAAAAAATCATGGAAGCGCCGCCGCCTGTTCCAGAAGAATTGTTTATGGATCCTGTTTCTGCAAAAATCCTGAAAATTTTTGATTTAAAAAATGGAAACATAAGGCCTGCACGGGCGGTTGCCGTTATAAAAACTTTATAATCGCTGGAGAGCAAGGTCTCAAACCACTTTTTATCTTTCTCTGTAGAATTAGGATCGTCTTTTTGAACTTTATCAAAAACCCAGGCAGTCCATGCAAGCGGCACCAATGCATTATCACTGCCAGCTTCAAAATTTCCACCAAAAAAGAAATACTTGTCGTATATACTTCGTTCAACTGATAGAGATAAAGAAGCACATTGCCAGCCGTTTCCGTTCCAATAACAATTATAGGCAAAATTTATATCGGTAGTCCGTTCATCTTTTAAAGACCAGTCGATTTGTTCTGATTTTTGAAAATCAATTTCATCTGTTGAGCTTGTTTCGTGATTTCTAAAAGCAGCAGAATTTTTTTGATTTATTTCGTGATTTTCCCAATCGACATCGGTTATCGGATTAAATGTAAAAGTTCGACTTTCATTAATCGCTTTTTGTGAACATGTTTTACCCTTTTGATTTAATAAAGTGATTTTCCAAATCATTATTTCATATTCAGACGGCCTGTTTTCTTTTATATGAACAGAGAATGAAATTTGAGCTGATTTTGTAAGATTTGCTTCAATACTTGAAATTGAGTTTTCACAATGAAAAACTTCTTCGGAATCGAAAGCAAGTGAAGCGGAAAAGGAATCCTTCGACAATTCAAAAGAAAAACATTCCTCATTCGAATTAACGATAAACTCATCTGTTTGTAGTATGTAAATCTCTTTATCGATTTCGTTGCGCAATTTTTCCCGCTCATCCCAATGTTCCTCATCATCCGACAGAGCGAAAAGTTCTTGTTTGAGACCTTCAATATGTTTGATTTTCGTCAGTGCCTCATTTGCAAATGAAGTGGCAGAAATCACGATGCACAAAACGAAGAGGACCGCTTTTCTCAAAAAATTCTCCAGATTTTCTTATTTTGCGAAAACCTTTTTTACACAAGACTTAAACTGATTTCCGCGGTCGAACTCGTTCTTGAACATGCCGAAACTTGTTGCTCCCGGCGAGAACACTACAATTTGCGGAATCTTTTCATCATCTGCGCTTTCTAAATCAGTTTTGAGGGTTGTCAGCATTTCTTCAACTGAATTGAACGGTCCTTTGTATTTTATATTTTCTTCTTTAAAATCACCAATCATTTTGTCGGTTGCGCTTCCTGCGAGCAAATAAACTGCGCGTGGAACGATGTTTTTTCCGTTGTCACAGATTCCGTTTGCTATTGGAGACAAATCCAAGCCTTTATCGGTGCCGCCTGTGAGGAAAATTACCGGCTTTCCGAATGCCTGAGTTGCTTCGGCTGCGGCTTCTGGAACTGTGGCGGCTGAGTCGTTGTAGAAGCGGTATGTCGTTTTGTTGATTTTGCACTCGTGGAAAAATTCAAGGCGGTGCTCGATTCCGTTCCAGCGACCAAGGACTTCGATAATGCGTTCAGGTGACACTCCCATGATTCGGAGCACGAGGGCTGCGTTCAAAACATTGGCGCGCATGTGCTTTCCTGGAACGATTAAATCTTTGAGAACCGTCTCGGTCGTTTTTTCGTAGTCCTGCGGGAGTGTGTCCAGAATTTTTGTGGAAAGGCGGGCAAAGCCTGTGCCTTTTTTGTCCTGCCAGACGCCCAAAGTTCCTTCGGGGAGAGTTTTTTTGCTGTAGCGGAGAATTGTTGCCTTACATTCTTTGGCAAAAATGTCGCCCCAGTTGTCGATTAAAGTGCCGCCGTCTGCTGCCGGGTCTGAGTCGAAATCAAAAATTGCGAAATCTTTTTTGCCCTGGTCTGCGTAAATAAGTTTTTTGTCGTTTACATAGGCGAGCATTGAATGGTAAAAATTCTGATGGTCTGGAATGATTTTTGTGATGATTGAAACTTTTGGTTTGAGCAGTTTTCTGCCGCGAAGGTCGGCAAGCTGCCAGCTTGAAAGTTCCAGAACGACCGGCGTTGTTGAATCGGTTTGCTCAAGGAAGGTGAGCGGCGAGACTGTGATGTTTCCGCCCAAAAATGCGCTGAATCCAGATTGTTTGAGTCCGTAGTAAATTGCGCTTACGGTTGAAGATTTGCCTTTGCTTCCCGTGACGGCGATAATCGGAGCCTTGCTGAATGCCAAAAAGAGCGAAATATCTGTTTCGATTGCTTTTGCGGCCGCAAGATATTTGTTTCCGTCGTATTTTACGCCCGGATTTTTGATTACGCAGTCCGCCTCTTCAAAATCTTCGATGCGGTGCTCGCCCAGACGGTAAGTGAGCCTGCTTTTGTCCAGGCTTGTGTCATTGTTGAGCGAATCTACCGTGGTCTGTAAATCAGCCTGAGATTTCATGTCAGTTGCGATTACATAAGCTCCGTGATTCAAAAGGAAGCGCACGGAAGCCTCTCCGCCGCCGTTCAAGCCCAATCCCATGACAACGACTTTTTTGCCTTCGATGTCGCTGAGTGATTTAAAAAAACAGCCCTGTGGGTAAATGTGTGGAACTGGTGGAAGCGGTTCGTGTGCGTCTGACATGATTTTCTCCTTTGATGAAAGCGCCAGGGTATGTAGTGGTGGCTTGACTGCCGTAAGGCAGGCGGGCCAGTGCCGGATGCGAAGCATCTGGCACCGAGCGTTAGTGAGCCACGGAACACCCGACCCGAAGGGTGGCGCCCTTATTAAAAGTTTACATCAAAAGACAAAAAAAATGAAGAAAATTTGAGATATTCATACCTGTTGAATTGAAATTGGCTCCAAAAACATGTATATTAGCATAACCTTTAAGATTGCTTATAGAGAGGTGTAATATGAAATTTACTAAAATTTTGTGTTTTGGCCTTGTGTCACTGGTTTTTGTAGGATGCGGCTCAACGGCGAAAACAACCGTGTCAAAAACAGAAAGTGGTCTCAACAAAGGTTCTGACGCTGCTGCATATCAGGGTTTGAAGAGAACTGTAGCAATTGCCAGATTCTCAAATGAGACTGAATATGCGAAAGGTGCTTTCTATGACAAGGAAAATGATCCGCTTGGAAAGCAGGCTGTTGATATTCTTTCGGCAAAACTGGCCGCGAGGGGCAAGTTCGTTCTTTTGGAGCGTGCTGATGCAGACAAAATTCAGGCTGAGGTTGAAAATCACGGCGGTTCTGCACAGAAAGTCGCGGCCGATTATCTCATCATCGGTTCAATTACAGAATTCGGTCGCAAAACAACCGGCGAAGTCGGATTTGTTTCACGTTCAAAAACTCAGACTGTGGAAGCTGGCGTAAATATTCGATTGGTCGATGTCCGCACTGGTCAGATTATTTATTCTGAGGAAGGAAAGGGGCAGGCAGAGACTAACTCTTCAACAACGCTTGGTATGGGTGGCGTTCAGGGTTACGATGCTACATTGAGCGACAAGGCAATTTCTGCTGCCATTGAAAAACTCGTTGACAACATCGAGCAGACATGTATGAACCGGCCATGGAAATCTTATTTCCTTTCTTATGACAAGGACGGAATCATTATTGCAGGTGGAGCAAAGCAGGGCGTAAAAGTCGGAGCAACACTTCCTGTTTATGAGCGCGGAAAACAGGTTAAGAATCCACAAACCGGCATAATGATTGAACTTCCTGGAAAACAGGTCGCAAAACTGACTGTCCTTGCTGTTGGCGGCACAACTGTAACTGATGAATATGCAATCGTAGATTTGACGGAAGGTTCCGTTGATTCATCAAAGCTTGCGGATTATGTAATTCAGGACAAATAACGGATAAAACCGGGAATTCAGGCTTCGGCCTAAAAAATAGGAGATTTTACTGATGAAAAAATCATTGGTGAATATGGTCAAAGTGGCAGCTGTAGCCGGCCTTGCTCTTCTTGCGGTTTCTTGCGGCTCTACAAAGCTGTACAGCTGGTATGATTATCAGGAAGATTATTATCATGCCATGAAGAATTCTGATGAGAAATCTGTTGCGGAACTCGCAAAGACTTATCAGAAAATTATCGAGAAGCAGAAAGAATCTCGAAAAATCGTTCCTCCGGGAATCTATGCTGATTATGGCTGGATGCTCTTGCAGAGCGGGAAAACTGCTGAGGGAAAAGAAATGCTTGCAAAAGAAGTTGAGCTTTATCCTGAGTCAGAAGTATTTGTAGGTGCAATTTTGAAGAGGTACACAAAATGAAAAAATCAATGATTATTATGGCAGCTGTTCTTTCTGCCCTTTTGTTTGCTTCTTGTGGAACTACAAAAAGCGCTGCTTTCCCAAAAATGTACGAGTCTGACCCTGTTGTCATGCTCATCATGCCGCCAATCAACAACAGCACTGCGGCTGATGCAAAAGACTATTTCTATACAACAATGAGCGTTCCAGTTGCAGAGGCAGGATATTATGTTCTCCCGCCTGCAATGACAATGGCAACATTGCAGCGTGAAAGTGCTTATGATTCAGAGCGCTTCATTGACGGAGACCTGAAGAAATTCGGCCAGATTTTTGGTGCTGATGTTGCGATTTTCACAATTATCAAGTCATGGGACAAATCCCTGGTTGGTTCGTCTGTAACAATTGAAATCGAATACATTTTCAAATCTGTAAAGACAAACGAGATCGTATATCATCGTGACGCAAAGATTAAATGCGACACATCAACCGGCGTACAGACAAACAGCCTCTTGGGAACATTGATTGTTGCCGCCGCCGATGCGGTAAAAACAGCGGCAACGGATTATGTTCCAATCGCTGTAATGTGCAACAACACTGCATTGAGCGATATTCCGGCCGGAAAATATCATCCGAAGCACGGAGCTGACGGTGCAGAATCAGCAATGGGTCTGAAGGTAAATCTTACTGCAAGCAAATAAAATGCATGGCGCATAAAAAAAAGACTGTCCGAAGCCGCTTTGGTTAAGGACAGTCTTTTTTTTGCAACTGGCTGCTATCGCGATGTATTGCTATCGTGATGTCGTCAAATTTCTTGTTTTCTTGAATCGTGCAACGGCCTCGTCAATCAGAAGGTTTGTAAGGCTGGTAAAATCAAGGCCGAATGCGTCGCACATTTTCGGGAACATGCTGATTTGTGTGAAGCCCGGCATTGTGTTGATTTCATTTAGGTAGAGCTTGTCTGTGTTCTTGTCGATGAAAAAATCAACGCGGGAAAGTCCTGCCAAATCGAGCGCGGCAAAGGCTTTTTTTGCCAGTGTTCGTACTTCTTCCAATCTTTCTTCTGGCAGTTTAGCCGGAATCAGTAAATCTGCTCCGTCCGGGTCATTGTATTTTGCATCATAATCGTAGAAGTCATGTTTTGGGGCAATTTCGCCTGGTCCGTATGCCGTGAGTTTTTCTGCCACGCAAGAATCGTCGTCAATCGTCGGGTTTCCTGTGACTGAGCACTCGATTTCGCGGGCATTAACGGCCTTTTCAATCAGGATTTTGTCATCCCATAAGAAAGCTTCGATAATTGCGCCGTTGAGATGCTTCAAATCTTTTGCAAGGGTTGCACCATCGGAACTTCCTGCCGCACAAGGCTTTACGAAAAGCGGGAAGCCAAGCTCTTTCTGTGCTTTTTCGAGGATTTTATCGTAGCCGTTTGTCGTGGCCAGATCGCTTCGGCGCACGCATATTCCCGGAACGACAGGAATCCCGGCCTGCGCCAAAGCAACTTTTGTCTTTTCCTTGTCCATTGTGATTGCGCTTCCAAGTGTGGTACATCCGACATAAGGCACATCAACCATCTCGAAAAGTCCCTGAATCGTGCCGTCCTCACCGAAAGGACCGTGCAGAACCGGGAAAATTACATCGGTTGCAAGGATTTCACTTCCAACGCGAAAAGTTCTTTTTGTTCCACCGCCAGGAATTACGCTAACTTCCTGAGATTCATCCTCAATGATTTTAAAAGCAGCTTTTGAATCAGACCTAATCCGCTCGAATTCACTTTGAGGCTGCAGAAACCATCGTCCGTCTTTTGTGATTGCGATAAGCCGCACCGTATTTTTAGAATCGATATTGCGCGTAACTGCCGCTGCTGAAACCAAAGAGATTTCATGCTCGCCAGATTTGCCGCCATAAATTACAGTAACTGTCATTTTCCCCACCAAAATTTTAAAAATATTTATAATTTAATTATGTCGAAATGCGCTCTCTAGTCAAGCATGGATTTTTCCGATATTATATCCAAGTCGTTTTTTGCTTGTGGGCAAACTGCGGCTCTCTGGAGAGTTTCCATTGCACCAAATGGAACACCGAAGGGTTAAGGTTATTAAAACCGATATCTCAGGTAAAACGGACAGGGCATCAAAAAATGTTCTAACCACTCTGGAGAGCTGAACGAATCGTTCAGCTCTATTTCTTTTTAAAGGGGAACAAAATGTTCTCAACTATTAACAACATTTTAAACACCATTGATGATGTAGTTTGGGGAATCCCGACTATCGCGCTCATTCTCGTTACGGGAATCGTAGTCACAGTTTCAACACGCGGAATCCAGTTCACAAAACTGGGAAGAGCTTTCAAAAGCATCTTCAAAGAAAACGAAGGTCACGGCGAACTTTCAGGCTTTGCTGCCCTTTGTACAGCACTTTCTGCAACAATCGGTACAGGAAACATTGTCGGCGTATCAACAGCTGTTCTCGCAGGTGGTCCTGGCGCGCTCTTCTGGATGTGGCTTGCCGCAATTCTTGGAACTGCAACAAAATATTCGGAATGTATGCTCGCAATCAAATATCGTGAGGTTGCAGCTGACGGTCACGTTCTCGGCGGTCCATTCTATACAATCGAAAAAGGCATGGGACCAAAATGGAAGTGGCTCGCTGTTCTTTTCGCAATTTTCGGTACTTTGGTAGGCCTTTTCGGAATCGGTACATTTACTCAGATTAACGGTATTTGTGGCGCAATTCAGAACGCATTCGACCCACAGAACGCAAACATTGCTTTCTATATTGGTGAGCACGCTTATTCATGGGCAACTGTAATCGGCGGCGCTGTCATCACAATCAGTGCGGCCCTCGTAATCATCGGCGGACTCAAACGAATCGCAAAAGTTGCAGAAAAAGTCGTTCCTGCAATGGCTTTCATCTACATCTTCCTCGGTCTTGCCGTAATCATCATGAACGCAACAAAAATCCCGGCTGCTTTCGAGCTTATTTTCAAGGGTGCTTTCGGCGCACAGACAGGTCTCAAGGCATTGGAAGGTGCGGCTCTGGGTGTTGTCCTCAAAACAGCAATGCAGAAAGGTATCGCTCGTGGTATCTTCTCAAACGAAGCTGGCTTGGGTTCTGCTCCAATCGCAGCAGCTGCCGTTCAGACAAATGAGCCTGTTGAGCAGGGCCTTGTAAATATGACAGGTACAGTAATCGACACATTGATTATCTGTACAATGACAGGTCTTTCAATCATCATCGCTGGCGGTGACGTATGGAACAGCGGTGCCAGTGGTGCGGCTCTCACAGCAAAAGCATTCTCAGCAATTTTGGGCGGTGACGGAAAGAGCATCCAGTTTCTTCTCATGCTCTGTTTGATTTTCTTCGCATTCACGACAATCCTGGGCTGGGACTACTACTCAGAGCGATGTCTTGAATATTTGAGCAAAGGCAACCAGACAGTCGTAAAGGCTTATCGCTGGCTTTACATCGCCGCAGTTGCAATCGGACCATACATGACAATTTCTGCTGTCTGGACAATCGCCGACATCACAAACGGTCTCATGGCAATTCCAAACTGTATTTCACTCATCGTTTTGAGCGGTGTAATTGCCGAAGAAACAAAGAAATATTTCGACAAATATCCAACACTGTAAAATCAGCAATTAGAAATGAGTAATTAGCAATTTTGACACTGGGCAACACTTAGTTCGTCCAGTGTTTTTTTATCTGGGGGCTTCCTGCCTTGCGGCAGGCCGGGCCTTTCGCCATTCCGCTTGTCGCTCCAGCCGCTCACTCACTCGCTCATCGCTCGTTCAGCTTGCGGCCGCCTCCGGCGTGGCTACAGTCCCTAGCCTTGTGATATGTGAAATTTTCTTTGATTTACGTTAAAATTAGTTCATGCGTAAAATCACAATTCTTTGTATTTTGTCATTTTTCTTCCTATTATCATGCAGTTCTGATTCTGATACTGATAATACGAGAACAAAATCCTATAGACAGGATATTGATTCTTCTTCCTCTGCCAGTACAATCTACAATCCTGACATGGGATTTTACAGTGCAGAAACAATTAATGTTCAGGAAGACGGAAGCGTCAACAAAACTTCGGTTGAGAAGGCTTCTTTTCTCGATGAAAAGGCCAGCTACAATTCAGACGCAACTTTCAACCTCATTCATTTAAAAATCGATATCAGTCAATGTAAAAATCTTACTCACTTGGATTTAAGCGGAATCGACACACTTCTTTCAAATCTTGAGAAAGCCGAACAGACTGCCGTAATCCGCTTTGCCTACGACAAAAATTATAAAGGAAATAAAAGCGGCGTTGAGCCGGATGATTTTTCAACAATTCTCAATCATATAGAAGATATTTGTGCTCTCTTGAAAGAGCATACAAAAGTCCTCACAGCCATTGAATGTGGAATGCTTGGGCCATGGGGTGAAATGCACACGACTGACTTTGCGGAAAAAGCGATGCCGGTGGAAGATTTTAAATCCACTCTCAAGGGCATTTCCCCGAATCTTAATCCATCAATCAAAGCAGGCGAAAAGAAAATTGAAAAAGGCTACATTGTTATTATTATGGAAAAATTTCTTTCCTGCCTTGACGGAACGAAGCTTCCTTTCCTTGTACGCCAGCCAAATTTTATCTATAACTATCTGAAACGCTGTGAAAATCTAAATTTTGACGGAGAAAATGTGCCAGCTTCTTACACACCGAAGGGCAAAACATACAAACTGGGGATTTACAATGACGGCTACCTTGGCTCAGATGGTGACTCGGGTACATTCCGGATTGACCGTGAAAAAGAAATTGCTTTCCTTGAGCCTTTTACAAATCACACGCCTTATGGCGGAGAACTGATTGGAGATTACACTCTTTCCGTGAGCGACGAGCAGCTCAAAAATGTGCATCTTTCTTTCCTTAACATTGGCTGGAGCGATGAATTTCTTAGAAAACTGGACAAAAAAAGCGCGGGCTACACAAACGGCCGGTCGATTTTCAAATACATCCTCACTCACATGGGCTACCGTTATCTTGTTACTGATTCCAGAATTGAACAGACTTCAAATTCTTCAATAAAAATCAAACTTTCCCTTAAAAATGAAGGATTTGCAGAGCTTCCGTATCACAGAACGAAGAACTTCAAAGTTTACTTTGTCAGACATGGTGAAAAAGCATCAGAAAAAAATGCCGTTTCTGTCTCCGCATCAGGAACTTTTTCCGGCGGCATGTCTTCAATTGAATCAGCTTTAACGCTTCCTTCCGGCCTTGAAAATGGCGACTACCAGCTTTTCCTCAAAATCTGTGATACAGACGGAAAATATGCCGTCCGCCTTGCAAACGAAAACATGTGGAATGAATCGCTCAGGGCGAACAAAATCGGTGTTTTCAAAGCCGGAAAGTAAAAAATTTGCTTAACCCCAGGCTTCTGTCAGTTTTTTGGCTTCTTGGTATGGATTTTCTGCTCCCGCAACAGCAGAGACAACGAAGAATCCACCGACTCCAGTTTCTTTGAGAGGCTGAATATCTTTGAGTTTTACGCCACCGCCAACAACGACAGGAATCGGGCTTTTTTTGCCAAGCTCGGTCAGTTCTGCAAAAGTCTTTGTAATAACATGACCTGTTTCGTCCATGCCACAATCCGGCTTTGTCGCTGTCTCATGAACAGGACCTGCTCCAAAATAATCAATCTGGCTCACGTCAGCGGACTGAACGTAGTTGATCAAGTCCTTTGTGGGGGCAGAAAGACCGATGATTGAGTCCTTTCCCAAGAATTTGCGACAAATTGAGACTGGAATATCGCTCTGACCAACGTGAACGCCGTCAACTTTGATTCCCAGTTCACGACAAGCAAGAACGATGTCCAGGCGGTCATCAACAAGAAGTGCTACGGAATCAGATTTTCCGAGCTTTGCGATTGCTTCTGCGGACTGGCGGCAATCCTCAATCATTTCGAGTGCGCTCGCTGTTTTTGAACGAATCTGAACGCATGTAAAACCAGCCCTCACAGCATCTTCAACGATTTGAGCCACTGGACGACCATTTGTATTCTCTCTTCCGACGACCAGATATGCGCTTATATCAACTTTCATTTTTTTCTCCTCTAAAAACACCGCGTTAGGCGGCGTTGCATGGAAGCACGGATTTCCTGCTATTTAATGTGTGCTTCAAGACGATCAAGCTTTTTGTTCATTGTGTCCGTAAAGCCCGGTCGAATATCCATTTTCAGGATTACTTCCGTTCTGATTCCTTTTTCAGCAAGGACGAAAGTTGCTTTTTTGACGACTTCCATAACCTTGTCGTATTCGCCTTCAATTTCAGTGAACATTGAAGTCGTTTTGTTCGGCAATCCTGATTCACGGATAACTTTAACAACTTCAGCGACATATTCAGAAAGTTCATCGCCAACTCCAAACGGTGCAATTGCCACTGCAATCAATGTATTCATTTTTAACTCCAATAAATTTCTATTTCAATTCAAAAGGATTGTTCGCGACATCTTCTGACGAGGCAAGATAAAGCTCGTCCAAAAACTGAACCTGAAAACTTGCCGGGGCTTTGACTTTTGACTCAGCACGCTTTCCTGCAAGATTGTAAATCTGTGTTGCAGTGAGAGCCGCAATAAAAGGAGAGGTGACTCCCGCATAAACAGCACAAACTCCGCCCAAAGAACAGCCTGAACCTGTGATTTTTTCCATGAAGTGAGAACCGCCTTTGCAATAAACAGAAGTCTGGCCGTCTGTGACAAAATCTTCGATTCCGCTTACGGCAACTGCTGCTCCAAGCCCTCCTCGTTTTTCATTGATGTACTTTGCGAGGGCTTTTGCGGCATTTTCGGCATCGTTTACAGTGTCAACAGTATCAACACCTTTTGGGCCATTAGATGAAGCTGATTCGCCGATTCCCCAGAGTTTTGCAAGTGCAATTACCTCAGAGGCATTTCCACGGACGATTGATGGCGGAAAATCTTTGAAGATTGCAAGCAATTTTGTGCGGAGCGAGCCGATTCCGATTCCAACAGGATCAAGGACCCAATTCTTTTTGAGCTCGAAAAGCCTTTTTGCCGTGCGCGGAAGAGTTTCTTCGTAAATCGGGAACATTGTACCCGCATTGATGTAGACTGCACTTCCGACTTCTGAGACAAATTCGCCTTCGTCCGGAAGATAAACCATAGCTGCCGAACCGCCTACTGCGATCTGAGCGTTTGCGACAAAATTGATTGTGACTGTGTTTGTGATTGATGGTGCGAGAGGCTTTTGTGAGCGGACAAGTTCCACAGCCTCTTTGACTTGCGATTTGATTTGAGCTTCGGTCATTTTTTACTCCTTTTTTTTTAATTCCGGAAGTTGACCGCATCATTTGAAAAAGAAAAGCTCTCCGAGGGGAGAGCCTGTGATTTTATCTGGTACAGTGCTTCCTTCGTCGGTATTAACCGGACAGGTTCAAAGGGTTTTGCGTCGTTACGCTATCTCAACTCGTTAGGGTGGAATGAAGTTCCGCCCGGCGGGTTCCCCTGCAATATGTGAATAATAAAACAATCCTGGTTTTTGAGCAATAAGCCCACTTGAACTTTTTTTTGCAAATCAGTATTTTCTGAAATCACATTTGTTTTGCATCATCTTGAGGGCACCGCCTGATGATGCGCTGTTTGGAGGAATTATGAAAACAGCACTTACTATCGCAGGAAGTGATTCTTGCGGAGGCGCCGGAATTCAAGCGGACATCAAGACAATGACGATGAACGGAGTCTACGCAATGAGCGCCGTCACCGCATTGACCGCACAGAACACAACCGGCGTCACACAAATCATGGAAGTCACGCCCGATTTCCTGAAAGCCCAGCTTGATGCCGTAATTTCGGACATTTTTCCGAATGCCGTCAAAACTGGCATGGTCGCATCCAGCGAATTAATCAAAACCATCGCGCAGGCTGTCAAAACTTACTCGCTCAAAAATCTTGTCGTCGATCCTGTAATGGTCGCAACGAGCGGGTCAAAGTTGATCAGCGAAGAGGCAATCGACACACTCAAAAAAGAACTTCTTCCGCTTGCCACAGTGATTACGCCTAATATTCCCGAAGCCGAAGTTCTTCTCGAAAAGGCAAAAATTCCCACAGAGAATGATGCGCGAGCACTCAAAATCACAACAGAGTTTGAAATGGAAGAAGCCGCACGCAAAATCCATGAAGCTTTCGGCTGCTCAGTTCTCGTAAAAGGCGGCCACAATGTAAACGATGCGAGCGATTTCTTGTACGGAAAAACCGAAAATGGCGAAATTGTCGCAAAATGGTTCAAAGGACGAAGAATAAACAATCCGAACACACACGGAACTGGATGCACTCTTTCAAGCGCAATCGCCGCAAATCTCGCAAAAGGTGAAAATCTTGAAAACGCCGTCGAAAAAGCCAAAGAATACATTTCTGGTGCGCTCGAAGCAATGCTAGATTTGGGAAAAGGAAGCGGCCCTTTAATGCACAATTACAAATTAAAATCTGAAAATTTATGAATTCCTCACAGAGCTTAGGAGGGCACAGAGATATGTTTGATAAAAGCATACCTTACATTTCAATCATGTCTTTTACCAAGGGGCACGATTAGGATATGGAACTTCCCATTCATAAAACTCTCTGTGTACTCTGTGCCTCTGTGTGAAATTTAAAAAAAAGGAAATTTATTATGAATAACAAACAGACATCGGTATTTAGTAACGCTTTGATTTGGTTCGGTGCGGGAGTTTCTATCGCCGAAATCATCACCGGCACTTACTTTGCACCTCTCGGATTCGCAAAAGGCACTCTCGCAATTCTCCTTGGTCATTTGATTGGCTGTGCCCTTCTTTTCTTCGCAGGCTACATCGGCGGAATCGCACGAAAATCGGCAATGGAGACAACAAAATTCAGCTTCGGCTCATGGGGAAGCAAATTCTTCGCTCTTCTTAACGTTCTTCAGCTCGTGGGCTGGACAGGAATCATGATTTATGACGGCTCTCTTGCTGTAAACGAAATTTTCTCATTCGGCAAGTGGATTTGGGCAATCGTCATCGGAGCATTGATTATTCTCTGGATCGTAATCGGAATCACAAATCTCGGAAAGCTCAATGTTGTCACGATGAGTCTTTTGTTCATACTCACTCTCGTTCTCTGCAAAATCATTTTCTTCGGAAAATCAGGCGTAAATTCAGCTCTTGAAGAAGCAATGAGCTTTGGAGCGGCGGTGGAGCTTGCGGTTGCAATGCCACTTTCCTGGCTTCCCCTCATCAGCGATTACACAAAAGAAGCCGAAAAGCCTTTCCGCGCAACTCTTGTCAGTTCATTGATTTACGGAATTGTCTCTTGCTGGATGTACATTATCGGAATGGGTGCGGCAATTTTCACAGGTGAAGGCGACATTGCTCAGATTGCCGTAAAATCCGGCTTGGGAATCATCGGCCTCGTAATCATCGTACTTTCAACTGTAACAACAACATTCCTCGATGCATTCAGCGCAGGAATTTCCGCAAAAACAGTCTTTGAAAAACTCGACGGAAAAATCACAGCCGTAGTTGTCGCAGTTCTGGGAACAATTGGCGCGATTCTCTTCAACATGGACAACATCACTGACTTTTTGTACTACATCGGCTCAGTTTTTGCCCCGATGATTGCAATTTTGATTGCCGACTTCTTTGTGGTCAAAAAAGATTCTTCCGCAAAAAAAATCGACACCGCAAAAATCATCATCTGGCTTTTGGGCTTTGTCGCATACAGGCTTTTGATGCGCGTCGATTTCGTATTGGGATGCACAGTGCTTGATATGGCAATCACTTTCGCACTCACTTTGCTTTACGGAAAAATTTCTTCAAGAAGTAGTAAAAGAGCTTAAAATTTGCTAAAATCAGCTCATGATTAAATTACAAAAATATGCCGAAATCGAGCCGGAATTTTTTGATGGGCGCGATTTCGGTGGTTCTATTGATATTGTCAAAGATGTTCTTTCTGACGTAAAAAAACGCGGAGATGCAGCTCTTTCTGAGTACGGCGCAAAATTTGATGTTTCTGCCCCGGCTTCTATTGAAATTCCTATGGCCGAGCTCAAGGCCGCTGCCGAAAAGATGCGGCACGAAAATCCTGAGCTTTACAAGGCGATTGAATACAGCCACGACCTTGCACTTCGCTTCGCAAAAAAACAGCGTGAATCTTTCGATGATTTTGAAGTCGAACTGGAGCCTGGTGTTTTCACCGGTCAGAAAAATATTGCTGTGGAAAGGGCGGGAGCTTATGTGCCGGCAGGAAGGTTTCCGCTCGTCTCCTCTGTTGTCATGACTATTACTCCCGCTGTTGCGGCAGGAGTAAAGGAAGTTGTTCTTTGCACACCGCCTCGTGTTCACCCAGAGGACAAGGCCGCTGCCCAAAAAGCAGGCACTGGCGTTCCGGGTAAACCTTTCGTTGGCGGCAAACCTTATGCAGATGAAAACATCATGGCGGCGGCATACATTTGTGGAGTTACAAAGGCATTTGCTTGTGGCGGCTCACAGGCAATCGGTGCAATGGCTTTTGGAACAGAATCAATTCCTCGATGTGATGTAATTGTTGGTCCTGGCAACAAATTCGTTGCAGAGGCCAAAAAACTCGTTTACGGCACAGTCGGAATCGATATGCTTGCCGGCCCAACCGAAGTTTTCATCATCGCGGACAAGAGCGCAAATCCAGCTTGGGTTGCCGCGGACTTGCTTGCTCAGGCAGAGCACGACATCGTAGCACAGCCTGTAATGGCCACAGATTCAGAAGAGCTTGCAAAGGCAGTCGCTAGCGAAATCGAAAAGCAGCTTGCAGTTTTGCCGACAAAATCAACTGCCGAGCAGAGCGTTCAGAATTACGGAAGAATCATCATCTGTGACAGCATTGAGCAGGCCGCAGAATGTGCCAACCGAAAAGCCCCGGAGCACCTGGAGCTTGCCATGGAAGACGGCGAAGTTCGCGACAAAATCGAATCAATCGTTCACAACTATGGCTCACTCTTCGTCGGTCACGGAAGTGCGGAAGTCTTTGGCGATTATGCGGCTGGCCTCAACCACACTTTGCCAACATCAGGAAGCGCAAGATTCACCGGCGGATTGAGCGTGCGAATGTTCCTCAAAACAGTCACAACGCTGAGAACAATTCCTGGTTCAAAAGGTGCTGTAGCTTCGGCAAATGCTTCCGGAACTTTGGGCGATGCAGAGGGCTTGGCAGGACACGCCCGTGCAGCCAGAATCCGCCTCGAATAGCAAAAGATTAATTTAATTGCAATTAAAGCCAACTTGCAATAATATAGTAGAAACATTGCGGTTGTAGTACATCGGTAGTACCCGGGCTTCCCAAGCCTGTGAGGCGGGTCCGACTCCCGTCAACCGCTTTTTTAGTTTTAAATCATTTTTTACAGGGTGTTACATGAAAATTTACAAATTAGGCGAAGAAGTTTTAAGAAAAAAGGCGGTTCCGGTTCAGCCCGAAGAAATCAACGATTCTCTCCGAGAGACTTTCAACGAAATGTTTGAGACCATGCTTGCCGCAGACGGTGTTGGCCTTGCAGCTCCACAGATTGGCGATTCACGAAGATATTTTGTTATTATTTCAGACGATGAAGTTCGCCGTGTTTTCGTTAATCCTCAGATTGTCTTAACAAGCAATGATTTGTGCGATTATGAAGAAGGATGCCTTTCTCTTCCAGGTTTCAACGAGAATATCAAACGCCCTTCAAAAGTTACGGTTCAGGCACTCAACGAAAATGGAAAACCGTTCACCCTCAACGCAGAAGGTCTTTTGGCTCGAATCATTCAGCACGAATATGACCACCTCGAAGGAATTGTTTACATCGACCGTGGCGACCCGAATTTTGCCGCAGATGTCACCGAAAAAATGAAAAAGCGATTGGAGCGAGCAGCCAAAAAAGAGGCCGAAAGAGCACGCAAGGCCGCAAGCATCGCCGCAAAAATCGCTGCAAAAGAAGCAAAAAAAGCAAAATAACAGCGAACTTCACATAAAATAAAGGAATCGGCATGAATTCAGAATCAAAAATAAAACTTTTCCATGGTTCAAAAGCAGGCCTCAAAGGAAATATTCGCCCTGCAAGCCGTGCTCTTTGCGACTTTGGACAAGGTTTTTATATGGGAACTGAACGCGAACAGCCTTCTACGCTGATATGCAATTACCCAGATTCTGTTTTATATGAGCTTGAACTAGACACAACAAATCTTTCTGTCAAAGAAATTCCCTTGGGTTTGGATTGGGCTTTATTCGTTGCTTTTAATCGCGGAAGACTTTCTAGGGATGTGGCTCCAATTCTTTATGACAAATATGCAGCTTTCAAGAACGGTGTAGATATTTTTAAAGGCTATATAGCAAATGACCGGATGTTTGTAGTTCTTGACAGGTTTTTCGATGGTGACATAACAGACAAAGCTCTTATCGAAAGTCTTTCTGCACTGAAACTTGGCATACAGTATGTAGCAATAACGCAAAAGGCTTGCGATTCAATTTCAATAATCAAAAAAAACATATTTTCTTCCGAAGAACGAAAAAATCTCATACAAAAAAGCGAGTCCAATCGAAAACTTGGCATTTCGTTAGCTGATGAGATTTGCAGGAAATACAGGCGGGAAGGTTTGTTCTTTGACGAGATTTTAAAACAGTAGGGCTGATTTATGGAAAGAACTATTTCTAAATTCGAGCGGCAGCTTTGCTCCGTGCAAGGAAGAATGTTTGAATTGTCGGCAAAAAGACACTATGAAAGCAAGTCTTTTGTTGAAGATTTCATGAACAGCCGTGCAGCAGCTTATTTCGACCTTCCTTATGATAGAACGCAGTGGCTTGGAGAAGAAAATTTACTTCAAGATTTGATTGATGAGAATCCTTCCCTAAAAAACGGAGAAACTTACTCTAACGAAGCTTTGTTTTGGATGGGATATTTATATCGATACTGGCATTTTTTGACAGGAGAAAGTAGCCGTGAAATTTTTTCTCAATGCAACGGCGAGGAAATGAATGGAATCTATCCTGCTTACCATACCCTTGATTGTATTATGGCGATAGAACGGATAAAAGAAGCAAAAAAAGCAAAATAATATAGAAAACTAAGACAAAATCCTCCTAAAATAAAAGGCCTTTTGTGCCGAAAATAGAAAAAAGTTGACATGATTTTGCTAGTTGCAGGGAAAAGACTTAATAGTAGCTTAAAATAAGCTACTATTATAACAAATTTTTGCAAGAAATTTCGCTATAATAACAAAACATGACGGAAATAGTTACAATTTAGCGTGAATTTTTTTCAAATTTTTATTGACCTTGTAAAAAACGAGTGATATTGTGTTAGCAAAAGGAAATCAAAAAAACCGTTGGTTTAA
>NZ_JAFRNB010000002.1 GCF_017430385.1 Treponema sp.
TCCGCGGGCTGAAATTGCTGTTGAGTCTATAAACATCGACCAGCTCCCTGTCAATCCGCCGGCAGCCCTCGCAAGCCGCTTCGCTTATCAGCGGAACAAGAATCATGCAAGCCGAAATATACGGAACAAAATTGTAGTCAGCAAGCACCATGATTATCACGACCATTACAATCATTGGAATCGAGCGGAGCATAATCATGAGCGGAGAAAAAATCTTCTTCACAAAAGGGCAAAGACCTTCTGCCACACCAAGCAAAACTCCAAGCACGGTAGAAATCGCCAGCGACACAAAAAGATGAATCAGGCTTGTAAAAATCAGGTGATAAGTCCGGGAATCGGCGAGCAGACGAAAAAATGAACGGAGAATTTCAAGAATGCTCGGAAAGACAAGGGGATTACCCTTCACCTTTCCGAGAATCTGAATCAGCACGCCGATTAAAACAATTCCGAGACAAAAGGCAAGGGTATTTGACTGTCGGCCCGGCTTTGTGCCAGACTGACCGCCTGCCTGAGCACGGCAGGACAATTTATTTTTCATAATAGAATTCTGGAGCCGGGAGCGCGCCACCATACTGCTTCAAGTCGATTTTTGCAGTTGTCTCAACCTGAACTTTTGCTTCTTTTGCTCCAAGGAAACGAATCGCGCAGTTCGGGATTGCAGATTCAGCGATTTTCACATTCGGCAAAATTTCGAGCTTTACAGCATCTTTTGCAACGGAAGCGACATCGCTCGTACATTTTGCGCAAGATTCTTCTGCCAGGGCAAGGAAAGCGTTCACAGCTTCCGGCTGAGCCTCAAGAGTTTCCGCACGAACAAAAAGACCAGCCTGAGCAAATCCGTCGAAACCAGTTGCCTTTTTATACAAATCATTGAGAGCATAAGCCGTAATGTTCTTGTTTTTCATAGAAGCGGCAGTAAGAGCAGGTTCTGCAGTGAGAACAATTGCGTTTGCATCAGAAAGCAAAAGTGCCTGAGTTGCGGCCGCACTTCCAAGATAATTTACAGTCTTTGGAACAATTTTATTTTTTTGAAGCGCATCAAGCGCAACCGAAGCATTGATTGTATTTTCGCCAAAAATTGTAATCTCAGATTTTTTGATGTCCTTAATCTTGAAATTCTTTTTCTGAGAAGCAAAATACAAGTTGCCCCAAGTAACAACCGCAGCCAATTTGTAAGAAGACTTGCCAGCCTTAAAAAGCTTTGCCCCGGCATTAACCGGCGCGATGATAAAATCAGCCTTGTTACTGGCGAATTCAGCGGCGATTGCCTCCGCAGCAACATAAGTGTAATTCTCCGGATTTTGAACCGCCAGTGAAGCCAAAGCTAAAGCAGGAGCACCATTCGGAGAAGTTACTTTTACAGAATATTCATCCGCAAAAAGCGAAGAAAGCAATATAATAGAAGAAAGTGCAATAAATGATAATAATTTTTTCATAATGCCTCATTATATTCCTATTCAACGCTAATTGCTACAACCAGTTAAGCCAAGATTTCGTCAGCAAGTTTTTCGAGCTGAGCTGTATTTTCGGCGGTCATTGTGATTTTGATGCTTACTTTTGTGTCACAGATTGTGATATTTTTGCTTTGCTCAAAAGCGGCAGCCATTGCTTTGTTTGCCATTGGTGCCCAGCTTCCGTTTTCGATGAAGCCAATCTTTCGGTTCTGGTAATTGCGCTCCGTGAGGTGGCCGATAAAGTCCTTCATGATTGGGAAGACGCCGCCGTTGTAAGTGGTGGTGGCCAGAACGAGCTTGCCATATCGGAACGCATCTTCTACGCACTCGTAAGTGTCTTCGCGGGCGAGGTCACTGATTGCAACTTTTGGGCAGCCTTTTGCCTTGAGAATTTCGGCGAATTTTTCTGCAACGGCTTTTGTGTGACCGTAAACAGATGTGTAAAGAACGCAAACCCCCTCGCTCTCAACGCCGTAGCTAGACCAGATATCGTAGAGGCGGATTGATTCTTTTGCATCATCTCCAGTCAAAACCGGGCCGTGAAGCGGAGCAATCGTATTGATTTCAAGATTTGCCGCCTTTTTAAGAACAGCCTGAACATTCGCACCGAATTTTCCGACGATTCCGAAGTAGTAACGGCGAGCCTCACAAGCCCAGCCTTCAGGATCTTCAACATCATTCGCACCGAATTTACCGAATCCGTCCGCAGAGAAAAGAACTTTCTCGCTTGATTCATAAGTAAAAATAACTTCCGGCCAGTGAACGTTTGGAGCAGCGATAAAATTGAGAACGTGCTTGCCAAGCTCCAGCTTTCCGCCCTCTGCAACGACAACCTGCTTGTCTGCAAAATCAGTGCCGAACATGCTCTTCATCATCACGAAAGCCATTTTTGAAGAGACGATTTTTGCCTCAGGATAAGCCTCAACAAATTTCTGAATGTTTGAAGAGTGGTCCATTTCCATGTGCTGGACTACGAGATAGTCAGGCTTTTTGCCGCTGAGTGCATTTTTAATGTTTGAAAGCCATTCATCACCAAAATCTTCGTCAACTGTGTCCATGATTGCAATTTTGTCGTCCAGAATCGCATAAGAATTGTAAGCCATTCCTGCAGGAACATCGAACTGTCCTTCAAAAAGATCGATTTTGTGGTCGTTAACGCCAACATATTTGATTGAATCACTAATCTTCATAAAAATCTCCCTAAAGATTTAAATAATATATAGATTATACCACAGTTTCTTAAAATGCCAAGCGTCAGGGATAGTAGGGGCGTAAGTTGTCGCAGGCAATGGAGCGGAAGCGGAACCCAAACGAGCACGATAACAAGAGTGCTCGCGAATAGCCCGCCCGGACGCCCAAATAATATAAATTCCCGTCTTTTTTTTACATATACTTTTTGACGGTGCGGGCTATAATAAAATCAGTTTCTACTATATACAGAGGTATTTATGAGCAAAATTGCAATCAGAATAAATGCGGCGGATGTTGTTGCCGTTGCTCTTCAGCCACTTTCTAAGGGAACCCAGGTTGTGCTTGAGGCTATGGACAATGTTCCAGAAACGACCGTGACTTTGCAGGAAGATATTACAGCAGGACACAAATTCGCTATCAGACTAATCAAAAAAGGCGAGCCGGTAATCAAATATGGTTATCCGATTGGTGAAGCGACTGAGGATATCGAGGCAGGCAAACATGTCCACACTCACAATATCCACACTCTTCTTTCGGGCGAGCTTGAATACACTTACGATGAGGCTAAGGCAAAGGCCGCTTACGACGCATGGTACAAAGACACAGAAAAATTGCGCGCAAATGTTCCGACCGTGAATGTTTACAAGCGTGCAGACGGTCGTGTTGGAAGCCGAAACGAAGTCTGGATTGTGCCTCTCGTTGGCTGCGTAAACAAAATCTCTGAAAATCTCGCAATGTGGGCAAACGCAAAATTCTGTGGTGGCGAGCCAAAACCGAGCGAAAAGGGCGGTGTCGAAGGATTTTTCACCTGGACTCATCCTTACGGCTGTTCTCAGATGGGCGGCGACAAGGAAACAACTGCAAAAATTCTGGCGGACCTGGTTCATCATCCGAATGCGGGCGGCGTTCTTGTAGTTTCGCTTGGCTGTGAAGAAAATAATGTTCCGTATTTCAAAGAATTTTTGGGCGAATACGACGAAAACCGCGTAAAATTCATGGTGACTCAGCAGTTTGAGGACGAAATGGAAGAAGGCAAAAAGCTTTTGACCGAACTTGCTGAATACGCAGGCAAATTCCAGCGCGAAGAAGCTCCGCTCACAGACATCGTGCTTGGCATGAAGTGCGGCGGCTCAGACGGAATGAGCGGAATCACCGCAAACGCATTGATTGGCCGAATCTGCGACGCAATGACAGGAATGGGCGGCCGCGTTATGCTCACCGAAGTGCCGGAAATGTTCGGTGCCGAGCAGATGCTCATGAACCGCTGCGTTGACAAAGACCGATTCGACAAGACCGTAAATCTTATCAACGGATTCAAAGGCTACTACGCCCGCCACAACCAGGTCTGCTACGAAAATCCTTCACCGGGAAACAAAGCAGGCGGAATCACAACTTTGGAAGACAAATCTTTGGGCTGTGTCCAGAAGGGCGGAAAAGCTCCGGTTACAGGCGTTTTGAAGTACGGCGAACGACTCCCGCAGAACGTAACAGGCCTCACATTGCTTGAAGGCCCTGGCAACGACATCGTTTCAACAACAGACATGACAGCAGCCGGCGCAAATATCATCCTCTTCTCAACAGGTCGAGGAACACCGCTCGGTGCCCCAGTTCCAACAGTCAAAATCGCCACAAACCACCCGCTCGCACAGAACAAACACGGCTGGATTGACTTTGATGCAGCCCGAATCCTCGACGAGCCAAGCGATTCTGTACGCGACGCACTCTTGCAGCAGATTATCGACATCGTTTCGGGAAGAGCCGTCACCAAAAACGAAAAGAACGGCTACCGTGAGATTGCGATTTTCAAAGACGGAGTAACATTGTAAGCTGAAAGGAAGGCCCCGCATCGAGCGCTTTCGTTCTTGCGCTCGTTTGGATGCGGAGTAAAAGCAAAGAGAGAATTTTCTAAAAGAAAATTCTCGTACGAATCAGGAAATCCACGGATGGATTTCCTGTTCGAGAGTTACATTGTAACTTAGGCCTGCAAGTTTTGTTTTTATTTTATATGCATCTTGTTGAAGTCTTTCTTATTGCATATAATATCGAGATTTCTAAGATGCGCATAAAATAAGGAGAACAAAATGAAAAAAAATGTTGTTTTTATTCCTCTGCTTGCACTGGCAGCAATTATTTTTGCCAGCTGCGGCTCAACAAAGATTCCGCTCAAAGAGCACTCACCTGTAGCAGTAATCACAATCACAGGAAATGCACAGGTTCCTTGGCTCACTGACGGCAACGATGATACAGAAGACGGCACTTCCGACGGTCTTCTTTCAACAATGGTCAACAAACTTATTGACGGTGAAAATCCTGAAATCGTTACAGCAGTCGATCGCCTTGATTACGCAAATGATTCAGTCTTCCAGATTCTTCCAGATATGACAGGCGCAGAATTCATTTCAAAAGAAGAGTTCCTTGCTTCCGAAGCTTATGAAGACATTGACTCAACATACTTCAACCTTCTTGCATCAGTAAAAACAGCTACTGGCTACAAAGATTTGACAGCAATGGGTGCAAAAAGAACCCGGATGTTGCTCAAAGGTGCCGGTGCAAAATCAGGTATCTTCCTCGACTTCACTTTCCAGAAGAAGCAGCTCAAAGGCAACAAATGGAACGGCAAATTCTGCGGTCTCGTAACACTCAAAGCAAAAGTCGTCAATGAAAAAGGCAAGACAATCCTCAACAAGACTTATGTTGCACAGACATCTGAAGTCACCAGAGTTTCAAGCCACAAATACGACAAAGGTGCATTTGTAGCAACCCTCAACGAAGCAATTGATTCTACAATCCGAATGTTCGCAATGGAGTTTGCAGGCGCAGAAGGAGCAGCCCCAGAACTTGAGGATGACTCAGTTAAAGGCCAGGCAATCGCTTTGCCAGTACGCAACGCTCCAAAAACAGAAGATTCAACAGACGAAGAAGTAGAAGCAGAAGCAGTTGCACCTGAAACAGAATCTACAGCACAGTAATTTCCACCACAAGATTAACCCAAATATAAAAAGCCTGAGATTGCTCCATTAGGATTAAATCTTAGGCTTTTTTTTGCATCATATTTTGCACCGTCGCCACATTTCTGCAAGCGAGGCAACGGATTTTACTATTCAGCTATTACTCAGCAGATTCTTCTGAAGTTTCCGGCAAATCAGCTTCGGCCGGTTTTTCAACAGGCTTTACCGGAATCGCAATCGGTTGTCCATGAACGGCTTCCTGCTCTTCCTCATTGATTTCTGGAAGTCCATCAAAAGAAAGCGCAAATTGTCGGATTAAGCTGTCAATCGTAGGCTTAACGGTTTCAACAAAAGCCGCTTTATCGTACTGGCGGTTAGAAATTTTAATTTTGTCAGCAGAACGAGCGGTAAAAGTTCCTTTGAAATACTCCTTGCCCTTTTCGTTCACGAGTCGAACACGCATTGTGACAATCGCACCGAACTTTCCATTCCATCGGTTTCCGCTAATAATTTTTTTCTGGAAAGTAAAATGCAACAAGACGGCAGTTTTTGCCCCAAGTTCTTTCATAGCTCCGCGCATCTCTTTGGCACTAAATGTCGTTAAATCCTTATAGCCCGTCGCAGAACTTAAAGCAGACAGAGTGTTAAAATGGCTTGCCGAAACATTTGCATAAGCTTCCGAAGAAGTCACTTCATTACGGTCAAGAATCTCGCATCCAGTAAGCTCTGGGAGAATCTGTCGAAGGCTGTCATCGGCATAGTCAAGGCGGTCAACAGCCGTCGTAAGCTCAGGATTGTCTCCGTCAAGGAATTTATTAACCAAAGTGCCCAAAACACCGCCAGACTGATTCTGTCCATACTCTTCCGGGCTATCAGAAGTCCATGTAATCTGCGTGCTGCCCATAATCGAAAACACTGCAACCGGTGAATGATCCTTAAGAGCAATTTTTGTAGACCCACAACCACTAAAAATCAAGCCAGCACCAGCCAGCAACCCCAAAAATATCTTTTTTTTCATGCCTATATAATACCTTTTAAAACAAACAAATTCCACGCATTTTTTAGACTTTTTTCAAATCGCGTTGCCAAAAATGCAAAAATTTTGGAAATACTTATATGTAGGAAATCGTGAGCCTACAAGGAGTATTTTCAATGAAAAATTTATTTCTTTATTTTGACAGCGAAATCCTTGAGCAGGCAGAAAAAGCCGTAAAAGCAGGAAAACTGCTCGATTTAAAAAGTGATATCGTTTTCAAGACATTCTTCGCAAACCCAAGCAAAGAAGCTGATTACTGCAGAAAAAGGCTGCTCACTGCCGTCCTTAACAGAAAGGTAGTAAAGGCAAAGGTCCTCAACCCGGAGATAGTGCCGGAGTTCATCAGCGGAAAGGCACCCCGGCTGGACATCCACTGCACAATTGACGACGGCTCAGAGATAGATGTCGAAATGCAGGGCAGGAAGTATGATGACGACCAGAAGAAGCGTTCAGTGTATTATGCCGCGAAACTGATGGCCGGAGCCTTGAAGGAAGGAAAGAAATACATGAGTGTGCCAGAGGTTCACCAGATTATGTTCGTGAATTTCAGAATGGCGGATGATGACAGGCTGCATCATATTTACATGTTCAAGGAGAACGAGGACAATTCGGTTCTGCAGAAAGACTTCCAAATCCACTTTATTGAGCTGCCGAAAATCAAGGAAATCTTGAAAAAGCCGCTTAAATCGTTGTCAGAACTGGAATTTTGGTCTATCCTAATATTAGCGGGCGCAGACAAACATGTTCAAACGATGTTGCGAAACTTCCCAGACTTCAAGGAGGATTTGGATATGGCAAAAGTTAATCTGAACAAAATAAGCAAAGATAAAATCGCATGGGCATACAAACTCTCAGAAGAAAAATTCTTATATGATTGGGCCGCAATGCAAACAGACAGAAGAGAAAAGGACAGGGCATTAAAAAAATTTGAGGCAAGAGTTTACGCCCTCAAATCCGAAGTTGAATCGCAGAAAGCTGAAGTTGAGGCTCAAAAAACGGAAGTTGAGTCTCAGAAAGCTGAAGTTGAAGCTCGAAAAACGGAAGTTGAGTCTCAGAAAGCTGAAGTTGAAGTTCAAAAAACGGAAGTTGAATCTCAGAAAGCTGAAGTTGAAGCTCAAAAAACGGAAGTTGAATCTCAGAAAGCTGAAGTAGAATATCAGAAAACGGAGATTGCAGCACAGAAAGCCGAACTTGCTCGCCGGGAAGCGGAATTACAGAAAAATGCCGATGAATTAAAGCGAAAGGCTGCTGTTCTTGGCATCACTTTGAGCTGAAAGGCACGACCGCCTTTTTGGTGGTTTCGACAAGTTCAACCACCACTTCGTAGCCAGCCACAAGGCTCGCCGGCACGTATTTTGCTTACGACAAACAAAAAGCCCCTCGTACAAGCTGCACGAGGGGCTTTTTGTTGCTTTTTAGGCTGTTGCCAGCCTAATTATGTAGTTTTTGGACTACAACTGAACTCGCAATACGACTGGAACGAGGATGCCATAAGCAGGCTCGATTTTGTCATAAGTGTCTTTGTCCATGAGAAGGTTGTTAACACCAACTCGAAGAGCTGTTGTGATTGAACAGTTCTTTGTAGCGAAGAGCTGAACTCCAGGAGCTACGAAAAGCTCAAGACCAAAGTCACCAACTTCTTTTCTACCTGCGTTGAAGCCTACGATATCACCGAAGTTAGCAAATACTGTGAGTTTCTCAGAGAGACCCATGCTGAAACCAAGCAAGTTCCACATAGAAGACTGTGATTCAGCATTTTTCTGCCAACCCAAAGTTCCGTCGTTCTTAACGAAGCAGAGACCAACATGAGCATCATAACCAAGTGGGTTATAAGAAGAAACGCCTGTGTCTGTTACATAGCCAATCTTGTTCAAAGATGTGAAAACCATGTTTCCTGACTTGAACTCAAAGCGAACATCGCCGTTGAAGTCTGTCAAATCACCGTTGTAGAAACCAAGAGCTGTGCTGAGTGCAAGGCTGATGTTCTCTCCGAGGTTTGGAGCAACGCTGAATGCAACAGAGCGTTTTGTAACAGCTGGTGTTGCTTTTGAGTGGTTCTTCTGCTCTTTGAGCACGAACTGGAATGCAGCAAATGAGAGTTTAGCATCCAAGCGAGCACCGAATGCAGCGTGGATTTTTGAACCATCCCATGTGTTTGTAGCACCATCGTTATCAACAGCAGCTGCAACGAGGTCAGCTGTAACAACTGTGTCACCAAACTCACCTTTGTAAGTAAGGATACCAACCGGGCGTTCTTTGCCGTCATACCAAGTGATGTCATCAGCTTTGAAGCTGACTGCTTTGGTGTGCATAGAACCGAGCTGACCGTAAGCATCCTGACCTTCGAGGTTGTGACCGATGTTGTCAGTGAGGCGGTATGCACCGTTGCTTCGTCCATCAAGGAAACCTGCTGTGAGAGTAAGTGCACCAAAGTTTACATAACCGTAGTAAGCGTTAAGTAATGGAACTCGGTCATCGTCAGAAGGCTGTTTCTGAAGGTTCGGGTTGATTTTGACAAAAGCACCGCCGAAGTCGTTTGAAACTCCGATTGCAAAGTCGTCAGATGCATCAGCATAAGCACGCTGTGCGAACAAGTATGAGTTGTGCTGTTCTGCATAAGCGTCTTTAGAATAGATAGGCTGTGCGTTGATTACACGGCTGAAACCAGCCATGCGTGTTCTATAGTTTGTCGTGAATGTAACATCAGCAAACACTGAGCCAAATGCCAATGTAGCAAGGGCCAAAGTACTAATAATTTTTTTCATTATCTTTTTTCCTCCATATTCCTTACGCTACATTAGATCTTTACATGAACTACGAATGGGATTGCGAACGTTGCTGTATTTGGCTGTCCCCAACCTGTAATATCGATGTTCACACCACCAGAGATGTTAACACCCTTTCCAACCAGATAATTGACCATAGGAGCAAGTGTTACACGCCCCTGAGTATTGTGGTCTAAACCAGCATTGTTCAAGAGGTCGTCATGCTCCCAGTGAGCTGTAAGGTTGATTGTGGCATTGTCAGATGCCATAACTGCAAGGCTGACCATATTCCAAATCTTGAAGATTGCAGGTTTACCAGCGAGTGCAACTGTAGCATCGTTTGTAAGGTTGTTCATTGTGATGAGCGCGAGGTTGTCACCAAGTTCATACTTAGCACGGAAATCTACAGCCCACAAGAAGTTGTTTGCTGTTGCTGCCCTTCGGTCAAATACGAAACCAGCCTGGAAGTCAAGACCTTCCTTGAGTGTTGTGTTTCGTCCGAATACACCGAAAGCATACTGATCCTGTTTGAGGTTTTTGAAGTCAACGATGATTTTTGTTCCTTCTCCAACATCTGTACCGAATTCTGCAGCCCAACCAGACTGTGAGTTGATACCAGATGAAGCATCATAAGTGCTCTTAATGAGGGCACCTGTTACCCAAGCACCGTCAAATTTGTACTGAACCTGAGCTGCCAAAGCTTTGCTTGTGAGGCGGTTAAGGTCAGCAGTGTTTCCACCAATTGAACCCGGCTTGTAGCGCTCGTACCAGTTGCTTTCATAGTCACCGGCATACTCATTGTAGCGGTTTACTGTGCGAGATTCCCATCGGCCTGCACGAAGTTCTGCCTTACCATCTGCGAACTTTGTCCAACCGTAGTAGTTGTTCCATGCAACTGTGTTGCCTGAGTTGTTGAGAGTTGGTTTGATTGTAAACTCAACACCTGCGTTTGAGTTTTTTACTGTGAATTTAAGGTTTCCTGCTGATGTATTTGCATAACCTGTGAACAAGTCGAGTGTACCTGTTGAGTTATCTGCAGAGTCAGCGAGGAGATGTCCCATCTGTTTGAATTCAAGGCTGACATCTGCGAATGCTGCAGAAAGAGCCATAGCTGTAACAGTCAGAGCTGTAATTATTTTTTTCATAATCTTTCTTCCTCCCACACCATTACAAAGCTACTTTGAAGACAACAGGAACTTTGATATTAGAAACATTGTGTGTTCTAACAGCATCCTGAACTTTTGGTGAAGCTGCAATCTCGAACAAATCAACAACAACACCTGTTGTAAGAGTTGCGTTTTCGTTGAATGAGTAGACTACGCCAGGAATAACGCTAATCTGGAAGCCACCATTAGCAAATGGTCCCCAAATTTCAGATTTGTTATCTCCATCAGCTGCCTGAGCCATGTGAATGAGGTCACATTCGCTTTCAACTGTGAACTGTGCCTTTACCTTTTCGCTGAGTTTGTAAGCTACGCTGACCATGTCCCAGAGATGGAAATCCATGTTTTCATATTTAATTTTGTCTCCAGAAGCATTTTCCTTAGCTTTCTCTGCATTGAGTACAGAAAGGTTGTTCATTGTTGTAAGTGTAAGGTCTTCCGTGAGATTTTTGCGGGCGCGGAAGTCAAATGCGAACTCACGATAGTTGTGCTGTGGTTTATCTCCGGCAGCGTTTTTGTTTTCTGCCAAGTCGAGACCTGCAGAAAGACCGAACAAGTAGCTTGAAGAGTCACCGATTGTGCGGAAGAAGAATCCAAGTGCAAGTTCGTCACGCTTCAAAGATTTTGCTACGAAGTTAAGGTCAAATGCAGAAGTTTTGTAAGCAACCTCACCAGCGAAACCAGAGAAGAATCCGATGTCACCGCCGTTTGCTTTTGCAAAAGTTGTGCTGTCATAAGTGCGGTCTTTGTCTGAGCGGAGTGTTGAACCCCATTCGTTATCAACCAAAACACCTTTAACCATCAAAGCTGTATCTTCGTCTTTATGGAGTGTGTAAGCAATAGCTGTTGAAAGACGGTTTTCAGTATTTCTTTCAAAGAAATACTGACTTCCAGTTACATTTACATTTTTTTTATTATCATCCGTCTTAATACCTGTATTTACTTTTGTAAGGTCATCAATATCAAAAGCGATTTTACCACCGACAACACCTGGCTTGTAGCGCTCGAACTCGCTGCCTTCCCAGTTGCCAGCGTCAGCATCAAGACGGTTTACATATCGGCTAGACCATTTACCACTTGTGACCTGAACATTTGAGAAGTTAAGCCAGCCATAGTATGTGTCAACATTAAGTTTATCCAGGGCTTTATCTTCCGGATTAATAGTGAGGGCAAAGCCTGCAAAGTCATTTTTTGCAGTAAATGCCAAATCACCTTTGTTTGAATCTCCATAACCTTCGAGGTTGAAAGATTCGCGCGTCTGTGTTGCAGTTTTCTTTCCCTGCGCATCGACATTTTTTTTATTTTCCTCAGCATACAACTTGCCACCAAGTCTGTATGACAAAGAAATGTCTGCCGCGAAGACAGCGGAAAGGGTCAATGCAGCAACAGACAGCACTGATACGATTTTTTTCATAGGAAAAAATCCTCCTTTTTTAATTGGAAACTTAAACCAA
>NZ_JAFRNB010000182.1 GCF_017430385.1 Treponema sp.
GATTCGATAAGCTTTCCAGTTGCTTTGAGAGAAGCGCCAGTTGAGATATTTGAAAGAGCGTTTTCGATTGAACTTGCATTATTTGGATTAGAAGGATTTGAGCGGTCAAAAGTGAGCTGAATGTTTGCGAAACAGCTTCCGTCGTTTACCTGAATGAAGACCAGGTTCTTAGAGTCGCGCATTGTGCGAACCCATCCACAGACGGTAACGATACGACCGTCCGGCTTAGAAGTAAGAATGTCTTTGATAAGTTCTGTTTTCATAATTTGACAGTTTACCACTTTGAGAAAAGAAAATCCACTGTAGACCAAATCAGTAACCTAAAGTTCACCAAAAGGTTGATGTCGAAAATCGGCGTTTACTGTAAAGTAGGACCATCAGAAACATAGGTCAGCAAAGACGCTGTGTGCATGAGGAATGTCGTATGACATTTTAACTTCGTGTGCAGAGAGCTTTGCTTCTTTTTTTTGTAAGGCTCTTTGCATAAAACAAGGAGCCGATTATGAAAAGACTTCGCAAAATCATTTTTCTTGGAGTTATTGCTTCTCTTGCAGTAACAAATTCTTTTGCCGCAAAAAAGCCTAAGACAATAAAACTTGGTTTTAATATTCCTCTTACCGGTGACTCTCCAAAAGTCGGAGAAAGCGCGAAATATGCGGGTGAAATTGTAAAAGAAGAAATCAATTCTCAGGGCGGACTCGAAGTAAAAGGTCAGAAATACATGCTTGAATTCGTTTATGTCGATAACGAGCTTAAGGCTGACTCCGCAATCAATGCTGCCAACAAACTTGTTGATATTGATAAAGTACTTGCTTCTATCGGACCGGAAGGTTCTGGCCGCTCAATTCCGGCTGGTGAAGTTTACAATGACATGAAGGTTCCGATGATTTCGCCTTGGTCAACAAACCCCAAGGTTACGGAAGGCCGTCCATTCTGTTTCCGAGCCTGTTTCCTTGATCCGTTCCAGGCTCCTGTCGGCGCAAAATTTGCCAGTGAGCAGTTTGGCGGGAAGAACGTGGCAATCGTCTATAACCTGGAAGATGACTATTCAAAGACCCTTGCCGAGCTTTTCAAGGCTGAGTGGGAATCAAAATATGGAAAAGTCGTTGTGTTTGAGTCATTCGGTCAGAAAGACCAGGATTTTAGTGTTCAGCTAACGAAAGTCGTGAACTCAAACGCAGATTTCCTTTATCTCCCTGACTATTACAACTTCGTCGGACTGATTACTTCTCAGGCAAAAGATTTGGGCTGGTCAAAGCCTGTCATGGGCTCGGATTCGTGGGGTTCTGCTGACTTGTTTCCTCTTTCAAAGGGGGCTGTAGTCGGAAACTACTTTACAACTCACTATGCTGCAAAAGGTGCGACTGGCAAAACAAAGGAATTCATCGAAAAGTACAAGAAACTTCATGGCTATGTCCCGGATGATGTCGCCGCCCTTACTTACGATGCGACTTACATCGTGCTCCAGGCAATTCAGAGTGCGGGTCTCACAGGAAACTTAAAGAAAGACCGTGTTGCAATCAAAGATGCGATGGGAAAAATCAAAAGTTTTGACGGTATCACAGGTAACATGCAGTTTACCCCGGAAGGAGACCCCCTTAAGGAAGCTGTAATTGTCCGTGTAACGCCGGAAGGTGAGTTTGAGTTCGTAAAGAGCTTGAAGCCGTAACAAAAATTGTTGGGGCTGTCTTCAGCCCCTGTGGTGCAATCAAAATGGGGGCTGATATGACATTTTTTATTCAGAATATATTTAACGCACTTCAATGGGGCAGCTTTTATTCGATGATTGCCCTTGGATATTGTCTGGTTTATGGAGTTTTGAGGCTCATAAACTTTGCTCATGGCGATATTTTCATGACTTCAACTTATATCGCCTTTTTTATCGTGGCGGGATTAACCGCAAAATTCGCAGGGCTTGCAGGAATACCTTTGTTTGTCATAACGCTTGTCTGCACTATGGCGCTTACGGCTCTCTTGGGCGTGAGTATCGAAAAAATTGCTTACAAACCGCTCAGGGCAAAGGGCGCGAACAGACTTTATGTAGTTATCACGGCGTTGATGATCGGTTTCATTCTTGAAAACGGAAACCTTGCCGTTCTTGGTGCTTCTGCACGCAGTTTCCCGGAAATTCTTCCAAAATATGTATGGAATATCGGGCCGGTTACGATTACCAGCCTCAAAGTTATCGTTATCGTGAGCGCGATTGTTATTTTTGCAATCCTTCAGTTCATCGTTCAGGTAACGACTCTTGGCATGAGTATGCGTGCCATTTCCTATGATAAATTTGCGATTCCTCTTATGGGAATCCCTGTAAATACAGTAATCACTTTCACTTTCGCGCTTGGTTCTGCTCTGGCGGCAGTTGCAGGCATACTCTTCGGCATGTCTTACCCGGTCATGGATCCTTACATGGGCATGATTATCGGCTGGAAGGCCTTTATCGCGGCTGTCGTTGGTGGAATCGGTGACATTAAGGGCGCGTTCCTCGGCGGCTTCTTGCTTGGTTTCATTGAAATCTTTGTTACGGCATTCCTGCCTTCAAGTTACAAGGATTTGATTTCTTTCGTGATTCTTCTTGTAATTCTTACGGTTAAGCCGACTGGATTCTTCGGCGTGGCGAAAAGTACAAAAATTTAAGGCGGAGGGGTGAATATGCAATGGTTAGAAAGTTTTAATACCCGGATTGATTCAAGATTCAATCCTTCTGATAGAAAAAGAAAACTGATTATGCCGGTTACGATGATTTTGAGCATTCTGATTCTTACTGTGCTTGCAAAGTACGAGATTATCAACAACTACTTTCAGACAATCATCGTCACAATCTGCATCAATATAATTATGTCGGCGAGCCTTAACATCGTAAACGGTTACATGGGCGAGTTCAGCTGCGGTCACGGCGGTTTTATGGCGACAGGAGCTTATATTTCTTCTGTAGTTTCGCTGGTTCTGTTTAAGGACGGAAACTCCATCACAGGCAGTGCGCTTTTACCAGGGGGCCTGGCACTTTTTGGCTTCCCTATTTGTATTCTGATTGGCGGACTTGGGGCTATGCTCGTGAGTTTGATTGTCGCGATTCCTTCTTTTAAGACTCGTGACGACTATCTTGCGATTATCACGGTTGCGGCAAACTTTATCGTAACTACGGCAATCAACAATATTCCTCTGGTTGGAGGAAGCCGCGGGCTCATGGGAATGAAGGGCGTTATGAACGGCATGGCTGATGTGATTGAAGTTCCGTGGATTTTAGTCTGGGCGATTGTTTTTGCCGTTCTTGCAGTGGTTTCAATCCATTTTTTGATGAACTCTACTCTCGGAAAAGGAATAAGTGCGGTCAAATATGATGAGATTTCGGCTGAAATTATGTCGGTCAACACGAATAGCATGAAACTGATTGCATTTACTTTCAGCTCGTTTTTGGCTGGCGTTGCGGGCGGTCTGTTCGCACACTTGCTCGGCTTTATCAATCCTTCAAGCTTCGGAATCATGAAGTCAACTGAGTCCCTGGTAATGGTTTATTTGGGCGGAATGGGTTCACTGAGCGGTTCGGTACTTTCGGCGATTGTGTTCACGATTTTGCTCGAACTTTTGCGACCTGCCCAGATTTTGAAGTGGGTTATCATTCCTTTGATTCTGATTTTGATTATGGAATTCCATCCGGAAGGAATTATGGGCTCAAAAGAACTCACGCATGTATTCCCGTGGCTAAAAAAATTCTTTCCTCTTAACAAAAATGAAGTTCGGGAAACGAAAAAGGCAGAAGGAGGAGCGGCATGAGCGAGACTTTACTGAAAATCGAACATCTTACACACAGATTTGGCGGCTTACAGGCTCTTACGGACATAAACGTAGACATCAAAAAAGGAAGCATCAATGCCCTGATTGGTCCCAACGGTGCCGGAAAGACAACCGTATTCAATCTTGTGAGCGGATTTTATGTTCCGAGCGAGGGAAACATTGTTTTTGACGGAAGTCGCATCAACGGCCTCAAACCTCATGTCATTGCTGACTTACAGATTGGACGCACTTTCCAGAACATCCGTCTTTGGAGCGATATGACCGTGCTTGATAACATCTGCATTGCGCATCATTCTCGGCTGGGCTTTGGAGTTAAGGACGTATTCTTGAAGACTAAAAAATACAAGGAGCAGGAAGCGAAGATTCATAAAGAGGCATGGGAACTCTTGGAAAAATTCAGCCTGGCGGACAAAGCCCTGGATTATCCAAAAAATCTTCCTTATGGAATTCAGCGTCGTGTTGAGATTGCACGTGCCCTCAGCCTGAATCCAAAGCTTTTGATGCTCGACGAGCCTGCCGCCGGTCTTTCAACCAGTGACCTCGACGGACTCATTTCTTACATTCAGTGGATTCATGACACGTTCGGAATCACAATCTGGATGATTGAGCATCAGATGCAGGTCGTAAACACTTTGGCTCAAAATATCAAGGTAATTAACTTCGGCAAGGAGCTGGCGGAAGGAACTCCAGAGGAAATCCAGAAAAATCCTGCTGTCATCGACGCATATCTTGGAAATTCTGACATCAACATTAAGGACGCTTATCCCGGATTGCCGGAAAAGCGAAAAAAGGAGGCATGATTATGTTGCTTGAAGTAAATAATTTGAAAGTCGGTTATGGAAATATAGAAGCCCTTCATGGAATCAGCTTTAACGTGGACAAAGGTGAAATAGTTACTTTGATTGGTGCGAACGGTGCCGGGAAAACTTCGACCCTGCTCACATTGTCGCGCCTTCCCAAACCCGAAGCTCCGTCTGTGCTTGAAGGCGATATTCTCTATGACGGGGAAAGCATTCTCAAAACAGAGCCACACACGCTGATAAAAAAGAAAATGATGTGCCTTGTCCCGGAAGGCCGGCATATTTTTGGAAATCTCACGGTTGAAGAAAATCTCCAGATGGCCTGCTATGGCCGAAATCATGAGAAACTTCACGAGATGCGAACCCACGAGCTTTATGAGCTTCTTTATGATTTGTTTCCGCGCCTTTATGAGCGGCGAAAGCAGAGAAGCGAGCTTCTTTCGGGCGGAGAGCAGCAAATGCTTGCCGTGGGGCGTGCACTCATGACTGACTGTAACTTTATCATGCTTGATGAGCCGAGCATGGGGCTGGCTCCAAAACTGATGTTTGAGATGTTTCGCGCTCTCAAAAGACTGAACGTGCAGAAGAAAATGACGCTTCTGGTTGTTGAGCAGAACGCGAAAGTTGCCCTTGATTTTGCTGACCGTGGATATGTTCTCAGAACGGGTGAAATTATTGCCAGCGGAACGAGTGAGGAACTTGCCGCAAATCCAGAGGTTCAGAAAGCTTATCTCGGAGGCTGATTTTGTATATAGCAAAGATTGTCTCAGCAAGTGAAGATTCTATTCAGGTTCAGTTTTTCAATAAAATTTGTCCGAAAGTGAATCGCATGGTCTCTGATTTTTCCAGGGCATTTGCCTTAATGACAAAGGATATGCCTGAAATCCGAGAAATCGTGCCGACTTACTGTGCAGTCAGCGTTTATTTTGATGAAAAAAACTGCAAGGCATCTTTGCTAAAGGAAATCGCGCTTGAAGTCATTGAAAAAATAGACGGAGAGAAAGAAAGCCATGCAGAAGCCGGAAGGGTCATTTCGATTCCTGTCTGCTATGAAACCGAAGAATTTGCCCCTGATTTAAGAAAGGTTGCGGCTCATGCAAAACTTACAGCAGAAGAAGTCATTAAGATTCATTCCTCAACGGATTATCTGATTTACATGATGGGATTCTTGCCGGGCTTTCCTTATCTTGGCGGAATGGAAAAATACCTTGAAACGCCCCGCCTTGAAACGCCCCGCACAAAAATTCCTGCTGGAAGCGTTGCAATCGGCGGGGCACAGACCGGGCTTTATCCTGTGGAATCCCCGGGAGGCTGGAATATAATCGGCCGCACTCCGTTAAAACTTTTTGACTTGAACAGAAATCCGCACTTTTTGTACAACTCTGGCGACAAAATCCGCTTTGAGCCAATTTCCCGGAAAGAATTTGAAGATTTTGACGTTTATGCAGAAAATGACTGGCTTTGGAAAAATGGATTTGAAGCCGAGGCCGTTCAGCACTCTCACAGTGTTGTTGCCGGACGAAAAAAGCCAGATGAGAAAAACATTCCGCATTATGAATGTGGCGGTGGAATAAAGATTCTTGTTGCGGGGCTTTTGACCACGGTTCAAGATGCTGGCACAAATGGATTCCAAAAATACGGAATTTCCCAGAGCGGTGCAATGGACGAAATTAGCTTTGTGCTTGCGAATGCCATTTGCGGAAATCCTGAGAATACTGCTTGCCTTGAAACAACACTTTCTGGTCCTACAATTCGCTTTGTTACTGACTGTGACTTTGCGATTACAGGGGCGGTTTTTTCTAACGCAAGCTTGAACGGAAAGCCTGTCGAAATGAACAAAAAGATTCATGCTAATGCAGGAGCTGTGCTTAATTGCGGTTTTGCCTCAAACGGGCTTCGCTCTTACATTGCCTTTACTGGCGGCATATTGGTGCCGGAAGTTTTTGGAAGCCGCTCAACGAATCTCAAAAGCAAAATCGGCGGCTTTTATGGCAGAAAACTTGAAGCGGGCGATGAGCTTGCGATTGGCTTTGCAAGAAGGCACTCAATGCGTGAAAATGCTTTTCCTGTCAAAAATATCAATCCGTTCTTTGCGAGAAAAGATGGGATTCTTGTTTTGGATTGCATAAAATCCTCTCAGTTCGACTTCTTTTCCGAAGAGAGCGTAAAAATCTTTACCAGCACTGTTTATACCATTACGCCGGAAAGTGACCGCATGGGAATCCGCTTTACAGGTCCTGCCCTTGACTGTGGAAAGACGGACATTATTTCTGATGCGATTCCATTTGGGGCTGTGCAGATTACTTCGGCAGGGCTTCCTTTGGTGATGGCGGCGGACAGGCAGACAACCGGCGGTTATGCAAAAATTGCCTGCGTCAAAAAAGAGTCGATGTGTGCTCTTGCACAGGCGGCTCCAGGCACAAAAGTGCAATTTAATATAGAAGAAACTTGTTAGTGAGGTAAAAAATGATGAACCAAAATCCATACAAAGATAAAACTCCGCTTGAAGTGCGTAAGCTGATTCGTGAAGGAAAAATCACAGGGCAGACTTCGGGAATGTGCTCGGGCTTTGCCCAGGCAAATTTGTGCATTCTCCCCAAAAAATATGCCTACGACTTTTTGCTTTTCTGCCAGCGGAACCCGCAGTCGTGCCCGCTTTTGGAAGTCTCGGACGAGGGTAGTCGGTTCTTGCGGACTTCTGCCCTTGACTGCGACATTTCAAAAGACGTTCCCATGTACAGAATCTGGGAAAACGGAAGTCTCAAAGGCGAATACACGGATGTTTCAGGCTTCTGGCGTGATGATTTGGTTACTTTCGTAATCGGTTGCAGCTTTTCTTTTGAAGGCCCGCTCATGCAGGCCGGAATCGACGTGCGTAACATCTCGGAAAATCACAATGTTCCGATGTACCTCACGAATATCGACACAAAGGCTGCGGGCATTTTCAGCGGAAAGATGGTCGTTTCGATGCGCCCGATTCCGCACAATCAGATTGTAAAGGCAGTGACGGTAACGGCAAAAGTCCCGAAAGTTCACGGTGCTCCGATTCATATTGGAAGCCCGGAAGTCATCGGTATCAAAGATATTTCAAGGCCTGATTTTGGCGAGCTTAGCACAATCAGGGAGGGTGAAGTTCCTGTCTTCTGGGCCTGTGGCGTGACTCCGCAAAGCGTAGTGATGAGTTCCAAGCCGGATTTTTGCATCACGCACGCTCCCGGCCACATGCTGATTACGGATATAAAAGAGGTGGACTTACAGAATTAACCCCAGCATTCCGAAAAATGCGGAAACTAAGGAATAGATTTATTAAATATTGGAGGCATAAAATGAAAAACGTTGCTTATTACAACGGGAAAATGGGGCTTCAGGAGGAACTTACAATTCCCTTCTTGGACAGAGCTATGTTCTTTGGCGATGGCGTTTACGATGCCACCTACAGCGCGAACCGAAAAATCTTTGAAAAAGACTGGCATATCGAGCGATTCTTTAACAGCCTCAAAGCCGTGAAGATTCCTTTTAAGCTCTCTAAGGAAGAACTTGTTGCTGAGCTTCAAAAATGTATCGATGCGATGGACAGTGACGGTGTGTGCTTCGTTTACTGGGAAGTGACCCGCGGTACAGCCCCGCGAAATCATCTTTTCCCGAACGTAGAGCCGAACCTTATTATCAATGTCACTGAGTCAAAGCTCACGGACCTCCGTACCCCGTGCAAGCTTATTACCGAAGAAGACACTCGCTTCTTCCACTGCAACATCAAGACTTTGAACCTTCTCCCAAGCGTAATGGGAAGTCAGAAAGCCTTTGAGGCCGGTGCAAAGGAAGTCGTGTTCCATCGTGGCGAGCGCGTGACCGAATGTGCGCATACAAACGTGAACATCCTCAAAGACGGAGTTTATATCACGCCGCCGCTTGACGAGCTGATTTTGCCTGGCGTTACTCGCCGTCACTATATTTCAATCTGCCAGAAACTTGGCGTTCCATACGAAGAGCGTGTTTTCACTTTGGACGAGCTTTTTGATGCGGACGAGGTTTTCATCACTTCGGCAGGCACACTGGGGCTTGCGGCTTATGAAATCGACGGAAAGAAGGTGGGCGGAAAAGATCCTGAACTGCTCAAAAAATTGCAGAAGGCGGCCGTTGAGGATTTTGAAAAAGAAACCGGCTACAAAGCCGACATCGTTTAACACGCGCGGACTTGCCTATGAAACAAACTGAATCCGAATCAATCGAAGACATAGTTTTGCGGCACTCAGGCAGGGGCATGGATATTCTCCGGGGCTACAAAACTGACAAATATGCCGAAAAAGCTGCCCGGACAATCTTAGGCTGGGAAAGGGGAACTGTATTACTTGCCACTGGATTTTATGTCGCGGGCTTTGCGGAGACAGATGGACCTGTCGGCACTCTCTTTCTGGCCAAGGCATTGAAAAATCTCGGCTTTAGGCCTGTAATCCTCACCGATGATTTTTGCAAGGGCTTTTTTGAGGGAGAGGGCATTGAAGTGCTTTACATGTCGCTCACGGCAGACATCGACTGGTGCATGGAAACTCTCGGAAAGTTCACTCCAGTGGGCTTAATCAGCATCGAACGCTGTGGCGAGAACTCTGCGCGTGATTATGCGAACATGCGCGGGGTGAGCATTCGGGCAACGACTGCGGCGGCAGACTTGTTCTTTAGGATTGCGCTCGGCATCGTTCCGACAATCGGCGTGGGGGACGGTGGAAACGAAATCGGCATGGGAAACGTGGCGGACATAATCGAAGAAAAGCTTTCGTTAAAGCCATGCGTCGTGACCGTGGATGAGCTTGTGATTGCAACCGTCTCAAACTGGGGCGCGTATGCAATCATCGCATATCTCGAAAAATTGACCGGAGAAAAAGTCTTCATGGATTTTGAGGATGCCCGGGCCTTTATTAAAAAGACCGTGGACATGGGCAGCGTGGACGGAGTGCTTAAAAAGCAAATTCTAAGCGTGGACGGATTCAGTATGGAAACAGAAAAAGAAATTATTGATTCACTTGGAGCGGCTATATGAAAATTGATTTGAATTGTGATTTGGGTGAAAGTTTCGGGAACTATAAAATCGGTATGGATGAGGAAGTGATAAAATTCATCTCCTCTGCAAATATTGCCTGTGGTTTTCATGCTTCTGACCCGCTCGTGATGGCAAAAACTGTCGTGCTCGCAAAAGAAAATGGCGTGAATGTGGGCGCACATCCTGGTTTTCCAGATTTGCTTGGATTCGGCAGGCGGAACTTGAATGTAAGTCCTGTGGAACTCAAAGCAATGGTTCAGTATCAGATTGGGGCTTTGAATGCTTTTTGCAAGGCGAACGGCGTAAAGATGAATCATGTTAAGCCACACGGAGCGATGTACAACATGGCGGCAAAAGACTCAAAATTGGCACTGGCTATTGCAGAAGGAATTGCCGAAGTGGACAGCTCTTTAATTCTTCTTGGATTGAGCGGAAGTGAAATGCTTGCGAGTGCAAAAAAGGTGGGACTGAAATGTGCCGCTGAAGTTTTTGCGGACAGAAGTTATGAAGAAGACGGCTCTCTCGTTGCCCGCACAAAAACTGGGGCTGTAATCGCTGATGAAAACGAGGGAATTGAGCGCGTGATCAAAATGATTAAATTCCACAAGGTAAAGGCCGTCACTGGAAAGGAAATTGAGATATGCCCAGATTCAATCTGCGTTCACGGCGACAATCCTAAGGCCCTAAACTTTGTCAGAATAATCCGCGAAAGACTTTTGGACGAGAACATACAAATCGAATCACTCTGAGAGCGTAAGAATGGAGGCGAATATGCTTGTGGCTGATAAAAGATGCTGGGCGGAAGTGAATCTTCCCCAAATCGCAGAAAACTATCGGATTTACAAAAAACATCTGCCAGAGGAAACAAAAGTCATGGTTGTGGTAAAAGCCGATGCCTACGGTCACGGAGATGTCAAAGTCGCTTCCGTCCTGCAAAAAGAGGGCGTGACTGATTTTGCGGTCGCAACCCTTGAAGAGGCAATTGAACTTCGGCAGGGGAACATTTCGGGGCAGGTTTTTGTCCTCGGTTACACGCCGATTGCGCTTGCCCAAAAACTTATTGAATATGACATCACTCAGGCAGTCGTTGATGAAAGACATGCCGAAGAACTTAGCAAAATCAGCGGGAATATAAAGGCGGTGTTCGCGCTCGACACAGGCATGAACAGAATCGGACTTGATGCCGACAATCCTGAGCATTGCGAAAAAATTATCCGCGAATACACAAAAAAGCTTTGCGTGCAGGGAATTTTCACGCATCTTTGCAATGCCGACAGTGCGGATTCAGACGCAATCGATTTTACGAACAGCCAAATCCGAAAATTCGAAAGAATCGCCGGGCTTGTAGAGAATTTGAATCTTCCCTACGTTCACTGCCTCAATTCTGCGGGCGGATTATGGAACAAATGCAAAAAATCAGTGTTCGCGCGCCTCGGAATCATTCTTTATGGTCTCAAACCCAATTACCTGAATGCCCTTCCAAGCGGAATAAAGCCCGCCCTGAGCTGGTACAGCGTAGTTTCAATGGTAAAAACTCTTCATGCCGGTGAAACCGTGGGCTACGGACGCACATTCAAAGCTGAAAAAGAAATGAAAATTGCCACAGTATGCGCAGGCTATGCCGATGGTTACAATCGCCTTCTCTCAAACAAATATTACGTGCTTATAAATGGAAGAAAAGCTCCGATTCTCGGAAGAATCTGCATGGATCAGTTTATGGTCGATGTCACAGAAATCGATGGTGTAGAAACGGGAAGCAGAGTTACACTGATTGGCGAAGACGGAAACGAAGTCATAACCGCGGACGACATGGCAGAATCAATCGGCACAATCGGGTACGAAATTGTCTGCAATATCTCAAAGCGGGTAGTGCGGGAATACTTTAAAAATTAAATATAACAATGCACTATGGTCTCAACGGCAAAGAACCAAAATCTTTCACAGAGATTGGTGAACTCAAAGGCTACACAAAGGCAAGAATGCACCAGATTGAGAAAAAAGCCTTCCTCAATTTGCAGAAAACTCTAGAAGGCCTTTATTCGTAAGCAAATTGTTAATCGACGTAAAAGCCGATTTTTCGCTTTGTGCTTTCGCCTGTCTTTTCGTCCTGCATTTTGCAGAGTTCTTCTGTGATGTAGGCGGGCGAAAGTTCCGTGCTGTCCATGAATCTCATCCTGTTTGCAAGCGCACCGAAGTCACCGGGCGTTACGCTTTCTTTTCGTTCCAGCCGGCTGATTTCTTCATCGCTGAAATTGTATGATGCGAAATATTGTTCGAGCATACAGCGGATTCCGGTTTTGTCCAGCGGTTTAAATTCTACGATTATGTGAAAACGACGGTTCATTGCGCTGTCCATGATTTCCTTTAGGTTCGTGGTGCAGATTATTATGCCGCCAAATTCTTCCATCTGCGTGAGAAATTCGTTCACTTGGGTTCGTTCCCAGCTGTTCTTGGCATTTTCCCTGCTTGCAAAGAACGAATCTGCCTCGTCGAACAAGAGAATGCTGCCTGTGCGGTCGGCTTCCTCAAATGCGTTGCGGATATTCTGCTCGGAGCCGCCAACATATTTGTCGAGAATGTCACTTGCCCGCTTCAAAAGAATCTTTTTGCCAAGACTTTCTGAAATGTAGCGCGCGAATTCGGTTTTGCCAGTGCCGCTTTTTCCGTAGAACAACATTCTGATTCCGTTTTCTCCGCCAGAAAGATTCTGCGAGTTGTTCTTTGAGAATCTTTCTGCGTTCTGAACCATTCTCACGATTTTTTCAGGCTCCATGCTTGCGTTCAGGGCTTTTGTGTCATAATTTTTGCCGACATTTTCCCTCATCCGCTTTTTGCCGTTAATCAGGAGAGAATTTTCTTTGAGAATTGCCTGCACGGAATCGATAAAATCTGAATCCGTGTTCGCGGCCTCTCCGCTTTGCAAGGAAGAGCTTTCAAGGCTTTTGATTGTCTTCACGACATTATCAACCGAAGCTCCAGTCACGCTGTATTTTTCCATCAAGCCAAGAATTTTTTCATTCATAAGCTGCGGGAGATTGAGTGGACTGAGCTTAGTCTGTGCGATTGATTTTAGCTGCTCACGGCTCATCGCGTCGAATTTGTACGAGAAATTGAAACGCCGCAAGGTTGATTCGTCAATCTGCCCCGTGAAATTCACAATCCAGATGATTTTATTCTTGTTTGCTTCGAGCATTTTGTTGATGGTGCCCTTTGTTTTTGACGGCGAACTCATGCCGAAGAAGCTAGAATCGCGTGTTTTTAAAAGTGTGTCGGCCTCGTCGATAATCAGAACCGTGTCCGGGCGGCTTATCGAAAGAAAAAGATTCAGCCTGCTCAAAACACAATTTTCGCCGGTCTTCTGCGAGACATTTAATTCTGCTTCGTTTTTGAAAATCAGCGGTTTTAAGCCGGAAGCCTTCGCCAGTGATTTTGCATATTCTGTTTTTCCGCTGCCAGGCTTGCCATATAATAGAAGAGAAATGTTTTCTTCGCCGCACAACATTCTGGTCATAATGTTCGTGACATTTTTGTTCACATTGAATGAGTCGAGGCTGTAGGCATTCGTGCAGTCGGTATTTTTTACCAAATCCGTGAAAAAGACATCAAAATTTTTGTTTGTGATGCAGTCGATTGTGTCTTCGTGCGGGTCTCCCTCGTCGTCAATGAAGCCGTAGGTTCTGAGAGATGAAGATGAGCGGATGATGGCGCTGTAGTCATGTGGAGAAATGTCCAGCACTTCTGTGCGGAAGCGAGAACTTTCTTCGGCTGTAAGGGAATTCATGAGTTTTTTAAGCGGCGAAAAGATTGAAGAACGGTACAAATAGAGAAGATATGTTTTTTCCTCTGTTGTAAGTTCAATCGCATCGCTCAAAAAGTCGAGTCTGGAAAAATCTTCGATTGCGTTTTTGATTTTTGCAGGAAGCCTTGTGAGTTTGGAGATAGGCTTTTGAATCTGTTCCGAGCCATTGCCAGGAGATTTGAGCA
>NZ_JAFRNB010000183.1 GCF_017430385.1 Treponema sp.
ATGCTGGACATGGGGCTAAAACTTCCCTTTGCGGTCGCAGATATCACAAGAAAGGATTCTGGTACGACTTCGGAGCTTGGAAAGGTGACGAAGTGGGCGGAATGTGACGAAGACTTTCGTTTTAAACTTGAGACTGACCGAAGGGCAGGCGTGGAACTCAACTTCAAACCCAAATTCAAGCAGGAAGGCGGAGTAAAAGATTGCCGGCTCGACACTTACTTCGGCTGGTTTAAGCCCACCGAATCCCTGAAAATTGTTGCCGGAACGGCAGACGAACGGCATTGGTTTAAAGGTGCAGAGGAGCGTCTTGTAGAGAAATTTGGTGAAATTACTATTATTGATTGTCACGGCGACAATGAGCTGGGTGTTTACTACGGGTTGATTACAGACCCGACGAAAATTCTTTCGTTCACAAAAAATGATTTGGGACACGAAGCCGGCTCTGTCCGCTGGGATCGCTCTTACGGATGGTCTTCTTCTCAGCTTGGAAACGGCGTTGAGGGACAGGGAACAAATATTCAGTTCATCTACTCAACAGGCGATACCGGATTGTTTGCATCTGCTGTTCTTGTAGGAAATTATGTTCCTGGAAGTGACAAAATAAAAACTGTGGAATGGACGAACAACAGCTGGGGTAAGGAAGAAGATGATAAGGATAATAGCGTCTCATGGATCCCTGAGCCTCAGTTCAGAATTGGATACGGATTTAGAACTGGCAGCGTTGAATTAATCTATAAAGCCCCGCATCTGGGAAACAATGTTGTGGCCGCATTCTGGCAACCTCGTCTCATGCGTGACAAACTGATGGGGACTTTGGGCGTTACATTTGCAAATGACATTGCGGACGGTTCTAAAAAATACAAAGGTCGTGAAAACGAATTCAAGGCTTTTGCATTTGATGCCCGCGTTCAGTACAAATTCAATGATAAACTTCGCGCAAAACTTTTCCTGAATTATTCTCAGATTATGCCGGGCGATAACAATGCCACAAATGATATAAGCAAGCAGTTTGGTGAAAGTGTCTATCACTACAAAAACTACAAAGGTGAAACTGTAGGAAACAAGGCTGAAAAAGGCTTCTATGCGGTCAGTTCAATCGGCTACACGATTCCTGATTATGGAACGGTCAATCTGGACGGAGGCCTTTACTGTCGTGATTTGGACAACAACGATGGTTTTGAGCTTGGAGAAAACTTCCTTACTGTAAAGGGCAGCTGGACCTACTATTTTATGAAAGGGGTCGGCTTCTCGTTCGGTGGCTCATGGTACCATCACATCAATACCGGCGATTATGGAAAGAAAATCAATGGTAACAGTTATGACGGAATCAAGGATGAAATTACCCTTGGCTCTTATGTAATTATTAAGCTTGGTCTTTAATGGGGGCAAAAAATGAAAAAAGCAAAAGCATTGGTTGGAGTATTGGCGGTTGCCGCATCTATGTGGTTCGTTTCATGTTATAACGGCTCTCTGTATGAAGAGCCTGTAAAATCTTCTCCGGCAAAACCTTCAGCGGGGAATAAGGGAGAAAATCCTGCCTGCGGTGATCCGAATAGTTTTGTATCAAAGTATCTTACCATGAAGGAAATTGCGGCTGGAACTTTCAAATTCAAGTATGGAGCAGATGATACTGCGGAAGATGTGAACCTCCCTGCTTTCAAGATTTCAAACATTGAAATCACACAGGAATTGTATGAGGCTGTTATGGGAATAAATCCAAGTAGTCACAAGGACGGAGCTGCTGAAGGTGAAGTTCAGGAAAAACGCCCGGTTGACTGCGTAAGTTTCTATGCAGCTCTGGTATTCTGTAACAAACTCAGCGAAAAAGAAGGTCTCACACCGGTCTATAAGATTGGTGACAGCACGGATACAGGTACATGGGGAGATATTCCGACTTCGGATAATGACACATGGAATGCTGTAGCTGAAGATAGCAGCGCAAACGGATTCAGGCTTCCTCATGAGAAGGAATGGATGTTTGCGGCTCTTGGAAACAATGCCATTGTCTTCAGCGGTTTCGACGAGCGATTTTTCTCTGGATTCGCAGGAGAAAATGAGAAGGATAAAATCGATGACTATGCATGGTATCTTACGACTAAAGAGGGAGGGGATGAAGAAAAGGGAAATTCTGGCAAAACCACTCATCAAGTGGCAAAAAAACTTCCGAATTCTAACGGTATCTATGATATGACAGGAAATCTATGGGAATTATGCTGGGACTATATCAATGAAGCTGAGCATAAGCATGCTCGCCATGGAGGTGGTTTTAGTCAGGAGTATCTGGGACATTATTCTGTTTCAACACGCTGGGATATTCCCGCACATGAGGGCTGGGGTGACGTCGGTTTCCGAATTGTGCAAAAGTCGGAATAGTAAAAAAATGTGCAAAATTGTAACAAAAAAGTATTACACAATGCACAAAATTACTTGACAAATGGTAAAACAGATTTTACACTGTTTTTATAATTGTAAAATCTGTTTTACAAATGCACAAAAAAGGAGACACACATGAAATCAAAGACTATGTTGTATGTGCGTGACCATTGGCAGCTGTATGTCATTTTTCTTCTTCCGGCTCTCGCGCTTACGATAATTTTCCGCTACATTCCGATGGGTGGAATTTTGATTTCCTTTCAGGATTACAATCCGATTCGCGGACTGTTGGGAAGTCGATGGGTAGGTCTCAAGCATTTTGCCCGTTTTCTTTCATCACCAGATTTTCTTTCATACCTGGCAAACACACTGAAATTGAGCGTTTACGGGCTTCTCTGGGGCTTCCCTGTGCCTATTATCCTTGCGCTTCTGCTCAACCGGGTACAAAGTCCGGCAATCAAGCGGAATGTTCAGCTCGTACTTTATCTGCCGAACTTCATTTCGGTAATCGTAGTCTGCGGTATCGTGCGAATTCTGCTTTCTGTAACTGGTCCTGTAAATAATTTTTTAGGAACTCAGATTAATTTTATGGCTGCTCCAGAAGCATTCCGTTCTATTTACATTGCGAGCGGAATCTGGCAGGGAGCTGGCTGGGCTTCAATCATGTACACGGCAGCCCTTGCGAATGTCAATCAGGAAACAAGGGAAGCGGCGATTCTTGACGGAGCGAACATCTTGCAGGAGATTCGGGTTGTGGAATGGCCTGCAATCAAGGGAATCGCGTTGATCCAGTTCATCTTGCAGGCAGGAAACATAATGAGCATCGGTTTTGAGAAAGCCTATGCTTTACAGACTGACTTGAACCTTCCTTCTGCGGAAATCATCGCGACTTATGTTTATAAGAAAGGTCTTTTGGACGGCGATTACAGTTTTTCAACGGCGGTTGGATTGTTCAATACTGTCGTGAATGTAATCATGCTTTTGATTGTTAACAAGACAGTCTCGAAACTGAATGACGAGCAGGGCTTGTAAGGAGATTTACCATGGAAAAAAATCATCTTATTAAGTTAAGTGTTCGTGACCGGGCTATAATCAGAATTGGTTATATTCTTCTTTCGGTTTTCGTGATTTCAATAATTGTGCCTGTGCTTTATATAATCGTGGCTTCATTTATTGATCCCGTGACTTTGCAGAATAAGGGCGTTACTTTTGATTTCGACAAATGGACGCTTACGGCTTATGAACGGGTTCTGTCAAACAAAGCGATTTGGACTGGTTTTGGCAATGCGATTTTGTATTCTGTTGTCTATACAGCTTTATCGGTTTTTGTCACTTTGCTTGTGGCATTTCCGATGTCGCGGCCGGATTTCAAGGGACGAAAGTTCTTCAACATCCTGTTCGTGATTACGATGTTCTTCGGCGGCGGTCTGATTCCTACTTACCTTCTTGTGAGCAATCTTGGAATGATTAACACAATCTGGGCAGTCGTTGTTCCAGGTGCATTCAGCGTGTGGAACATGATTATTGCCCGTACTTATTACAAGGGTGTTCCGAAGGAATTGCAGGAAGCGGCTTTTGTTGACGGTGCCAGCGAGGTGACATATTTCTTCAAAGTTTTGCTGCCTGTCTGTGCTCCGTTGATAATGGTTCTGTCCTTGTGGCAGTTCGTCGGAATGTGGAACAGCTACTTTGATGCAATGATTTATCTGAACGATGCGGACAAACAGCCTCTACAGCTTGTATTGCGTTCAATTTTGATTCAGAACCAGCCTGAGTCGGGCATGATTTCTGACATGCAGAGCACTGCGGCACGCGCTCAGCTTGCCGAACTTCTGAAATATGCGACCATCATTGTTTCGAGCTTCCCGCTCCTCGTGATGTATCCGTTCTTCCAGAAGTATTTTAACAAAGGAATTTTAATCGGTTCTATCAAGGGCTGATTAAGAAAAGGAGAAAAAATGAAAAAAAATCAGAAAATGGCTTTTGCCCTTGCGGCAGTGGCTTTTGGTACGAGCCTGTTTTTGGGCTGTAAAGACAAGAATGTTTCTTTGAACAGCGGGGATATCCAGAAAGTTGACCTCAGTGAGCTGGCTTTCCCTCTTAAACAAAAAACTGTGATTACAGGTCTTACAAGCTTCCCCGCTAATACAGAATCAAATCCGAATAACAGGACGATTTTCCGCCGCTTGCAGGAAAAAACAAACGTTGAGGTAAAATGGACTGCAATTCAGAGCGACCAGTGGAATGATAAAATCACCCTGGCAATGGCAAATCCGAAGACTCTTGCTGATTTCGTCTTCAACGCCAGCTTCAACGATTCGAGCCTCTTAAAATATGCGGATCAGGGAATCATCATTCCGCTCGAAGGCTATATTGATTCTTACATGCCGAATTTAAAAGCTGTTTTCGACAAATATCCTGAGTACCGCGCAATGTGTACTGATTCAAACGGTCACATCTGGGGCTTGCCGTGGATTGAGCAGCTTGGTTCTGGCAAAGAAGCAATTCAGGTTATCGACAACATGAGCTTCATCAACAAAAAATGGCTCGATGCTCTTGGGCTGAAAGTTCCTAATACAATAGAAGAATTTGAAAAGGTTTTGCTTGAATTCAAAAACAAGGCAAGTCTTCTTCAAACAAAATTCAAAATCGACGGAAGCATAATCCCGATGTCTTTCATCATGAACGATGGCGGACAGGATCCTTATGTCCTTATCAATGGTTTTGGCGAGGGCTACGGTGATGCGGACAAAGGTCGTCATATCGCAGTTACTGACAACCGCAAGGTTATTTGCAGCGCGACACAGGAAGGATTCAAAAAAGGTACAGCCTGGCTTCACAAATTGTACGAGCAGGGCTTGATTGACCCTGAGGCATTCACACAGGAATGGTCAACTTATGTCTCAAAAGGAAAATCTGGTCGTTACGGTGTGTGCTTCAGCTGGGATGTCGCAAACATTGCAAACCTTGCCGACTGGGTTCCTCTTCCGGTACTTAAAGCTGATGTCAAAAATCTTACTGCTCAGAACGGCTCATTCACCAGTGGTTTTGACCGTGGCCGATGCGTCGTTACTGCGGTTGCAAAAAATCCGGCTTTGGTTTGTGCCTGGCTTGACCAGATGTACGATCCGTTCCAGTCTCCACAGAACAACTGGGGAACTTATGGCGAGGACGATGAATTCGACATCTTCGTTCTTGGAAAAAACAAAGCTGGCAAAGATATGCTTAAACATGCTCCGTTGGGAAGTGCTTCTCCTGTTGAAGTTCGTGAGGCAGAGAGCGTAAACGGCCCGCTTGCAATTCTTGATGAATATTATGGCGTTTATGTTACTTGCCCGGACGATGCAAAATACCGACTTGATTGGATAAAAGATTACTTCACTCCGGATGTGAACGAAAAATATGTCTATCCGAATGTATTTATGACTCGTGAAGATACGGAAGAAGTTTCAAATATTCAGGCAGATGTCAGCAAGGCTATTAATACCGCAAAATCTGACTGGGTAATGAACGGATTCACGGATCAGGATTGGGAAACTTTCAAGAAAAAGCTTGATTCATACAAACTCGACAAGCTCCTTTCAATTTTCCAGAAATATCTCGATTCATATTACGCAAATATTGAAAACTAGCAGAGGATTTTTATGAGCGAACTGTTGCAGAAAGCACGAAATTATGAGAGCAAGGCTGCTGCTTCCATTGCGGCCAAGGACAGACCGGCTTTTCATCTGACCCCACTTTGCGGCTGGATGAACGACCCGAACGGATTTTCATATTACGACGGAAAATATCATCTTTTCTATCAGTATAATCCGTATGATATTCATTGGAATACAATGCACTGGGGGCACGCGGTAAGTTCGGATCTTCTGCACTGGGAGTACCTCCCGGCTGCCCTTGCTCCAGATGAGAGCTATGACTGCAACGGTTGTTTTTCTGGAAGTGCAATTGAGCTTTCAGATAAAACTCATCTGCTGATTTATACTGGTGTAAAACAGTATAAATTGCCGGATGGGTCTCTGCGAGATGCTCAGGTTCAGTGTTTGGCCGTTGGTGACGGACAGAATTATCGCAAATACGAAAAAAATCCTGTGATTGATGCTTCAAAATTGCCGGAAGGAGCGAGCAAGGCGGATTTCCGTGACCCGCGAATCTGGCAACTCTCAGACGGAAGATTTTGTTGCGCGGTGGCGAGCAGGCCTTCTGACGGCAGCGGTCAGATTCTGCTCTATGTAAGTTCCGACGGCTTTGACTGGACCTTTTGGACTGTCCTTGACTCAAACAAAAATCGCTTCGGAAAAATGTGGGAATGCCCTGATTTTTTCAAGCTTGGCGAAAAATACCTGCTTCTCGTAAGCCCGCAGGATATGATCGCTGAAGGTGAATTCAATAACGGAAACGGAACTCTTTGCCTTATCGGAACATTTGATGAAAAAACAGGAAAATTCTGCGAGGAAGGAAAGCAGATTATCGATGGCGGCATGGATTTTTATGCTCCCCAGTCCGTTCAGACACCAGACGGCAGAAGAATAATGATTGGCTGGTTGCAGAACTGGGATACTTGTTCCATAAGGGAAGCCGGTTCTCCGTGGGCAGGACAAATGTCGGTTCCGCGCGAAGTTTTTGTAAAGAACGGAAGAATGTGGCAAAAACCAGCCGTGGAATTTGATAGTCTTCGTAAAGATGAGGTTTCTTTCAATAATGTCAGTCTGGATTCAAACCGAATGGGTTTTGATGAGGTGAAAGGCCGCGTGCTTGATATGGAAGTCAAAATCACTCCTGAGGCTGATTGCTATTCCTGCACGGTAAGGCTTGCCGAAGATAAAAACTTCCACACGGATTTGATTTATCGCATTCACGAGCACACGCTTACGATTGACCGAAGATATTCCGGGACTCGGCGTGCTCTTATGCACACTCAGGTATGCAAAATCCTGAATGATTCAAAAGATTTGAATTTAAGAATCGTCCTTGACAAGAACAGCATTGAAGTCTTTTTGAACGGAGGCGAGCAGGCAATGACTTGCGCAATTTATACTCCGCAAGAAGCAGAAGGAATCTCATTCATCGCTGATGGAAAGGCCTGTCTGGATTTAAAAAAATATTCGCTGAAAGTGTGAAAATAAATTTTTGACGTATTCAAGAAAAATTTACTTTAATCAGGGCAAGCTCATTATAAGTCATATTATTTTAAAAATGGCGCGATGGAGTGAAACGGCTTACGGAAACACTCGTTTTGTGCTGCCGCGCAAGCGGCAAACGTATATAGTTACAGGCACAAAACGCGTGTAGCATGCTAGCATGCGATTCCGATAAGCCGTTTTCACGACTGGGAGCCATTTTTAACAGGAGAGGAATCTTGTAATACGATTCCCCCTCCTGACTGCTGACTATTCACGCGGATTTATAAACTATAAGTAATCTGCGTTTATCTGTGTCTATCTGCGTCTAATTTATAGTTTTTTATCCGTTCAAGCGTGCAAGTTCTGCCTTAACGAACTCTTCTGCCTTTTTAGCAGCTTCGCTGGCTGGAACAAGCTCGGCTTTTTCGGCACTTCTTGGTTTGAACTCAACGTTCGGAAGATTTTTGTCACCGACTGTGATTCTAAGCGGGATTCCGATAAGCTCCATGTCGGCGAATTTAACGCCTGGTCGCTCATTTCGGTCGTCAAGAAGGACTTCGATTCCGGCGGCTTTGAGAGCTTCGTAAATCTTGTCGGCTTCTTCTTTCATTGCGCCTTCGTAGCGGATTGGAACGATACAAACCTGGAAAGGAGCCACTGTCATTGGCCAGATAATTCCGTGGTCGTCGTTGTTTGCCTCGATGATTGAAGCGAGAGTGCGGTCAACACCGATTCCGTAGCAGCCCATTGTCGGGATTGCAGGCTTTCCGTTCTCTGCAAGGAAAGTTACCTTCATTGATTTTGTGTATTTTTGACCGAGCTTGAAGATGTGTCCAAGCTCATTTCCCTTTTTCTGGTAGAAAGTCTCGCCACAGCATGCACATTTGTCACCTTCTTTTGCAAGGCGCACGTCAGCTGCCATGTATGGTGTGAAATCACGGCCCGGCTCGATGTGCTTTACATGGAATCCGTCTTTTCCGGCTCCTGCAATTGCGTCATGAATCTGAGCCTCGAAAGTGCCGTCTTCTTTTGCAGTCATGATTGAAAGGTCTGCGATAATCGGACAGTTTACTTTGCGTGGGCCAACGAAACCGTGAGAAGCTCCGCTCATTGCAACAACTTCCTCAGGCTCTGCCAGCTCCACTTCGCTTGCCTTTACAAGACCCGCAAGTTTTGCCTCGTTTGCATCCAGGTCTCCGCGGATAAGAACGCAGAAGAATGCCGTCGGGTAGTAATCGCCTGCCGGATCCTTCACGCGCTCCCATTTTTCACATCCCGGAACTTTTGAAAGGTCAAGCGCACAGTTTGTTGCTTTGTAAATGAGCGCCTTGATGAAAGTTTTTGGAGAAGCGTTGAAGAACTTTTCCATGTCTTCGATTGAGAAAACGTTTGGTGTGGCAACTTCTTCTGGAGCGGCATCTGTTTTGACAGAAGGTGGATTGTCCTGTGCACAGGCAGCCTTCTCGGCATTTGCGGCATAACCACATTTTGGACAGATAATGAGTGTGTCGTCACCGATTGGAGACTCAACCATGAACTCTTCTGAGCCGCTTCCGCCCATTGCGCCTGAGTCAGCCTTTACAGGAATGATTTTGAGGCCGAGTCGCTTGAAAATCTTGTGGTAAGCCTTAGCATAAGCGTCATAAGTCTCGTCCAGTGATTCCTGAGTTGCGTGCATTGAGTAGCCGTCCATCATGATGAACTCTCGGCCGCGCATTACGCCGTATCGAGGACGGATTTCGTCGCGGTATTTTGTGTTAATCTGATAGAGGTTTACAGGAAGCTGCTTGTATGAGTCCAGCCCGTCACGAACGATTGCAGTGTAAGCTTCTTCGGCAGTAGGAGAGACAACCATGTCCTGCTCGCCGCGGTTTTTTGCCTTGAGCATCTGAGGGCCCATTGTTTCCCATCGGCCAGATTCCTTCCAGATTTCGCCCGGAACGATAACAGTTGATTTGAATTCAAGCGCGCCAGATTCGTCAAGTTCTTCGCGGATAATTTGTTCAAGTTTATAAAGAGAGCGGACGCCCAAAGGAAGATAAGTGTAAAGTCCGTTTCCAAGTTTGCGTGTGATTCCAGCCCGAAGCATGAGTTTGTGGCTGGCGATTACCGCCTCACTAGGAGCTTCGCGGAGTGTCGAAAGATAGAATTTTGATGTTTTCATGGAAGATATTTTATTGAATTGCAAAGGGTTTTACAACTGAGATTTAAAATTGGGTGCTTCCTGCCTTTGGCAGGCCGGGCTTTTCGGAGTTCCGTGCTTCCGCACTCCATTGCTGCGCAACGGCTTCGCCGCTCCTACAATCCCTAGCACGGAGTTTATAAAATAACTCTTCAAATATGAAGATTTATTTGCGATATTTGGCTTTAATTCTTCACTTTTGAAGAATTATATTGACAAATTGCAGATGTCGTCTTATTCTAAACTTAATGAGAATCGACAACTTGCAATCAGATGTTCAAATCCTCAAAGAGCTTGGCGAAAGGCTCAAAAAACTTCGTCTTCGTTCAAAAATGACTCAGGCCGAGCTTTGTGCCGCTAGTGGTGTCGGCAAGAGCACCATTGAGCGCGCAGAGCAGGGGGAGAGCATTCAGCTTTTAAATCTCATAAAAATTATGCGAGCCTTTAATAAGCTCTCGCAAGTTGATTTGCTTTTCCCTGTATACGAACTTTCCCCAATGGACTATTTAACAATTGCCGAGAGCAAAGGCGGTTTCGATAATCCCAAAAGGGTCTACAAAAAACGGAGCGGTTCAGTTTCTTCTGATTCAGATTTTATCTGGGGAGAGGATAAATGATTTACAGTGCTGAAATCACTCTTTGGGGCACAACGGTCGGGGCAATTTCTCTTGATGAAGGGCAGAAAATTGCCACTTTTGAATACGATCCGTTATTTCTCAAAACTGGTATTCAAGTCTCTCCAATCATGATACCATTAAAGCCAGGCGTTTTTTCTTTCCCAAATCTTGCTTATGAAAGTTTTCATGGATTGCCGGGGCTTTTAAGTGATTCTCTTCCCGACAAATTCGGTAACGAGCTTATTTCCGTTTATCTTGCAAAGCAAGGGCGACTGCCAGAAAGTTTCAATGCGGTTGAGCGACTTTGTTACACAGGTTCACGAGGAATGGGAGCACTGGAATACAAGCCGTCTTTGAATGAGCAAAATCCGTCTGATTTAGAATCGATTCGGATTCAGGATTTAACGGAGCTTGCCGAAATCGTGTTGAACAATCGTAAAAATCTTTCTGCAGTCTTTGACGAAGCTGACAAAAAAGGACTTTCCGAGTCTCTGCAAAAAATCATTACGCTTGGAACAAGTGCGGGCGGAGCCAGGGCAAAAGCCGTAATTTCCTTAAATCCCAAAACAAATGAAGTTCGTTCTGGACAAACCGACAATTCCGAGGGCTTTGAATACTGGCTCTTAAAATTCAGCGGGCTTTCAAAGAACAAGGACAAAGAAAGCAATGACAAAAGCGACTTTGGTCTTGTAGAGTATGCTTATTATCTCATGGCAAAAGAATGTGGCATCAACATGAATCCTTGTCGCCTTCTCGATGATGGCAAAAACAAGCACTTTATGACTAAACGATTCGACCGCTTTATTGACAAAACTGGCCGCACACAAAAACTTCACATGCAGTCACTCGCAGCAATGGCTCATTTAGACTTCAATCAAGCTGGCTCGGCAAGCTATGAACAGGGCTTTACAGTGATGAACATGCTCAATCTGCCTCATTCAGACAAAAAAGAGTTTTTCCGTAGAATGATTTTTAATGTGCTGGCTCTCAATTGTGATGATCATGTAAAAAACATATCATTCTTAATGGATAAATCCGGGAAATGGTCGCTTTCTCCGGCCTATGATGTCGCATTTGCATATAATCCAAACGGAATGTGGACGAGCAGCCACCAGATGACAATCAATGGCAAACGAGCAAACTTCGAAGCTTCTGATTACGAAAAATGTGCAGAAATTGCAGGTCTCAAAAAAGCAGAAGTACACACGATTTTTGCCGAAGTAGAGTCAGGAGTCAAAAAATGGCTCGATTTTGCAAACGATGCCGGCGTTCAAGAAAAGGACGCGCAGGCGATTGATCTGCTGATGAAAAATGTTAGGTAGATGTTTCAAATCCTCTCGCACACTTCTTTGCTCACGCAAAGCAAACAGTTTGCGATTTCCACAGTTCTCATCTATCATAAAATCATGAAAATAAAACTTCCTCTTTTATCATTTTCCTTGCTGATTATGGCTCTTGCTTCTTGCGGAACAACTCGCTCTGCGAATGTGGAAAAATCTTCTCGGCCACAGGTTGAATCTTCTTCGGTTCAGGTTGAGCTTTCTTCGAATCCAACCACAGGTTTTTCCTGGGCGTGCGAAATTGAAAATCCTGCTGTTGTCGAGATTCTTTCTGATTCGTACAAGCAGAATCCGGCTCCAAAAGGAATGGTCGGTGTGGGCGGTGTCCAGACTTTTGTTTTTGCTTGTAAACAGAGTGGCATTTCTGCTCTGACTTTTACATATCGTCGTCCGTGGAAAGGCGGGGAAACTGCCGAAATCCGCCATGCAAAGATTGTCGTTGATGACACTCTGCACGGCGTGGTAGAATTTTCGGAATAAAGTTAATTTTTTATAATTGCTAATATATTATCCAAATATATACATTTTTGTCTAAATTTGCTAATATATTAGCAATGATTTGGCTTGAACAAAAGACCGCGCCCCAGATTGCTCAAGAAATCGCACAAAGGGTGCAAAAACGGCGGAAAGAGCGTCATTTTACTCAATCAGAACTTGCTTTGAGAGCAGGGGTGAGTTTTGCTTCTTACAAACGCTTTGAACAGAAGCACGAGATTGCCTTTGATTCTCTTATAAAAATCGCGATTGCGCTTGATATGGAAAAAGATTTCGATTCGCTTTTTGCGACACCCCAGTTTTCTTCAATAGAGGAGCTTATCGCAAGTGAAAAAAATTGATCGGCTTTCTGTATTTTTCAATAACGCTTCTCAAAAAACACTGATTGGTACGCTTGCCTTGTACAAAGAGCGTCTTGCGGCTTTTTCATATTCTGACGAGTGGCTTTCTTCTGGATTTTCAATTTCTCCGTTTTCGCTTCCTTTGGAAAAGAGGGTTTTTATTCCTGATTGGGAGCCTTTCGGCGGCTTACATGGAATTTTCAACGATTCTTTGCCGGATGGTTGGGGTCGGCTCTTAGTTGACCGCCTTCTTCTTCGTAATGGAATACAGCCTGAATCTCTTTCTGTTTTGGATAGGCTTGCGATTGTCGGTTCTAGTGGAATGGGCGCATTGACTTATGAGCCTGAAAATTTTTTGACTGATTCGCCTGTTTTGACTTCTGATTATGACGCGCTTGCCTGTGAGTGCGAGCGAATTTTAAATTCTGAGCTTTCTGAAAGTGACAAAGAAAATCTTGATTCAGTTTTTGCGGCTGGCGGTTCTTCGGGCGGTGCCAGACCAAAAGTTTTTGCAAAAATTGACGGCGAGGATTGGATTGTAAAGTTCCCGTCTTCTGTTGATTCAAAAGAAATAGGGCTTCAAGAATATGAATACTGCGAATGTGCAAGAAAATGCGGAATTCCTGTCAGCGAGACAAGGCTTTTCCCTTCAAAAAAATGCGCAGGCTATTTTGGAACGAAGCGATTTGACAGAAATAATTTTGGTGCTGGTCGGGTTCTTATGGCAAGTGCATCGGCTCTTTTGGAAACCTCGCACAGAATCCCGAATCTTGATTACAACACGCTTTTTCTTCTTACTCTCAAACTTACGAAAAACAATGCTGATTTAGAAAATCTTTTCCGTATGATGTGCTTCAATGTTTTTGCACACAACCGCGACGACCATTCAAAGAATTTCAGCTGGCTTTACAACGAATCTCAAAAACAATGGCAGCTTTCGCCGGCTTATGATTTGACTTACAGCAATTCAATCGGCGGAGAACATGCGACGACAATTGACGGTGAGGGCAAAAATCCAAGCCTGGAGAATCTTCTTTCCGTTGCACAAAAAAACGGAATCAAGCTTTCCCGTGCAAAAGAAATTGCCGAAAAAGTCAATTCCGTTGTAAGTTCAGAACTTTCTTCTTTTACATCGTCAGATTCAAGTGCCGTGGCAGACCGTCTACCATAATCGGGCTTAGCTCTGCTTGAATCAGCGGGTGGATGTAGTGAATCAAATCCTGCGTGACATAATCATCATCCGTAATCCATTCAAGCGGCACTTTTTTCTCGACATTCGCGATTTTTGAAACATCAGCGGTTTCGGTAATTACCATGTACGGGTCGTCCGAGACTCGTTTGATAACTACAACTTTGCCTGTCTCGCCCTCAAATGCCGCTTTTACTGCCGCTCCACCAACATTGTATGCCTCTGTGATGTCCGTTCGGCTGGTCATGTGGGCCGCGCACCGCTGCAATGTCGAAAGCTCGATAGCGCGTGCTTTTTTGCCAAGCTCTGCCGTTACTTTGTTCGCAAGGAATTTTGCGGTTCCTGACATCTGTTTGTGACCGAATGCGTCAACGAACACAACATGCTCCGCAAGCTCAAAGACAAATCTTCCGTCCGCGACCTTTACGCCCTCTGAGACTGCCACGACGATTGATTTTCCTGTTGCTGAAAGCTCTTTGATTCTGCTCATAAAGTGGTCAACATCAAAAACTTTCTCAGGAAGATAAATCAAGTCCACGCCCTCACAGTCATCTGATTTTGCGAGAGCCGCCGCCGCCGTGAGCCAGCCTGCGTTTCTTCCCATGATTTCAACGATTGAGATTGTCGGATAGTCGTAAACATGGCCGTCGCGGATGATTTCTTTCATTGTTGCGGCTATGAATTTTGCCGCGCTTCCGTAGCCCGGAGTGTGGTCAGTGATTGCAAGGTCGTTGTCGATTGTCTTTGGAACGCCCATAAAACGGATGTCTGAGTTTACGGTTTTTGCGTAGTCAGACAGCTTTTTAATCGTGTCCATTGAGTCGTTTCCGCCGATGTAAAAGAAGAATTTGATGTCCAGCTTTTTCAGGATCTCAAAGATTTTTTCGTAGGTTGCTTTGTCTTTTTCGATTTCGGGGAG
>NZ_JAFRNB010000184.1 GCF_017430385.1 Treponema sp.
GAGCGTAAAACCAGTGTAAGACTGATAACGGAAACATGAATCAAGCATATAGTCATGCTCGGAACTTATGTCCTTGTACCGCTGAAAATGATAAAGGCCTCCGATTCCAAGTGCAAGCCGGGCTTCCTCGAAGTACCAGTTTGTAAAAGGAAGCCAGCCCTCCCCGGCAATCGTAAAATCAAAGGCATCTTCATAAGCCTGAATTCCTGCCACGGCATCAAACCAGTGTGCACGAAGCCCTGCCTCGCCGGAAAACATTCTCTGCTCTCGCTCAATTCCACGGGTTGTGGAAGTTGACAAATCGAACTGAAGGAATTTCGTAATCTCGTGGTCAGAAAATTCCGCGAAAGAAAGAGAAGCCCGTAATATAAACAGAAAGACAAAAAGTTTTTTCTTCATTTTTTGGCGCAAATTTTTCTGGCTGACGCCCTTCCACCCTTCGCTAACGCTCATTGCTTCACGATGTTCCGCAACTCCGGGGTTCCACGGCTGGGCGGCCTTTGTTGTCTATAGTTTTCACACCCCTGCAGTTCGAAAGCTTCTATCTGCCCCTGTCTCGGATTTCACCCTCTCGATAATCAGGGTCTTTGACACGGACGAGTGTGTTTTCTTCGACTGGAACTGCGGTGTAAATTGCACAATCGTGGTCGGCATTTACCCAATCAAGCTTTTCACCAGTCTTCGGATTGATAAATTCATATTCGCTGCCCAAAACTTTACGGCCAAGCACTGAAGGTGAAACGAATTCAAGCTCAGTGCCGGCATCAACGCGGTTGAGTGCATCGTAAGGATAAACCTTCCAGCCTTCACGCTTTTCTACAGTTTTGATAACCTTTTCTGGGTGCTGCTCCAAGTCGCGCAAAACGGCTTCGCGTGCAGAAGGATGCATTGCTAAAAGCTCGGCTTCGCGGTCTGCAACGAGTTTCTGTCCTGCCGCAAGAATTTTCTCACATTCTTCGTCTGAATATGGATTCCCGATTGCGGCGGCGAGCAAGTACGGAGAATCACTTGCACCGATTGTAGTTTTGTCGGCATCACCGCGGTTATAATAGAAGCCAGTTGTGCTTTCGCGGTGAGCAACATCTTCCAAAGACGCGATAAAAGGAGCTGCTTCTTCGGCGGATATTTTGCCTTCGAGGGCATCAAGTGCCTTTCGGTAAGCGCGTGAAACCATAGCCACATAATAAGTGGACTTCATTCGCCCCTCAACCTTAATCGCGTCCACTCCGGCCTTTTTCATGTCAGCCAGATGGTCAATCATGCACAAGTCTTTTGAAGAAAGAATGGCCGTAAAGTCCTCGCCCTCAAAAACCGGGAAGAACTCGCCGGGTCTCTGCCTCTCCTGAAGCCGCAAGATTCCCGACTGAGCAATCTCTTTGGCAGCCTCAGCAGAAATTTTTCCGCCATTTCTGTTTAGTTCCTCAAGTTGACTGCCGCACGGATGCGGCGAAGAGCCAGTTGACCGCGAGTTTTTGCTTGTCAAAAACTCGTCGTGACACGATGTCACATCATATTCCCATCTGCAAGAGTGTGAGCAGAATCCGCTCTGTGCCGAACGCCCTGTAAGATACGCGCTCATGAGACAGCGGCCAGAATAAGCGATACACATTGCGCCGTGAGCAAAACATTCAAGCTCCATCTCCGGGCAGGCATCCTTAATCTCGCGGATTTCATCGAGGGAAACTTCGCGGCCAAGAACGACGCGCTTGAATCCCAGAGAATGATACATTTTGACAGCTTCTTTATTCATGCACGAAGCCTGTGTCGAAAGATGCAAGTGAGTGCCAGGGAATTCCTTCTGCAAGATTGGAACCATTCCCAAATCCTGCACGATGAACGCATCAATCGGGTACTGCTTGAAATAGTCGAGGTTCTGCATGAACATTTTGATGTCATGATTGTGGAACGCAATGTTCAAAGCACAGAAAAGCCGCTTTTGAGGATATTTTTTCTTTAATTCGATGACGCGCTTGTACTCGTCTTCATAAAAATTATCAGCTTTGATACGGAGCGAAAATCGTTTGAGACCGATATAAGCCGTGTCCGCACCATAAGCATAAGCATAAGTCAATTTATCAATATTACCAGCAGGACAAACTAATTCCATTTTCAGCTCCTTTCTAATACAAGTTGAATTTCATGAACGCCCTCATTGGAGCGGTCTTTTGCCGTAATCAGCGAGCCGATTCGCTCGACAGCCACATGAGCCTGACTCAGCTCCTCATCGACAAGCTGGAACATCGGCGGCATTTTCTTCCATACATCGACATCGCATTTGCCACCGAAATTGCGAAGCATATCCCTGAACACAATCGCAGAATCGTAGAAGATTTCATTTTCGCCCATTTGAATGAAGACTGGCGGGAAATCAGTAAGCATCTCCCGCGGAGCCTTTAATGGCGAAACAAAAGGATTGTTCCAGTTTTCCTGATATGTGTAATGCTCGCTCGCAAGCCGCACTGAATCAGCCGTAAAGACATCATCGTAAACTTTTTTGCTCGTGAACATGTCGTTCGTCTCAGAAAAATCAAGCCACGGACTGAAGAAAATGACTTTTCTCACTGAGTCGCGGAAACGGTCTTTTAAACCGAAAATCAATGCCATTGCAAGGGAAGCGCCGCTCGTGTCGGCCATGATAAGAACTTCCGGCTTTTTTTCAGATTCTTCGGTGCCAGGATTAAGCGCAAGCGCAGCCTCGGTCTCAATGTAAAGAGACTGGTAAACCTGCTGCAAGTCTTCAAGCCCTGCAGGATAAGGATGAGCGGGAGCAAGCCGGAACTCAGGAAGATAAGCCTTGCTCGAAGTGGCGTTGGCAAGGGCAGAAACAAAAGGACGATATGCCTTTCGGGAACCACCGACAAAGCTTCCGCCGTGAATATAAAGAAGCACGCGGTTTGAGGCATAAACTTCCGGAGAAATAACATCGCATTTTACTGCCCGAAAAGCCTTTTCTTCCAGCTCAACATGATTTGGCAGGAACACATCAGAGAAAGTTTCGTCAATGCGCGCCCTGAAATCGTTGATGTCAATTTTTGAAGTGAGGCACAAACTCTTAAGTTTTTTTATAGCAGCTCTTCTATCATTAGGCATAGAATAAATATAGCAAAGTTTGTAAAAGTTTGCTATACTATGCGGAAGATTCAAAAAATGGAAGGCGACCCATGCCAATAAAGATTCAATCCGATTTACCAGCACGCTCAATTCTCGAAAACGAAAATATCTTCGTAATGACCGAAAAACGCGCAAACACGCAGGACATCCGTCCGCTCAAAATAGCAATCGTCAACCTCATGCCTACAAAAGAAGCTACCGAAACTCAGCTTCTCAGGCTTCTCGGAAATACACCTCTCCAGATTGACATTTCCCTCATCCGCATGGAGCAGCATGAATCAACACATGTGAGCGGAGAGCATCTTGAAAAATTCTACATTCCTTCAAGCGAGCTTTTCAAGCACAAATACGACGGACTGATTATAACTGGTGCTCCTGTCGAGCAAATGCCTTTCGAGCAGGTTGATTATTGGGAAGAACTTTGCCGAATCATGGACTACGCCAAAAAAAATGTATTCTCCACGCTTTATATCTGCTGGGGAGCACAGGCCGGTCTTTATCACAACTACGGAATCCAAAAACAGGGGCTGCCTAAAAAACTCTTTGGCGTGCTTCCGAACCGCCGGACAGTTCAGGCCGATCCTCTCCTGCGTGGATTTGACGACATTTTTCCGGTTCCAACAAGCCGCCACACCACAGTTGACCGCAAATTCATCGAAGCCGAAGAAGATTTGATTATTCTCGCCGAAAACATGGAAGGCGAAGTCACTTTGTCAAAATCCAGGGACAACCGCTCAATCTTCATGATGGGCCACCTTGAATACGACACTGACACTCTTTCGCATGAATACTGGCGCGACAAGAACAAGGATTTGCCAATCGAAATTCCAGAAAACTACTTCCCGGACAACGATACGTCAAAAGCCCCGACAAGCACATGGAGGAGCACGGCACACCTGTTCTACTCGAACTGGCTCAACTATTATGTCTATCAGGAAACGCCTTACGATTTCAATTAGGCAGAAGGTTGTCAAAGTCAGCGGTCGCTAAAATCCATTGACCGGAATACTTGCACTTTTCCGTTATCAATCATAAAAAATCCAACTTTTCTCATAAAAAAACAAAACTTTTTTCTTAAATCCGATTTAAGGTTTTTCTGACACGTTAAAAAAGTCTAACTAAATTCCTAAAAATCTTTACTCATAGTTTCAAATCCTGATTTATCATGGAGATATAACAAAATCGTCTAAGGAGGAAAGTTAGATGAAAAAATTATTAGGTGTGCTCCTTTCCGTAGCATTACTCGGAACATCGCTTGTTTCTTGTAACAAAAAGGAAGCTGCAAAAGCATCGTCTTCTGACAAGAAGATCAAGATTGGTGTTTCAATTTGGAGTTCAACGGACACTTTGGGCAGCCAGTGTAAACGCATTATCGATTCTGCTGCAAAAGCCCTCGGTGTAGATGTAATGTATGTCGATCAGGGCCATATTTCTGAGCAGGTAACAAGTTCTGCTGAAACATTGAGTGCTGCAGGCTGTGACGGTATCATCATCTGTAACTCTGCATCTGCTGAGATGACATCTGTAATCAATACTTGTAACCAGAATAAAGTTTATGTCGCACAGTTCTTCCGAATCATCAGCCAGCAAACAAATCCTAACGAATATGCTCTTGCTGCAAAATCTCCATATTATGTAGGTGCTGTTCACGAGAACGAAGTTGAGAACGGACAGAAACTTGTCACAATTCTTGCTGAAAAAGGCAACAAAAAAATCGCTCTCGAAGGCTGGGAAGCTGGTGACGCTACATTCCTTCTCCGCTGGGAAGGCTACAAAAAAGGCGTAGAAGAATGGAACGCTTCTCACCCGAACAAAATCGAATTGCTTGAACCACAGTACGGCGGAACAACATCTGATACAGGCCGCGCTACAGCAGAAGCTATCATCAACGCTAACCCGGACATCGATGCTCTTATCGTAGCTGGTGGCGGCGGTGACACATTGGTTGGTGCATTGGCTGCAATCGAGTCTATGGGCAAAAAAGGCAAAATCGCTGTCGTATCAACAGACTTCCTTGCTGACCTCGACGAACAGCTCAAGAGCGGCGGTATGGCTGCTGAGTCAGGCGGACACTACTGTGACCCACTCATCGCATTCATGTTGGTTTACAATGCAATCAAAGGAAACTATGCAGTATCAACAAATGGTTTCTACGATGTAAACTTCCCGTATCTTTATGTTGCTTCACCGGAAGACTACGCAGCTTATGCTAAATACTTCGTAGACGACCTTCCTTACAACGCACAGGAACTTAAGGATATGGCAAACCTTTCAGAAAAAGATCTTGAAGCTGCTACTGCTAAACTCTCTATCGATGATGTAAAGAGCCGCAGATAGTATTCTATCGCAATTATTTGGGGGCAGAAAATCAAAAACTGCCCCCTTTTTTTAGGAATAATTAAAAAGATGAGTGATTTAGGAAATTCAGTTAAAAAAAATCTTTTTTTTGATGTAATTTTAGGTAGCGGAACTTTTGCAAGATTCAAGAAGAGCCGCTATTTTGGCGTAACGACTCTCGTAGTATTAGCCATTCTGTGCTGGGGAATATTCAAGCTTTTATCCCCGCAGAACTTTGGCACACCGAAACTGATGTCTGATTATCTTCAGACAAGCATTCAATATGCCGTAGGCGGTTGTGGATTCTATTTTATCGTCGTAATGGGCTTGTTCGATTTCTCAATTGGCGCAAATATTGTTCTTTCATCAATGGTCGGCGTTTTGCTTTCAAGGCATTTGGGATATGTCGGACTTATCGGCGGAACTTTGATTACAGGCGCGTTAATCGGTTCTTTCAACGGAATTTTCTATTCAAAGCTAAAGATTCCTTCGATGATTGTAACAGTCGGTCTCATGCTGATTCTTGAAAGTGTCGCAAACTATGTTGTCCGGCTCGACACTTCTGGCTTTCCTGGAAAATTAACTAACGCTTCAATCCTGGCATTCAATCACGCTCCGTGGAATTATATTGTCGCATTTTTAGCTTTCTTCCTCATGGTGTTCATTCTCCGCTTCACCCGAATCGGAACTTACTGTAACGCAATCGGAAGCAACGAACTTGTGGCAAAAAACATGGGTATCAGCGTAGAAAAATATAAATTCATCGGCTTCGTGCTCCTTCACTTCTTCGTCGGAATCATGGCTCTTCTCACAGTAAGCTACGGAAAAGGAATCCTTGCCGTAACAGGCATGACGAGCATGGACAGGAACTTCAAGCCTTTGATGGGAACTTTCTTCGGAATCGCGTTCAAAAAATACGGCTGCCCGGTCACGGCTATTGTAATCGGCGAATTCATCATCACGATGATTTTCAACGGCCTTGTAGCCCTCGATGTACCGACAACAATCAATGATTTTGTAACAGGTGCAGTTCTCCTTGCTATCGTAACCCTCACAAACCGGGGCAAAAAAGGTAGCGTAGTCAAATAATGCATGATAAAAATTACATCCATGTAATTTTTATCATGGCCGAGTTTTCGCTGTTGCAAAAACTCGCTTATTCGTTGCATCCGTGCAACGCCGCTAACGCGGAGTTTAATAGGAAAGGAGCAAAATGAATCAGGTTCTTTTAAAAGCAGAAAAAATAAACAAATACTTCGGAATCACGCACGCTGTAAAAGATGTGTCGCTGGAACTTTATCCGGGCGAAATTCACGGTCTCATCGGCGAGAACGGTTCTGGAAAATCAACTTTCAGCTCAATGCTCTGCGGAATCCACACGATTTCAAGCGGAACATTCACCCTTTTGGGAAAAGAAATCAAGCCAAAAACTCAGGTTGAGGCAAACAAAGAAGGAATCTCAATCATCGTTCAGGAAATGGGAACTCTGCCGGGTCTTACGGTTGCAGAAAACATTTTCTTGGGCGAGGAAGACAAATTCATGCACGGAATCGTAAAAGACAGCCGGGCAATGAACAAAGAGGCACAGCGGCTTTTGGATTCTTACGGATTCATAAACATCAAAGCCTCAAAAATGATAGACCTTTATTCTTTCGAGGAGAGAAAACTTGTCGAAATCGTAAAGGCAACTTATTTCAAGCCGAAAATTCTTGTCGTTGACGAGACGACCACTGCATTGAGCCATGAAGGACGACTCGAACTCTTCAAGGTTATGGACAAAACCCGCGAAATGGGTTCAACCGTAATTTTCATCTCGCATGACTTGGACGAGGTTCTTGAGCATACGGACAGAATTTCAATTCTCCGAGACGGCGACCTTGTAAAAACAGTCAACACAAAAGATGTCACCACGGACGACTTAAAGCGCGAGATGGTAGGCCGCGAGCTTGACGACAGATATTACCGCACTGACTACGACGAGCCGGTTTCAGAAGAAGTTGTTTTGTCACTCAAAGATGTTTCCGTTCCTGGAGCATTTGAGCACATCAACCTCGATCTGCACAGAGGTGAGATTTTGGGCATCGGTGGTCTTTCAGAATGTGGTATGCACGAAATCGGAAAGGCAATTTTCGGAGCCTCATACAACCGTGTCGGCAAAGTCACGCTCAGCGACGGTTATGAAATCAAGGATATTCCGGGCGCAATCAAGCACAGCATCGCTTACGCTTCAAAAGACCGTGACAACGAATCAATCGTAATTGCGGATTCAATCGGCGAAAATATCATGCTTCCTTCTTTGGGCGACCTTTCTCACAAAGGATTTTTGAACCTCAAAGGCCTGGAGAGTTTTGCTGACAGGTTCGCACGGCAGATGAGCACAAAGATGACCGGAATCAAACAGTATGTCTCTGAACTTTCGGGCGGCAACAAGCAGAAAGTCGTTCTGGCACGCTGGATTGGCAAAGGCTCTAATATCCTTGTTTTGGACAGTCCTACCCGCGGTATCGATATTAAAGTCAAAGCTGACATCTACGCGCTGATGGGCGAACTTAAAAAGCAGGGAAAATCAATCATCATGATTTCGGAAGAGCTTCC
>NZ_JAFRNB010000185.1 GCF_017430385.1 Treponema sp.
GCCGAGGTAGTCAGAGACATATTTCATCGTTGCGGTGATTGAAGTTCCGTCGCTGTCATCCGCGCTCATGCGGTAGATGCTTCGTGTTTCTTCCACGACTTCACCCAAAGAGCCGTACTTGTATTCTATCGAGCCTGTGGAGTCGGTGGTTTTGATTATCTTTCCGGCTCCGTTGCCGCCCGCGTTCGCTCCGCCGTACTCGTAGACGGTATCAGCTGTTTCGGGGTAGTCAATCCTTACAAGGCGGTTCATGCCGTCGTACTCGTACTTTATCTGCTCTCCCTTGCTCCTTAGAAGCGAGTCGTCCTCGCGGACTTTGTTTCCCGCCTCGTCATAGAAGAAATGTTTCTCGCCTGAGTCCGTGCTTGCAAGGCTCGTCATACGCCCCGCCAGGTCATAGGTTACGGTGATTGGCTTTGTAGAGTCCTCGTTGTATGCCTCAAGCATCTGCCCGATTACATCGTAAGAGTAATTTACTGATGTAAGCTTTTTTCCGTGTGAGTCCTGTTTTTCCATGTAAACAATGTTTCCGCGGGCATCAGATACCTGCACCGTCCGGTTCTTCAACGGGTCGGTCGATACCGTTCCCGCCATGCCGTCCGTTATGATGTATTCGGTCCTGCTTTCGGGAGTGTTGCCCTCGCTGTCCTTCGGCAGAATGCTTTTGACAGTCCTTCCTTTAGCATCGTACTCGGTGTAAGATGGATTAACGAGAATCTTTTCGTCACAAAGCAAGGCTTCCATTGACCATGCCTCAGAGAACTGCACCATGCCGCTGGCCTTTGTGCGTGCAAGGCTGTCATAGGTCACAAGGCCGCTCACATTCCAGCCCCGCTTGGTCTCCGTTCCACCGTCAGTAACACAGCCTGTCTTTGCCGTCCACTTAACGCGGCCTAATCCGTCGCTTACGGCCACAGTCTGAATCACTGGGTTTGACGAAGAAACGCTCCTGTCATACAATGTTTTGTTGGTCGTGATTGAGTACCAGAGACCGTCTTCGCTCCTGCGGTATTCGTAGCTTACGGCTGGGCTGTCCTTATCCTCTGGAGTCCAGACTTCCTTGAGACGCCCCTGCGTGTCGTACTCATACTTCATTGAATTTTTATTCGGGTCAGTCTCTTTTTTCTTTAATTCACGCGCAAATTCCCATTCGTACTCGCTTATATATGTGTCACAGCCGTTGCCTGTAACGGAGACAGTTCTGACAAAACGCGGGTCTGTGTAATATGTGAACGAGTTTTTCATGCTGTTCGGGGCGGTTACAGATTTGATGTTTCCGTTCGACTCATAGCTGAAATGATATGTGCTTGATGAATCTTTGTCATAGTAGGTGCTTAATGAAAGCATGTCGCCAGCCTTGTTGTAGGCGGCACATCTTCGCCTCATAAGGGTTCCAGAAGCCGAATTTCCTTCGTAAGCTCTAAGTTCGGTTATAAGGCCATGGTTTAATACATTAGAGTCTTTCGCATAGTCGAATTCAGCGTAGATGTCTTTCGTGCTGTCGCTCGTCGTCTCCAAGAGGGAAGTGATATTGCCCCAGTCGTCGTCATAGAAGTATTCCGTAGTCACGGAGATTCCCTGCGACTGGTCATTGTATTCATAAGAGGTCTCGGTTTTCTTTGTTACCCTCGCATAAGGAGCGGAATCTATTTCATAGTCCTGTACTGAATGGGTTGTACCGTTGCAATCCGAAACTGTAACCCGCCTTTGCATTCCTTTATTGTAGTATTCTGTGTTGTAATACTCTGTCACTGTTGTTACAGCTTCGTTTCCTGAGCCCTGCGTTTTTATGATGGTGTCATAACCGAAGAATTCTTTTATTGAGCGGTTATAAAAACCGCCTGCATAACTGAATGTCGTGACATATTTATTTACAGTTTCCTCAAAGCCATTTGTATTATCTGCGGCTTCATACGAAACATTGTAAACATCAGATTGTATGAGAGGATTTTCAATTTTTGTTACACGGTGCATCGCAAAACGGCCGCTTCCAGCACGGTTGCCTCCCGGAACAAAGTCATATTCAATCTCATATCGTCCGCCCTGCGGAAGATTTACAGCCTTGAGCAAGCCGATTTTTCCAAGCCTGTTAAGCTGGACAAATGTATGCTCCTGATAAGTCGTCATTCCAAATCTTCCGCCGGGTATACGGAGAACCCTGTCTGGCAGGCCGTCGCCGTTAATATCTGTGAGTTGGGTCGTAACGCCTGTGAAACTGTAGTTTGTATTTGCTCCTGAATCACCCTTCAAGATTACATGAACAAACAAGACAGGAACTAATGGTATCGGGATTTTAATATCAAAATTCTGACCGAATCCGCCTTCCAGAGAAATGGACATTGTGTTGGAGAAATCAAGCATGTTAGTATAACGCCTCATGATTCTCTCATTGGCACCAAAAGGATTCAAATAGGCAAAATCGGTCATCGCACTGCTGTTAAAAACTGATGTTCCGGCAAGCCAGGAATCCTTAAATACATCCCCGTCAGAACACTTCATGAACTGCGTGACACATCCGGTGACATCCCATTCTACAAAATCAATCAATCCGCTTTCTTCAAAAGAAGAGCCGTTATTGTAATAAACTTTGGCAAAGTCATCATCTATTTGCTTTTCTATCTTATCAACTAGGCCGTCACCGTTGATGTCATTGTAAGAAAGTGTTGAAATAGTCGCACTAGATGTATCAGTCAGAGAAAGGGTTGGAGTACCTAAATTTACAAGCTGAGGACAGGTTTTGTCAGTAATTAAATTTGTCGGAGTCAATGAAAGGCCGACGCTTAAATTTGCTCCTTCACCTAAATTTGAAACAGTGTGGGCTGTCTGTGAAAGAAGGAGCTTATTTCCACCTACATTCAGAAATACCAATCCGTTTCTGACATAATCACAAAGTCCGTCTCCGTTCACATCAATAAAACCGTATTTCTGACTGTTCTCGCTTTCAGCGGCAGAGATTCCTGCCGTGGACAAAGCTCCAGACAATACAGCACCTAAAAATTTTCCTTTCCCAGAGAACTGAGGAACAAGCGCGCCCAATGGACTGAATGAGCCGTTGTATATTTCTTCATTTTCAATTTCGCTGCCACTCATGTAGCCTAAATTATCTATAATCTCATAATTAGAAGAATTGTAGGAAACAGTTTCATTTGAGTCTAATTTGCCATAGTAAACATTAGCTTTGATTCCATTGGATTGTATTAAATCCGGTATAGAGTCACCGTTTATGTCTATGATGTTCTGAACCATTTTGGCAGAGGCATCGCCTGACAAATTCTTACTAAAGCTAGTCAGGTTATTGATATTGATTTTAAATCCTTTGTCACTAAGAATATTTGTTATTGCATTGGCAGTAGCCACAAGATTTAGAACATCACTTACGCCAGATACTGTGACACTTCCGCTTATTTTCTTAATCGTTCCATCCGTTTCAGTCTTACGGAGGGAATCTAATCCGACCCTGTTATCAAAAAGAATGTCATAGAAACTGCTTCCTCCATAACGGTTTGCATGTATAACGCCTTTTTTTGTAATAAAAGGAGCATAATATCTGGATACTGGTACCTGCTCAAGATTTCCGTCTGTAGTCCAACGCTCGATGGTCACATTTATGACAGAAAAATCCCCAAGTATATGCCCTGGCATGTTTGAAATAGACAAATCTTCATTAGTATCAGCCTCTGTAAAAGTTCCGTCCGAGCCTGAGAATTCAGGATAGTTTGAGGAATCAAAAGAAACTGGCAGGGTAAAAATATTATCCTTCAAAAACTCCTGTGGAACAGAATTATCATCAATTTCTCTGACACTGTTTTCAAGGTCGCTTCCCTTGGACTTACAGGCATTTTCATCAAGCTGCGTATTATATTCGTTCATGCCGTCCAAAACTGAGTTCAGCCTTTTCTCGGAAAAACTGTTTTCGTTTCTTGTTCCGTTCCAGATTCCGCAATACCAATTGTTAATTCCACCATATAAGATTGAATCTGTTGAAAAGTTTATGTTTCCGACAGTTCTTTCTTTCTGATTGTTCTCTATAGAAAAATCATCCTCGGTCTGCCATGATAGCTTTAATGTTCCGTGTACGGAATCATGCACGCTGATGGCATCTTCATCTGTTTCTGATTCCATGAGAATGATGTTTTTGACATCATCTGTTACAATGCCGACTGACTGAACTGTATGAGAAACTTTAGCTGTAAGATTCAAATACTTTCCATATCTTCCATTGGCACATATTTCTTGAAGTTTTCCTGCATTTTGAGTTAATTTTTCTTTCTCTTCTTTTTCATATTCTGAAAACAAACCAATAGTATCAGAAATATTTTTTTCAGAAAGAATCTGGTATTCCTGCCTTAAAGAATAATAATTTTCTTCTTCCATATAGAAATCAGAGGCAATTTCATTGTAGAAACAGGAAAGTGAATAATTATCAAGAAGTTCGTCTGCATGTTTTATTTGCTCGTCCGACAGGTTTTTATTCCTCTCATAAAAGAGATTTGTTGTATTAGTAGCAATATCCTTTTTAGAGACGAGCTTAAAACACTTTTGGAAGAACTTTTTTTCCTCATCATCCAATGATAAATAAAAATCATCGCTTTCAAAATTTTCTTTGGGAAGAGATTTCCAATATGACAAAGTGATTTTCTTACGGTTATCTCCTATAGAAAATTCCCATAAATCCCTTATTGTTTTAAGTTCGTCTTTTTCAAGTCGAAGTGCAATTTTTGTAAATGTATCAAAATTGTATATAACTTGAACCGAATCGTCTTTTTTTTCAGAAATCGTAACCGTCAGAGAATCTTTTTCGTCATTATACTTTACATTTACTTTGTTATTTTTTGCACTGCCGTCAATATAGAGTTTTCCATCATCTATATGAGCCGTCTTGCCGTTATATTTTTTGAGTACAATCTTTTTTCCGTTTTTATAAATGCTTCCAGTTTTTTTCTCTTCCCTCTTGGAATCAAGGGGAATGCTTTTCGGATCTGAAAAGATAACTTTGTTATCTGTAAGCCATTCTGCTGTATAACCAAACAAATCATGATTATGGAGGGTTTCTTTTAGTATTCCATTAATCCTGTCATCATCTTTGTCCAGCAGGCTCCTGATTTTACCCATTCTTTCAACAAAGCTGCCGCTGTTTTGCAACTCCTCAGTCACATGGAAAATGTCACGCTCGGCATCATAAACAAAGCATGAGAATTCCTGCCTTACAGAATCTGAGATGCATGAAAAAAGCTCGTTGAACTGGGGGCTTGTAAACTCTATAGGGAAGAATAAATTGTTGTCGATGAAATATCTGGCGCATCCGTCCGCATTATGCGCAACATCACGCCAGTCTGATTTTAAAGACCATAAAGCCGTATATGAAATTACCGTTTCATCATCTGAATCCATGTTTTCCGTAATGTCCGGCTTATTATACAGGCTGTCAATTTCCGGGTAGTCTGGATAAACATGCTCCAGCATTTTTTTGCTGGATTCTGTCCTGGAAACCGATTCACTTGGCTCTGAAAAGAAAAGCTTGGCATTAAGCCTGTCAAACGGCTGTATGTCTGAAAATGCTATGCTTACATTCCATTTTATATCAGAATTCCGTAAATCCACATCATAAGCATTTACAGAATTAGTGTCATTATTATGGCTTGATACAAAATATATGTAATCGCCCACATTGACGGAAAGTGATATTGCTTTTTTGTATGATTCAGAAACAGATGAAAGCCGTCTCTCGTCAAGCCTTGTGCCACCGTGGAAAATCATTATGTCCGCAAAATTTGTTGATGAACTGCCGCCCATCCAGTCAGCGGAGTATTCCATGACGATGCTTCCTGTGAAAGGTGCCCTCCATGCCCTGAAAGGAGTTTGAACATAGAATACAGAATTATATTCGCTTTTTTCTTCATGTGTATATTCACGATAAATTCCGTTTACATTATTATTCAAACCTCGCGGTTCAAAAGCAAAAGATGAATCCGTAGATATGTTTTTCAGATAAAAAGAATTCCCTTTTTCTATGATGTCAGTAAGTCCATCGCCATCAATATCCGAGAACATGCTGTAAACTTTTAATTCTCCAGACTGCTTTATTGATGAGCGGGTTACACCCGCACTGACTGGAAGTGTGGTCGAAATACCGCCATAAATCAGGCTTCCGTGTGAAGAATTAGTATTTGTCTCTTTGCCTATTTTATATGAAAGTGGAATCCCGCTTATTGCCTGCCCTGCAGAAAATGAGCCGTCCGAATTTCCCTTATATATAACGAGGGTGTCCGCAGAAATCTGCCTGACACAATCAAGAACACCATCACCATTTAAATCCAATGTCATGTAATCAGTATATGAGTTTCCGCTTGATGAACTTCCCTGATAACCAAAAGTAGCGACAGGAGCTAAACTCCTCAGACCAAATCCACCACCGGCAGAAAATGTCACATTTCCTCCGCTTGAAGAGGAATTCTGAACATTCAGAGGCTTTCCGTTTGTCCATTCCGTCATCGGGTCAAAAACGATTAGCTTGCCGTTTACAAAATCAGGCTTTTCATATTCAAAAGTGTAATTCCAGTCATTAGATTCTGCACTGCCACTCCTGCATGAGAATGAAGTCAGGATGCTTTGTTTTGCCAGACCATATTCATAATTAAATGAATAAGTTTTTAGTAAGGTCGAGCCATAATAAGTGGTGACAGACTTTATACGAAGGGCATTCCTCTGAACAAAACGCGATCTTGCATCTACGCGGACATCCTCACGATTCTCATAAGCAAATTTAATTTTGTTCCCTGAATATGAGATTTCGGATATATAGATGCTTTCATTGTCATTTATGTATGAATAATCTATCGTATTTCCATGCAAATCAGTTTCTTTAGTAACATACCATGAGAATCGGTTTTCTGCATTTTCAGGCTGGCTGGAGTAACTTTTCGGTTCATTGCCGTATTTTAAAACCTTTCCGTCTTTAGTCGTCACAGTCCATGAAAGGATTTTTTTGCTTGAACTGCTTCTGTTTGCAATTATTGTCTCATAAGAATTTTCTTTTAAAGGCTTATATCTGTCCAATACCACATCTGAGCCGTTATTTTCCCGCTTAAGCAGAATTCCGTCTTTTAAATAAGTGTCGCTCACACCATCGTAGGCAGGCAATCCGTGTCTTGTGTCAGTGGTTATAGAGGAAGCGGCGTTTATAGAAAAACCGCGGCCTGCATTTCCAGAATTGCTCCCGCTTGAATAAGAAAGGGTTACATGAGGCTGCATTTCATGAATTCCTGTTGGAATCTCAAGTTCAAAATTAAACGAAGCTTCACCCGTTGGAGAAGGTTCTAATCCTTGAAGAGGGAGAACAATTCCAGAAGGATTTGCAGCCTCAAGATTTTTTATGCTGTTCAGACTTACATCAGCAGGGGAAGGACTTTCGGGCATTGACGGAGCACCGTTTATCATGTCAGTAAAATGAGATGTACGACTTATGATTGAACTTTTATTGTGGTCTATTTCAATTCGTTCAAGTGCAACCCATTCTTTTATGTCAGTGTCGTAAAAATATGTGTTTGTCTCTTCAAGAGCTCCTTGCTGTACTGAGTGTTCGTAAGGCAGTGTTATGACGGCATCAATTTTAAACTTTGTTCCAGCCGGTAAAAACCTGTAACCGCCGCCACCGCAAGTGACATTCTCAAGCCCTTCGCCAGTCTCTGCGACAGATGAAAGCCTTGTGATGCTTATCTCCGTGTCCTTTTCAAGTGCATTTGCTGGAATCTCAACGCTTGCATCGCCTAAAGATACTTTTCCGCCCTTATCGGCTTTTATCAGGACAGAAGATTTTTTTTCTTTTTGAGGTACGCTGTCTTTTACAATAGAAGTATTCTTCTGTGCAAACAGTGGCATTGGATTTATAGATAGAAGATATATACCGGCAATAAAAGATGTAAGCAATCGTCTCATTTTTAATCTTCCTTCTCAAGAAATGTTACTTTTGTATTTGAAAGCGTAAAATTTTCTTTTCCATCAATAACTACCGCATAACCATCATCCCCCGAACAAAGCCTTGGAGAAGTGCCTGAGTCGGAAAATTTAAAGACTTCCGCTCCATTCAATTTAAGCGAAAACTCTGTAGTTTCTGGATTATATTCTATGTGTATGTAATTGATTGCCCCATATCCACGGTTTATGAATTTGCTGTCCGTCCACCATTGCAGGTTCGTGTAATTTCCCTTGATTATTTTCCCAACGGCATACTGTCCGTTCGTGTTAAGTAAAACCGTCAGCATGTTGAAGACTCCCTTTATCTCGGACTCCTGCACGCAAAAAACAATTCCAAAACCCGCGTTTGCAGAACCGCTCTCCTTTACGACACGCACTGTACGGCTGCTGAATGTCTCATCTTCAGAGTGTTTTTTCTTTACAGACCAAAGGGTAGTACCCTTTGAATTAAGATAGGACTTGTTTTTTGTTTTGAAAGTATAAAGGTTCTCATTTGTATCGCTCTTAGTAAAAAGCTCATCCGTCTGTTCAATTTTTGATGAAGAATCAATGACGGGAGAAATCTCGTTGTCTGAATAAACTTCTGTTCCGCAGGAGAGAAAGAAAACGCTTAATAATGCCGGGAAAAATAAAAGTTTATACCTGGTCATAAAAAAATCCTTTAATCATTCACTATTTGAGCAAGCTTTACGGTGTAAGAACGGCAGACAGCACCTGTCGTCTCTGAATCAATGAATAGATTTTCAAAAGAAGTCGTATTCGGATAAATTGCGAACTGCATGATTTTTGTTTCGTAGGAAGTATTTTTCAGGGGAATTGATTTTGACTGAGGAACAACCACGCTTTCATAAAGAGGTTCTATATACATGAAATGCGTATTAGTTTCTGTATCTGCAAGATTAGATTCTGTAACGGTTATATGCACGGTATGCTTGGCTGGAACGGAAACCTTATACCAGTCGTAATCGCATAGTTCCTTTCCGTCATAGAACCGGACGAAATACAAATTGGCCTGATATTCATTTTCAAGAAGGACAGCCTTGTCTTTTGAATTGTTGTCATCGGTCTGTTCCGCAGTTATTTCGGAGCAAATCCCGTACTCATACACTGGCGAAGTAAAATATTTCTTACCTCGAATCTTATCAAGCCTGTATAAATATCTCTCGCCCGAAACAAGCTCTTTGTCTGTATAAGAAAGCTGCTTGCCCCTGTAAATTTCAAAAAAATCAAGATTAATGCTGTCTTTAGCCTTGAGAAGAACATAAGAATCACAGGCGACATCCTCATTCCATTTTAAAAATATTGTATCTTTCTCAGCATAAGAAACAACGGACGGCGGGTCTGAAACATCGGGGTCAACGGATGTCCTCGAAAGAAAGTCATACAGGTCATTTTGACATGAAAGAATTATAAAAATCAGGGGAAGGAAAAACGCAATCTTTCTTTTCATCGGGAAGCCGCCTTTTTGCAAGGTGTAAACACCACGCCAATATTAGCAGAGAATTCAGGAACATTTTTATTTATAAAATAATATGTTCCTCCCACTCCCATTGAGAAACCAAATTTCCGTGTTAAAAAAACTCGCCCCTCTATAAAGGAAGTTATTCCCCATTGATATATTTTTTTCATCTCCTCATCCTCATAGAGTGGAGTCCATTTTACAAATCCAAGCTGGAAAGCCGGGCCGATTCCAAATTTAAGTGAATGAATTTCTGTTGGATTCCAGTTAAACATAATGGGAAGTGAAAAGTCTGTTCCATGGAAAAGGGCGTTATATCTATCGTCCTTACCTTTTCCATAACGATAACCAGCATTAAAAGCAATCGAAAAATCAATTGTATCATTTTTGCGGAACTTAAAATCCAATGCAGGGTGAAATTCCATGCCTATACGAGAGTTTACAATGCCTAAAAACAAATCTGCCCATGTCGGATAGGTATAAGTCCAGTATCCGCCTGAAAGGGTCAAGTCCAGTTTGTAAAAACGCTTGAACTCTGTTTCATTAATAGAAAACCGCTCGCATAAGTATTCATGTATATGACTGGCAAGAGTCTTTGAAAGGCGGGGAATTGAATCAAGCTCGTCGGATGCATAAAAAAATTTATCAGTTTTCCGACTGTCAACATTCAAAAGCCTGAGTTCTGCACTGCATTTTGAATCATCTTTTTCTAAAAATCCATAGATTATAAAAGCAAAGCCACTTCTCTGAGCATGTAAGGTCATTTCCGCTGCTGAACAATCTGTATCAAGTTCTGTGATTTCCTCAAATGAAATTGCATTATCAAACCAAAGGTTTCTTAAATCATTTGTAAGAATTCCCTTAAGGGAGTCAGGCTCTATAACGCCAATGGACAAGGCATACAATTTACATGAAAGTATCAACATCAGAAGCAAGGCTGATAAACATACGCGTTTTTTCATAATAATGGAATAAAAATATTAAATCACATCAAATTATAAATGGCGAGTTTTGAAATAATCTGTAGTTTCCAAAACTCGCCATTTTTTTAATCAATAGCAGTCATGTCTGTGATGTCTTTTTCGTAGTCAACGCCGTCAACTGCGAAGCCGTTGATGTTCAGGAAGTCTTTTCGGATTCCTTCTACATCGATGTGGTCGTGCAGGTTCTGCTCGTTTACGACTTTCATGTGCTCATCGATTTCAGACTGAACTTTCGGGTCAAGCTCCCAGTCATCGATTCGGATTCGGCCTTCTTCATCAACTGGAACTTTTTTGTCAGCTGTGTAAAGTCTCTCTGTGAAAAGCCTTTCAATCTGCTCTTTGCAGCCCTCGTGTGAGCCTTGCTTTTTCTGAACGAAGAAGAGGCAGCCGAGGTACATTGTGATTACAGGAATTACTGAACTTGAACGAGTGATAAGGCCTTTGTTGACTGAAACATAAGCTGCGCCGCCAATCTTTTTGAGGACCGCATCGATGTTCTTTGCGCGAGCTTCCAAGTCTTTTTTTGCAGCACCGATTGTGCCATCGCGGTAAATCGGGTGAGAATATTTTGGTCCGATGTAAGAATATGCCAGAGTTCGGCATCCGTCTGCGAGCAAATCAGCATCGCCGAGGTATTTAATCCAGCGTTCCCAGTCTTCGCCACCCATAACTTTTACTGTGTTAGGGATGTCGTCGCCTTCTGCCGGCTGTGCTTCCATCGTGCTGATTTTTTCGGTCATCATGTCCAAAGATGCACCGCCGTAAGCCTGGCCAACAGGTTTGATAACTGAGCGGTACATTACTTTTGTGTCAGGATCTGTTCGTACAGGAGAAGCCAAAGAATAAACAATGAGGTCGAATTTTACGCCCCATTTCTTAGCCTCATCAATTATTGCCTTTCGGCATTCATCGCTGTATGCGTCCATGTTGAAAGTGGCTGTTCTGAGACCAGCTTTAGTGGCAGCACGGTCAAATGCCTTGTTGTTGTACCAGCCTGGTGTTCCGCCTTTTGTTACAGTCGGCTCTTTTTCAAAAGAAACACCGATTGTGTCTGCTCCGTATTCAAAAGCGGCCATGATTCGGCTTGCCAGTCCGTATCCTGTTGAGCAACCGAGAACGAGGACATTACTTGGAGCATATCCGCCTTCTTTTGCGGTCTTAATTCCTTTTTTTGCTTTCTGTTCTTTTGCGTATTCAATCTGATGCTCTGTGTCGCGTGCGCATCCGATTGGATGAGCGTTGATACAAATATTTGAGCGAATCATTGGTTTAATTACAGCCATTTTTTATCTCCTGAAATTCTAATGTTTTAATCCTATCTATTTCGACAAAAATTGTCAATTTGTCAGAATAGAATAGAGGTGCTCGGAAACTGCAACTTTCAGAACACCTCTAATTGTTTTACTCATCAACCGTGATTACAAGATTATTTCGCTCAAAACTTGTTGTATACTTGAAATCCTTTTCTTCGCGGGAAATGATTTTGATGTATTTGTATTCACCGAATTTCTTGCCGGCAGTTGTTGTCGCATAAGTGTCAGATGATTTTGGGCCTTTGAGAATCGCGATTGCTCCGGCTTTGTTTTCTTCTTCTTCGTCATCATAAGCTTCGATTCGGAATGTTGCTCCCATCTTGAGGTTCGGGCCTGCTGCGACTTTGAGACCTGAGAATCCGACTGGGAAAAGGCTTGTGTCAAATTTCTTGAAGTGTGAATCATCAACAACGCGGTCATCATAGAACCAGACATGAAGGTCTTTTTTTGCCGCGGCAACGCTGTATTTGAATGTCTGTTTTGCCGTAGATACGACTGCGAAATATCTGAATGTTGAAAGTCCGCGATTGTATTTATCGACAGGCTTGATTACCTGTTTGTCACCGATTCCGTAAAGGCGGGTCTTACCGAATTCGAGCCAGTCTTTTCTGTTCTCATGCCATCCGTAAACTGTTACTTCAAAATTTGTTGCCATTGAAACATTTACGATTTCAACATTGTTTTTGAGTTCGCCTGCAAGATCCTGTGAGTCGATGATATATGCGTTTGGATCTTTGTCATAAGTGGGTGCCGCAAAGGCGTTTACTGCGAGCGCAAGTCCCGCGGCCAAGGTTGCAATAAGTTTTTTCATTTTTAATCCTCCGTATGAAAAAATCTATTTTATTTTCTTAAAAATTAAGCTTGTGTTTATGCCACCGAATGCGAAATTGTTGTTCATCACATATTCGGTGTCGATTTCACGGCCATCTCCGGTGATGTAATCAAGGGGCGCGCATTTCGGATCGATTTCCTTCAGGTTGATATTCGGCAGGAACCAGCCTTCATTCATCATGTTGATTGTAAGCCATGACTCGATTGCACCGCATGCTCCGAGCGTGTGACCGATGTAGTTCTTTACGGTTGAGACAGGGACCGCTCTTTTAAAAACATCGAAAGTGGCGGAAGTTTCAGTTATGTCGCCCATCGTAGTTCCTGTCCCGTGCGTGTTGATGTAGCCTATTTTGTCCGGGGAAATTCCGGCATCGTCAATTGCAAGCTGGAGAGCACGCGCGATTGTCGGCTGATTTGGAGAAGTGATGTGCGTTCCGTCAGTTGTTGTTCCGAATCCGACTATTTCCGCGTACATTTTTGCTCCACGGGCTTTTGCATGCTCGTATTCCTCAAGAATTAAAGTGCAGGCTCCCTCGCCTATTACCAGTCCGTCCCTGTGAACATCATAAGCGCTTGGTGTAAGCTCCGGGGTGCTGTTTTTGGTTGATGTCGAGAAAAGCGTGTCGAAAGTTGCCGTCGTCATCGGACTGAATTCCTCGGCTCCGCCCGCAATCATTATGTCCTGCTTACCGTTCTGGATTGTCTCGTAAGCGTAACCGATTGAGAGTGAGCCGGATGTGCAGGCCGTGTTTGAGATTATGATTCGCCCGGTGAGATGATAGTAGACTTCGAGGTTTGCGGCGCAGGTCTGAGGCATTGCCTTGATGTAAGTTGATGAACTGACCTTGCTTGTGTCGTTTGTGACCAGCATTGCGTACATGTCCATGAGCGGGTCAACGCTTCCGATTGATGAGCCGTAGGAAATACCTGTCATTCCGCCGGAAAGTTCCGGGCTGCCTAATAATCCTGCATCTTCAAGAGCAGAATCGGTTGCCACAAGAGCCATCTGTGAAACCCTGCCCATTCCGCGGAGAGCCTTTCGTGAATATTTGTTTTTGTCGATTTCAAAATCAACGAAAGATGCGAGCCTTGTGTTCATGAGGGGATAACGTTCATCCCATTCTTTTACATAGTGAATGAAATTCTTTTTTGCTTTAAGATTTGCCAGAATCGTGTTCCAGTCTTTTCCAAGCACGCTGATGATTCCGCCACCTGTAACTACGACGCGTCTTTTTCCCATTAAGTGAAATCCTTAAAATAAAATCCGTTATATTCTATACCGAAAAACAAAGGGTTACAACACTTTTAAAAAACTGTCATAAGTTGGTATTCAATCAGATAATTCCGCCATTTACGGAAATTACCTGTCTGGTAATGTAACTTGAACTTTCGCTGAGCAGATATACGGCAAGTGAAGCAACTTCCTCCGGCTTCCCTGCCCGTCCCATCGGGATTGTCGGAAGAATCTGCTCGACCGGTGCATCCTTAATCATCTCGGTTTCGATGAAGCCCGGCGCGATGCAGTTCACGGTGATTTTTCGGCTCGCAAGTTCCACGGCCAGGGCTTTTGTCGCTCCGATAATGCCTGCCTTGCTGGCAGAATAGTTCACCTGACCGCGGTTACCGATTACGCCGGAAACGCTTGCAATCGTAATGATTCGGCCTCGCTTTTTCCTGCACAGAGGCATTACGAGCGGCTTCAGGACATTGTAAAATCCGTCAAGGTTTGTGTGCAGAACATCATCCCAATTTTCATCCGAGAGGGCCGGAAAAGCATTGTCACGGCAAATTCCTGCGTTCAAGACGATTCCCCAGAAGGCTCCGTTTTCTTCCGACCATTTTTCGAGCTTGTTTTTGCAGTCTTCCCGGTCAGAAATATTAAATTGAATCAGGGAGCATTTTCCGCCGGCCGATTCAATTTCATTTTTTAAGGATTCCGCTTTTTCTTTTCCGTTATTGTAGTGCGCGACAATTTCATAGCCTGCCTGTGCCGCCTGCAGAGCAATTGCCCGCCCGATTCCGCCAGAGCTTCCTGTCACCAAAACTTTCTTGCCATCATTCTCATTCATAAAAACCTCCCATTCATAATACGGTGATTGAGATTGTTGAAGTTATCACCGCTAACTTTCCGTTTTCCACTTTTAACTTTCCGCTTGCATCGCTGTGAGTTTTCCGCTTCCGCTCAATTTTTCGTCAATGTAGATTTCAGCGGCAAAAGATGAAACGCTGTCCATGTCCGTTTCCCGCCAGGCCTTGATTCTTACAGTTTCGCCGGCTTTTATCAAGTCAAAGTCAAATTTGAGGTTTGAAACGCTCAGAATGAACCCGATTTTCGGCTCAAGATTGTTTTCGCGCGCAAAAAGACCGTTCAGAGTTGCGACAGTCTGTGCAATCAGCTCAAAGCAGGCATAATTCGGCACACCGCCAGTCGTTTCGTCAAAAAACATAAAGTTTTCCGTGATTTTTGTCTCGCTTTCGATTGTCCATTCATTCGGATTTGCCTCGCAAATGCGCCCCAGAAGGAACATTTTTCCTTTCTGAGGAACAAGCTCCGCCAGTTCTTCGTGCTCGATTTTCATTTTTCTTTCCTTATTATGAGGCATGCGTTGCACCCGCCGAACGCGAAAGAATTGCTCATGCAGCAGCCGATTTCGTGATTCCTGACGATTTTTTCCATATTGTCAGGCGTAACAAGATTAAGGTCAGGAATTTCCTTGTCCCTGACTCCATCCCAGACATGAACCGGCAAAAACTGATTTTTTATCGCGTAAAAGCATTCTGCCAGTTCAAGGCTTGCCGCGGCTCCAAGCGTGTGTCCGGTCATCGGCTTTGTTGAGGAGCAAGGAACGCTTATGCCCGCCTCGGAACGCAAAGTGCCAAAAACAAGCTCAATGCCCTTTCCTTCCATGCTGTCGTTCAAGTGCGTGCCTGTTCCGTGAAGGTTTATGTAATCAATTTCGCTTGCAGGAAGATTTGCATCTTTTAAAGCTGCCTGCATTGCCTGTTCAGCTCCTGTTCCGTCGGCGAGAGGGGCTGTCACATGGTTAGCGTCGCTTGATTCGCCAGTTCCGGCCAGAACAATTCCAGTCCCGTCCAAATCATCTTTTGAAAGGACAAAAAATGCCGCGCCTTCTCCGACATTGATTCCGTTCCTGTTTTTTGAAAAAGGATTTGTTTTTTCGTGGTCTATTGCTTCGAGCCGGTCAAATCCAAGCATAACGGCATATTCCGTCACGTCGACTCCGCCTGCAATCACAGCATCGCAAATCCCGGAAAGAATCAGCTCCTTTGCCTTGATGATTGCGCTTGCCGAAGATGAGCAGGCCGTTGAAAATGAAAGCGCGATTCCTTCTGTTCCGAATTTTTTCTTTGTGAACACCGCCTGATGGTCTGCTCCCTGAAGCTTCAAATCGTAATCGCCAGAAAATGCTCCATTCTCAAAAAATTCTTTGTGGCCGTAAAAAGAAAGTTCGCTTCCGTTGTCGCAAGAGCCTACGCACACCCCTACCTTTTTTGCTCCGTATTTTGAAATCGCTTTTTGCACAGTTTCTTCTATTGAATTGAGGGCGAAATCCAAAATCCTGAGGCATCGTGAGTCAAATTTGTCGCCGGTTGGCTTTAATTTTTCATCAGCGATTCTTCCGAGCCAGAAAGATTTTACGCCTTCATCGCCGACCAAATCACATTCGATTTTTTTGATTCCGTCTCTGTTCCCGCTGGAAATGTTTTTTATGAATTGCTCAGAATTTTCAGAATCGCCCGCGCCGCAGATAAAGCCTGGTTCTGAAAGATAAATCTTGGTGTCTGTCATGATTCAACTCCTGTCAAAGTGTAAGAATATCCCCGGAGAAAATTTTCGTAGTGGATGGACTCTTCGTTTTTCGTGATTTTTTCAATAACCTTGCCTTTTTGCGACAATGTTCTGGTCTCGAAGCAAGTTCCGTCAGTTTCACAATATTGGACGACTTCAAAATCAATGCCGATTTTTGCCAGCTCAGCCTTAACTGCCGCTTCATCATACATGCCGAACTGAAAATCAGCGATTATGTACTCCGCTTTGAATTCTTTGGGAAAAACGCCCGTATCAAAATCCAGACTTTCGCCATCATAAAAAAAACTTGCCATCGTCGTGCCGAATTCGCTCATGATTATCATCGAAAGCTGCTCCGAATCAGCAAGGGTGTAAATGTCAGTCTCAAATTCAAACTTGCCGAAGCGTGCCGAAAGTTTCTGCTCCTTATCGACTACCCCGGCCATCGACTCAGGCGGCAGAAGCGCGAATTTTGCAGAATTAGTCACATAAACAGGCGAAAAATTTGATTCAAGCCGAGAACTCATGCAGGAGAAAAAAGAAAGAGAAAGAAAAATGAGTAAAAATTTTTTCATTGGGCGTTCCCCTCACTTTGTTCGGGTCGGGCCATCCGCGGTTCCGCCTTTCGGCTCCATTGCCTGACGGCAACAGCTAACGCTGCCGCTCCTACCCCTAACGCATTTTAGCATTTTTCTTGCCTTGTGAAAATCAGTTAATTTTAATACAATCTTTAATAATATGAAGAAGTTTATCGCCATCGCACTTTTCGGCTGTGTTTCAGTTTTTCTTTCCGCACAAGATCAGGCAAAAGAATTCAACGGAAAAATCCGTGCCGAATCTGTAAAAAACACCGCTGACGAACTGAATGTCGAGGAAAAAGAAGCGCAAAAGCAGCGGCAAAATGAAGAAAATCCTTCTGATAATTCAGAAAATTCCGAAATCGACCAGAATCTTATTGTCTCAAAAATCAACTTCATCGGTCTTAAAAAAACTCGCGAATCTTACATCCAGCCCAAATTCAAAAAATTTACTGGCAAAACCGTTGCCGAAACTGACATGCACGATTTTGAAACGGCAGTTCAGCTTGAAGGCCTTTTTGACGACATCCACATCAACTTAGAGCAAATCTCTGAAACCGAAGCCCAAATCAATGTCTCGGTAAAAGAAAAAATCACATTCATTCCGCTTCCGTTCGCAATGGCCTCAAGCTCAGGATTTATGGCAGGCGGAATCGTCATGGACACAAATGCCTTTGGCCGCAAGGACATGTTCATGATTGGCGGATTTTTTTCCAGCGACTCAATGACCGGCATGGCATCAGTCTCAAGGCCGCCAAAAGAAAACTGGATTCCTGGATTTTCAATCTTTGTTTCCGGCTCAAAAAGCACCCCGGAGCTGGAAAATCTTGATGAAGACCCGGTTTTTAAATACAGGGCAAAGGCTTTTTCTGCCGGATTTTCAATCAGCGAAAAGATTGGAGAGCATTTTTCAGTTTCAAACGGCTACAGTTTCAAGCTGTGCTCAACCGACGACCATGAAGATTACCCGAAAGACAGCACGCCGGAATCAATAAGAATCGGTTCGACATCGCTCAGTTTCGGATATTCCAAATCTGACTGGAACGGTTTTTTCATGTCAACGAATTCCGCTTCAATTTCCGCAGAAATCGGGCTTACAAATTCCGAAGACAGTGACTTCCGCTATCCGCAGGAATATTCTTTCTCAATCGGTGAGCAGCATCCAATTTTCACTCCCCGCCTCCGAATGTATCAAAAGATTTCAGGCTCTTACGGCAGGAAAAATCATCTTTCGCAGTTCAAGGACAAGGGAGCCGGCTCTGTTTCGATTCTTCCTGGATATTTCAAGACAGAACGGATTATCGGTGGCAATGCAGGATTTGAAGTCGCGGTCAAAAAATTCTCATGGGCACTGCTTTCGATTTACGGAGATTATCAGGTCGTCTACACACAGGATTTCCCGCCGCCAGATGATGAAAAATCAGACTACAAATTCATGCACGGCCCGAACGGTGGCATAAGATTCTATCTTGCAAAAGTTGCCTTCCCGGCTCTTGCAATGGGTCTGGCATACAATGTCACGCAGCATTACTGGCAGTTCGCGGCAGCTCTGGGAATGAGTCTTTAAACTGTCCGCCAGTCCGCGCCATTCTCGCCCACAAAGACTTTGACTTTGCTTTTTTGTTTTCCGCAATTTTCGGTGAAGAATTCAATGTCAGTGCCGTACTCGCTCATTACATCGTCAGGGTGATAGTGAGTGCTGAATGTGGACTCAGTGCCGTCGAAAGTGCAGCGACCGAGTGCCGAATGGATTCTGATTAAATCTTCTGCAGCCGGCAGGAATCGATCTTTGTGCTTTTCACGGAATTTCTTCTGAATAAAAGCGATTTGAAGCTCTTCGATTTGAGTAGAATTTTTTTCTGCTGACCAGTCACGGATTGAGCCTGTCGAAGCGAACTTGCTTTTCTGCTCCGATGACAAAAATCCGCTTTCAATATAATTTGTGAATCCTTTCAAAAATTCGCTCGGCTTTTCACGCAGAACATACAGAATCGGATTGAACCATGCGACAGCACGGCCTTTCGTGTAAAAAAGATTCGTTGCAAGGGCTAGTTTTTCAGCCTTTGCCAGGTCTTTTTCACTGAACTGAGGTGTACGCAAGACATGATACGGAGGCTGGCTTTCCCACTCCAGGCCAAAACCTTTTGCAGCGTCGTGCAAGTCCGTGCCAGGAAGAACACTCAGGCAGAAAAGCTCCAGGTTGTTCGGATAAAGAGCGAGCGCGAAGTCGATGCTCTCACAGAAACCGTTGAAATTGTCGCCTGGAAGACCGTAAATCAAATCGAAGCCAAAAGTGACTCCTTCTTCGTTCAAAAAACCGATATTTTTCTCAAACTTTTTTTTGTCCAGCGTGCGGTGAACATTTTTGAGAACTTCGGGATTCGCGCTCTGAAGACCAATCTGAAGGCAGCACGGAATACGGGCAAAAGCTCGGGCAAGTTCCCTGTCGATAAACTCAGCACGAGCTTCAAAATAGAAGAACATTCCCGGAGCCTTTTTTTCGATGATTTTGAGCATTTTGATTGCCCGCTCTTTGCTCGCGTTGTAGGTCGGGTCAAGCACGAACACCTGAGAGATATTTTTTTTGGCAAAAAGCTCGATTTCCTTTTCAAGCCGTTCCATCGGAAAGTAAGCGATTTTCTTTTCGCCCTTTGACTCGTAACAGTAAGAGCATTTGAAAGGGCAGCCACGCGCAAGTTCCCACAAAGCCCCGCCGTATTTGCTAACATCAAGAGTGCCGTCAAGGTAAGGAGAAGCCGTAAGGTCAGGTGGAAGCGGACAAGCCCGGATGATTGGATTTGATTGCCCCTCAGGAGATGGATTTCCGCTTCGATAGACCCCTTGCACCCCAAACGCAAAACCGGTAGTCTCATTGTCATTTCCCGAATTACAATCTGTGGTAATTTCTTGATCGCAACCGTTCCCGGAAATCTGTGTAATCTGTGTAATCTGTGTAATCTGTGGTTTTTCTTCTGCAAGATGGTTCAAAAGCTCAGTCATCGCCCGCTCGCCCTGACCTGCAATCATATAGTCAAAGCTGTGGAAAGAAAGCGGATTAGCGGTGACTTCGGGGCCGCCGGAAATGCAAACACAGTCCGGCAGAAGTTTTTTTAGCTCAAGGCAAGTTTTTTCAAGAATTACGCGGTTCCAGACATAGACCGAAAAGCACACAAAATCAGGCTTTTTTGAAGCAAGCCGTGAAGCAAGCAGAGCCGAGACCGCATAATCGCCGCCGTTCTGCTTTGCAAGCACAATCTCCTGCTCTTCAAGCGAAAAATCAACGAGCGAGACAGAAAATTGCCCGCTCGTGCGAGGGTCAGCCTTAATGGAGCTTGCGATACAAGCCGCCCCCAGAGGAAGCCCTTGCGGAGAAGTTTCGACTAAAAGTGTGGTGCATATAACGGATTTCAATTACTTATTTTTATTAATAATCTTTTCTTCGTACTTGCCTGTGGCGATGTCGATGTAGCGAACGAAAAGTGAAACCTTGTTCTCTTCGTTGAGGCTTGTCCAAATCATGTTGGCAAATTCGTCGATTGTGCCTTTGATTTCGACTTTCTCAGGCTCGCCCTCAAAACTTGGCAGAGGATTGCCGTTACCCATGTATGTGTGGATAAAGTGCCCTTCGCCTTTCTGAGGATTGTCGTAAGTGTATGTGAAGCGGAGACAATTGTCGCCGTTTCCGTTGTCGCTCTTCAAAATTGAGATTGCGTAGTCGTACTTGCCGCCCTCGACATTGAGCAATGATGAAATGCGCGGGGTGAAGTTTGGGGCATCGTGCTCGTATTTGCGGACTCGGAGTGACTGTTCGAAAGTTTCGCCTTTTTTGAGACCTTCGAAAATTGTGTCTGTCTGGTCGCCGTTTGTGACGATTGTTTTGGCACCAAGCTGACGGACAGCGGCGTAGATGATGAGGCTTGGATCGCCGGCAATCAAGCTTTCGTCAAAAGCCTTTGTGCGGACGACTTCTGTTCCATCTTCAGTTTCTGTAACGAAAACACGGTTTCGGCTGCCTGCGCTTCGGCCCATTGTCCAGTAAGCAGAGACTGCATATTTGCCATCAGCAGAAAGACCTGCAACGATTCCGCGTCCAGGATATTCATTTGCCTTCAAAGTCTCGTCAAGTTTTTTAATTTTCATATATACCTCTTTTAAAAGATTAATTAGCAGGCGTTGCGGGCGGCGTTTGAGCCCGCAGAGGGGGTAGCGGAAAACGCAAGGCGTTTGAAGCGAGGGGGAGACTTACCCCATTTCGTTTTCCACTTTCCGTTTTCAGTTTTCAGATTCTTTCTCTTCTTCCACTGTTTCGACAGAATCCGGCACGACTACTTCCGGGCGGCTCTTCCACTGGATTAAGACAAGGCCGATTCCAATTGCCAGAAGAATGAGTCCGAACAGACGGACGATGAAATGACCTGCTGTTTGGGCCGGAATGATGAAAAGCACGAGTGCAAGAACCAGGGATGAAGCGACTTCTATCATTGACTGGCGAATCATGATTCCGTTGCGGTGAAGTTTTGTGATTGTATAGATTTGCATTCCGCATGAAACAATCAGGTAAATTGCGAGTGTGTAAGCCATTGCCTTCCAAACGACGGCTGCGACTGCAATGGGAAGCACGACTGAGAGCACGCCGACAACAACGCTGAGAACGCCGCGCACCGTGACAATCAGCTTGTACTGAGGATCGATAATCAGGTCTCTGGTTGCCGTAAGGATGAAAATGCCGTCAATAATGGCCGCAAGACCGAGTAAAATGACAAAAAACGAGATGAATGTATCTGGAGAAATGAGCAGAAACAAGCCCAAAGCTGCCGTCATAAATCCAAGAAAAAGTTTGTTTTTATCCATAGATTTATAATATGCAACTAATGAGAAAAATTCTAGTCTTTGTTATTTCTTAAAGTAGCTGTTGTCAACATAAGTTGCGACCCGGTACTCACTCTGCAGGTTGTTTATGCTTGCCAGAAAACTGATTGTGTCCTGAAGCGTAAAAATGTCTTTTTCCGTGACGGAGACCGAAAAATCGTATTTCTTGACGATTGATTTTATCTGCTCTTCGTTGATGTTGAGTGCTTCTGAAAGTTTTTCGAGCATTTCTGGTTCAAGGGTTGGGATTTTCTGGACGGCAATCGCATATTGATTCAAAATTTCGGAGATGACATCGCCGTTGTCGGCAAGGAATTCATCGCGCACGACAAAGCCGTTTGTTCCGCGGAGATTTGTTTCGTCTCCCTGTGCAACTATTTTTGCAACGCCCTTGTCCAGAAGCCTTGTTATGTTAGGTTCCCATATTGCGACCGCATCTGCTATTGAGGATGTGAGGGCTAGTTCGGCGTTTGAAGCCTGGATGTTTACGAAATCAATGTCCTCGAAACTGAGGCCTGCTTTTTCGAGGAGCTTGGTGACGAAATTGTGGCCGGTGGAGCCAAAGACCGTGGCAATTTTTTTGCCTTTTAAATCCTTGTATGAATTAAAATTGGAATTGTCGGCACGGGCGAGAAGGGCATAGGCGTTTGGACCGCTGGCAGGGATTCCGACAAGCCGCATTTTTGTGGCTCCTGCAAGCGCACGGACGGTCGGAACATCGCCGATTACGCCAATATCCGTGAGGTCGGCCGTGAGGGATTCGTTCATTGGCGGGCCGGACTCAAAATCCTGCCATACGACAGTGACATTTTTTGGCGCAAGTGCGTTTTCAATCTGTTTTGAATATCGTGCGATGTAAAGCGGAATGAATGCCGCGGACGGCTGAATCGCAATTCTTACGGTGCGTGCCTGCTGCTTTTCTTTGCATGAAAAAGCAAAAAATGCTGAGAATAAAACAAAACTAAAAAAGAAGAATCTTTTCAAAATCTTTTTCATAACAAATTAAATTATATGCCAACTTAAAATTTATTTAAAGAAATTCTTTGTATAAATTCATTTTTGGTTGTAAAATTCAAGATATGAGAATTAAACTTACTCCGAGAAACACCAAAATTGCAATTCTTGTCTTTTTTCTTGTAGCTTTTGTGACGGCTTCGCTTTTTGTATTCCGTTTAAAAACCCTGAGCCTTATCTCAAAGTCTTCCTTGCAGAATATTTCTGAAATTCAGGACATGTACGCCCAGACTTTGCAGACTAAATTCCTTGACCAGCAGAACATGCTTGAGGCACAGGCAAGATATTTTGACGGTGTTGATTTAAAAAATGAGGAGGAGTTAAAAAAGACCATCGTAAAAACAAAGGGAATCGGTGATTTTAAGAAAATTGCGATAGCAAACAGGCATGGCGCATGTACGAGCTTTGAGGGCAAAAACCTTCCTAATATTTACAACAAGCCGTTTTTCTTTGATACGCTGAAGACTGGCAAGCCTCAAATTTCAAGCAAAATCGAGGTCGATGAAAACCTGGAGCCGATTCTTACGCTTACTTATCCGATTAAGCGGAACGGGCAGGTTGAGGCGGCGATAGTCGGAACGCTTTCATATAATGTGCTTAAAAATCTTTTTACGGTCTCGCTTTTCTCGGGCGAAAGTTACATGTACATAATTTCTGCGGACGGAAATGTCATTCTCTGCAACCGTGACAAAAACCGCAACCTGTACAATGTCAATGTTTATGATTTGGTCAAGAATTACGCTAAGTCGGACAGTGATTATGTCAGCAGCAAGATGCGTTCTGACATCCTTAAGAATCGCTCGGACTTCATGACTTTCAATGCCAAAGATTTCACAAAACTTTTCGCATATTCTCCGCTTGGAATCAACAACTGGTACATTATTTCAGTAATTCCATACTCTTACATCGTTCAGCAGCAGTCGGAAATCGGCTTCCTTGTTTATGTTCTTCTTGGAATCATTGCGTTTGTAATAGCAATCTTTATTTTGGTTCTTTACTGGCTTTTCAAAAAGACTTCTTCAATCGAAAAGGACAACGAAAGGCTTACAATCGCAAGCGCACAGGCTCAGACTTTGATTTTTGAGTATGATTTGCCAAAGCATCAGGTCACATTCTCCGGCGACACACAGTTTATCCTCGGAACTGACCAAAGGGTTTTTGCAGTTGAATTCATCCGTGCTGAATATTACAAGCGAATTCATAATGATGACAAAAAGGTCATGGTTGAATTGAGAAGAACTGCCGAAAATTCGCTCCCGGAATTTACGGGCGAATTCCGATACAAAACTTTTGGCTCTGGGGAATATATCTGGCTTCGGATTTCAGGAAATCTGCTCGACAAAGAGGACGGAACTGGCAAGAAATTCATCGGCACAATCACGAATGTCAACTCTCAGGTTTTGCACGAGCAGGAATTAAAATCAATCGCCGAACGGGACAAGCTTACGGGGCTTCTGAACAAGAGTGCTATGGAACAGCGTTCAAGGAATTTGCTTGAGACGGCTGGTGCCAATCAGAAATGCGCGCTTTTCATCATTGATTTGGACAATTTCAAGAAGGTCAATGATACGCTCGGTCATCTTGTCGGTGATATGGCAATCGTTGACGCGGCCAAAAAACTCTCGCTCATCTTCTCAGAAAAGGATTTTATCAGTCGTTTTGGTGGCGATGAATTCTGCATCCTTCTGCGTTTCAGCAAAAACCTTTCTGACGAGGCAATCAGCGGCATTATTACCGAAAAGGCTCAGAATTTGTGCACTTTCCTCCGCGAAGATTATTTTGATGAGAACACGGTCATCAGCGTCAGTGCCAGCGTAGGAATTGCTTTTTATCCGGAAAACGGAGCCACTTATGAGGAACTTTTTGCCAGTGCGGATGCGGCCTTGTACAAGGTTAAGGAAAGCGGCAAGAACGGCTACAAATTTTTGAAAAAGAATCAGAAAATTCGTGAAAACTTTAGAGATTTTATTTAAATCCGCTTGACACAAACCGCGTCATTGGGGTATATTATTTAAGCATTAATTAAATGGAGCGATGGCAGAGAGGCTGAATGCACCGGTCTTGAAAACCGGCATACCGCAAGGTATCGGGGGTTCAAATCCCTCTCGCTCCGCTTTTTTTTTAATTGCAGCCTGGAGGTGTGGTAGAGCGGTAATACAACGGATTGCTAATCCGTCAGTTCCTTATCGGGCTGGGCAGGTTCAACTCCTGTCGCCTCCGTAAAGAACAAGCACTCTTCCAAGTCTTGTTATGAGATTGTAGCTCAGTTGGATTAGAGCGCCACCCTGCGGAGGTGGAGGTCGCACGTTCGAATCGTGTCAGTCTCAAAGAATAAGCTCATCAGTGGATGGGCTTTTTTTATTTTAAACCAAAATCCCAAGAAATTTCAAAGAGATTCGAACCGGAGTGAGCGCGCCGACAGGCGAAAAGCCGCCATGGAGGGCGGCGTCAGCGAACGAAGGCGCCGCGGCGGGAACCAACACGATGTTGGTGACCATAGCGGCGAATCGTGTCAGTCTCACGAATATAGCTCGTCAGTGGATGGGCTTTTTTTATTTTAAACCAAAATCCTAAGAAATTTACAAAGAGATTCGAACCGAAGTGAGCGCGCCGACAGGCGAAAAGCCGTTCAAAATAAGGCAAAATTTCCCGAAAAATCCAAAATTTGTTAAAAAGTTATAATTCCGATGTTTTTTTAATAGAAAAATTCTTGATATCGATGTAAAATCCATAAGGTATATTAAGAGAAGGAAGAAAAATGAAAATCAAAAAGTTTCTGTTATTGTTGCTTATGGTAACGCCACTTTATGCTCAGGGAATTACGTTCCCTGTTCCGATGCCTGCTGCGAAAGATGCTTATGTGGTTGAGAACAATGCTTTTATGGTCTGCTATGCAGGCAATTATGGAATCCCTATTTGGGAAATGCACAGGCTTAAGCCAGAAATGTTTATAGGCGGAGCTTTGATAACCGGTGAGTGGAAAGCTGATTCACGCGTAAAAAGCTACAGAATCACAGCAAAAGATATTGCAGGTTTAAGGCTTGAGCCGGTTCAGCTTTTCCCGAAATCTCATGCAGTGAACGATGTTGAGTCTCAGAATGCATCTTTTTACACATCAAACTTGCTTTTCATGAACAAACAGCTTAAAGATTCAATCTGGGAACGAATCACGGAGTCTTTTGAGGAATTGGCAAAAGAATACGATACGGTTTATGTGTATGCAGGCCCAATATTTGACAAAGATACTTTGAAAATAAAATATACGATGAACAACAGAATTGCGATACCGTCATATTTTTATAGAATCGCTCTTTACTTTGAAGGCGGAAAGGCTCATTACAAGTGCTACCGCATCCCGAACCGGGTTCCTGCTGATTATGAGCGCACAAGTTCCCTTGAAGATTACGCTTACAATATTTATCAGCTTGAAGAGGATACGAGCATCGACTTTTTTGACCGTGAGACTGACAGCAATTTCCGGCAGGAAAAAGTTAAATTCTTGGACAAGCGGGTTAGATAAGGCTTGCCTTTGGGGCTTTTGCGCGGATGAATTTCGGGCAATAAAAAAGGTCAGGGAGACCATGCACAATCCTTTACATCATAGAGCTGCTGCTTCCGCCCTGACTCGGTTTTGAAGAAAGGATTTGCTGGCGCCTGACCAATAAAACTAATTTATCATAAAAATCGATTCAAATCAACTGCCGCGCATTAACGAAGGGCAGAAATGCGTTCCAAAAGCGGCGGATGGTTGTAGTTGAACACGCTGTAAATCTTTGGTACCTGAATTTCGCTCAGGTTTTCTTTATTAAGCTTGATTAGTGCGGTGCAAAGCGGTTCGCCTGTGCCGCATATTTTTTTTGCGAAAGCATCCGCCTGAAATTCATCGTGGCGGCTGAAAAAATTGACAATCGGGCTGAAAATTGTTCCAAGCTCGCCGAAGACAAGACTCAGCAAAAATACGCCGATAAACATCATCTGATACGGAACGACTTCCACGCTTACAAATCCAAATCCTGAGTAAAGCGAAGGAAGCTTAATCAACATGCTTGCGATGAAGAGGGCTACAAAAACTCCAGGAATCATAAAAATCATTCTTTTGAGGATGTGATGGTGCTTGTAGTGTCCAAGTTCATGGCCAAGAACGGCTTCGATTTCGTCAACCGTGAGCTGTTCAATCAGCGTATCATAAAGAACGACTCTTTTAGACTTGCCGAAACCTGTGAAATATGCGTTTGAATGTCCTGAGCGGCGTGAGGCATCCATTACGAAGAGACCGCTTGCCTTGAATCCGCATTTTTTGAGAAGTTCTTCGAGACGAGTTTTAAGCTCTCCGTCTTCAAGCGGCGTGAATTTGTTGAAAATCGGAGCAATGAAAATCGGATAGATGATTGAGATTCCGATGCTGAACGCAAGGTAAATGCAGCCGAGAAGAATCCACCACCAGTCAGAGGCATATTTGAAAAGCCCGATCATTGCGAGCAGAAGAGGTGTCATAATCACGAGGTTGATGATAAATCCTTTGAGAAGGTCGGAAATCCACATTCCGAAACTCATGTTGCTGAATCCGAAGTGCTTTTCGATGCCGAATTCTGAGTAAAGCGAGAAGGGGATTGAAAGAAGTGCGCCCGGAATTCCTCCGAGAATCATGAAAAGCACTGCCGCGAAGAAAGAATTGTCCGTCCAGCTCCAGATTTTCTCGAAAAGGGCAGGATAAAATCCGCAGAAAACAAGGTAGTATGAAAGTAAAAGCTCCAGAATGTTGCTGGGAATCCAAAGATTGTATTTTGCATCTTCATAGCGGCATGTTTTTTCGAGTGTGTTGGAATCAACATAGCCAGTTAAAATTTCTGGAAGTTCACGCCCATGCTTTTTGCGGAAAGAAAAATCGATTCGTTCGAGAATCATGTCAAGGAAAAAACTGAAAAGCGTGCCACAGATAAAAATTAGTACGAAAATATTTGAAAAGTCCATTATGAAGAAGATTTTAGCATTTTTGACCGAGAAATACTAGAATCGCCAAAATTCCCTCGGTTTACGGAATTTTGGGAAAACGATATAATTTGACTTATGAAAACATTGATATGCGGCCCTATGTATTCCGGCAAATCAACGGCACTGTTCCAGCGGTTGGAGAGACTTTTATTTGCGCACAAAAAAGTGCTTTTAATCAGGCCTGACAGGGATGACCGGGGATATTTTACACATTCAGAAAGTGTTGATCTTGAAAAACTTACAGAAAAATACATCTGGCAGCTCAATATTATTTACTGTTCCTCTTTTGCTGATGAAGATTTGAATAAAATTTTAAAAGAGGAATATAATTCGGTTTTCGTTGATGAATATTTTATGATTCCGGGGATTCACAAGCTTTGTTTTCAGACTGATTTCGATGTGTTCTTTGGCGGACTTTTGGCTTCGTCGGAGTGTGGGCTGTTTGAGGAGACTGTTAAAATCCTTCCGTACTGCGACAAGATTAAAAAACTTAATGCGGTTTGCATGAATTGCGGAAGTGAGTTTGCAAATTATTCATTCGCCGATTTCAAAAAGACCAGCAGCATTGTTGTCGGTGATACAAAATACAAATGTCTGTGCCAGAAGTGCTATGTTGAGGCAGAAATCCAGAAAAAATACGCCTCGCAGACCTTGTTTTAGGGGAAAAACGATTTTTTAGGAAAAGTTCGCGGTTCTTTATTTATCACTTTGATCGGTGCAGAATCCTGAAAACACCCAGAATAATTCTGAAAGTGCTTGGTAAACATCCGGTTCATAAGCCGAAAAGCCTGCGCACAGAATCCATGGAGCTGTGATTCCGTCGATGGTGTCCTGTTCCTTTGTTTCTGCGATTGCAAAAACAGATGAATCTTCTTTAAGCTCGGTGATTTCGCCGGTTTTCGGGCCAAACAAATATTCGCTATAAGGAAATCCGTGTCGTTTGTAAGGACAATCTTCATAATACTCGTATTTGGAATTAAAATACGGAACCGTAATATCTTTTGCATCTAAGGAAGGACCATTTTTCAGCGTCATATTTCTGTCAATTCTGAAAAATTTGAAATTATATCCGTTAATCGGGTATTTTAAGAAATTTACTCCGTCAAACTCAAATTCTCCGCCGGGATTTTCGTGAGTCACATCCATAAACAAAATTATGTTTGTCTCAGGTTCGACAAGTCCGCCAGTATAATCAAAAGATTTTTTTTCTGGAAGAATTTTCATGCTGGGTTTAGGTGCGGTGTAAAAAGCTTTGAGCGAAAAAGGATATGGCCTCTCCCAATAATTAGAAAAAGCAAGAATAGGAGAAAGCTTTACCCTGCAATACTCCGAGTCATACTCAATATAATAAGTTCCGATCGCAACAGAACTTTCATTTTCATATTCAAATTTTACCGTGTAAAAGTCGTCCGCTCCAAATTCTAAAGTTGCGCCTTCCATTTTGTAGCAGAAGCCCTCAAATCTTCCTTTATACAGATAATCCTTTGCCTTGCTGATTGCCTCTGCTTTTTGGAGTTTAGCTTTTCCTTTCTCGTCTTCGGCTGTATTTTCATAGAACGAAGATTTTCCCGCCAAGGATTCAACATCCGAAAAATCCGCGCTGAAAACATAAAAATTTTTATTAAATCTGTCTTCCGCCCAGAAACCGATTTTTGTTCTGTCCGCATTTACCGAAATCTTCTCATCAGGACATAAAAGCAAGTCGTAAAAAATAGGAGTTGCTTCGATTTTTAAAAGCTCCATTGTTGAAAGCCTGTAAAAATAAAGGCCGGAGAAGCTAGGTTCTGCGCAGTTGATGGCGCACAAAGCCAAATCTTTCTCAGGGAGAATTGCAAAAGACTTACATTCAAAGCCTGGTGTTTTTCGGTAATTCGCCTTGAAATATGCTTCTTCATCAGGATGTGATTCATTCCCGAAGATTTCCATATCTGAATCAAGAAGCTTTTCTTTTGCTGTGCAGGAAATTTTCTCAAAAGACTGTTTTGCATGAGTGTTTTCGATGAGGTAAAGATTTACTGCGACTACCCAGCCTTCAAGTCCGTCGGAAGCAAGAACTTTTATCAGGTGGAAATCATCGTAGGAATTTTCAGCAAAATCATTTCTGCAATCAATATTCTGGATGTAAAGAAGTTCTCCTTTTTGCAGCTTTCGCTCGCATTTGTCAAAGCGGATGTTAGGCGTGATGTAGATTTCAGTTTCTTCTTTTACGGTCACAATCGAGCCAATCGGAAGCACCGGACTGTCCAAAGCTTTTTGTACATTGCTCAATCTGTCGAAAAACCATTCGCTTAAATTGCAATATTTGAGCGCGCTTTCTGAATTTTGTACTGGTGAAGCTGATACTGCCGGTGGATTTTGTTCTTCAGTTTTTATATTTGACGGGGATGGATTTTTACAAGAAATGATTAAAGAAAGACAGAGTAAAAAGATGAGAGAAAAATACTTCATGTGGATATTTTATCATGTTTAATGACAGAATATCCACATTGAAAAATTTATTTTCCGAAAATGAGGCCTGCGAGCTTGCCGATTGGGTCAAAGTCAAGGAGAAGCAAATCAAAAGCAACGAATACTGCGAAACCGACAACAGCGATGAGAAGAAGAATTGCGATTCCGATGAGCATTTGAACTGCGATTGGAAGGGAATCGAATTTTGATGTTTGTTTTGTTGTAAGTGTATTTGTAGCCATAAGTTACCTCTGTGCGTTTTGAATTAAGTCATTATTATATTAAAGGTTGGGTGAGTTACCGTCAAGGAAAAAACCGACTTCTATTTGCAATTTGCTTTCTATAACAACCGTGTGGCACAATTTTTAGTTTTATATTAAGATGTAAGCACCACGGAGGAAACCATGCTCTTTTCACCTAATGAAATTCAAGAAACTGTAAATATGTTTTTGCGCCACAAACTTGATGTGCGCTGTATCACAATGGGTATTTCCCTTTTGGATTGTGCCGATTCTGATTCAAAAAAAGCGAATCAACGGATTTACGACAAAATCATGAAAAAGGCCGGCAATCTTGTCAAAGTCGGTCAGGATATTGAAAAAGAGCTTGGTGTTCCTATCATCAACAAACGAATTTCCGTCACGCCGATTGCGCTTGTAGCAGGTGCCAGCGAGGCAAAGTCTTATGTCGAATACTGCAAAACTCTGGACAAATGTGCCCACGAGCTTGGAATCAACTTTATCGGCGGATTCTCGGCTCTGGTTCAAAAAGGAATCACTCCTGCTGACCGTATTTTGATTGATTCAATCCCGGAAGCACTTGCAACAACTGATTTCGTCTGCTCAAGCGTAAACGTAGGCTCAACAAAATCTGGAATCAACATGGACGCCGTAAAACTCATGGGCGAAACCATCAAAAAAACTTCCGAAGCAAGCGCTCACTGTGCAGTAAACGGCTGCTCAAAGCTCGTCGTGTTCTGTAACGCCCCCGAAGACAATCCTTTCATGGCAGGCGCATTCCACGGACCAGGAGAAGCTGACAGCGTAATCAACGTCGGCGTTTCCGGCCCTGGCGTAATCCTTGCCGCAGCCCGCGAATACAAAGGCCGCCCGATTAACGAGCTTGCAGAAGGCATCAAAAAGATGGCTTTCAAAATCACCCGCTTGGGTCAGCTCGTAGGAACAGAGGCCGCAAACCGCCTGGGCGTCAACTTCGGTATCCTTGATCTTTCACTTGCCCCAACTCCGGCTGTAGGCGACTCAGTTGCCCGCATCCTCGAAGAAATCGGTCTTGAAGGAGCCGGCTGCCCGGGCACTACGGCGGCACTCGCAATGCTCACCGATATGGTCAAAAAAGGCGGCGTAATGGCTTCAACAAGCGTCGGAGGGCTTTCTGGCGCATTCATTCCTGTTTCAGAAGACGAGGGCATGATTAACGCAGTCAAACAGGGCTCAATCTGCCTCGAAAAGCTTGAGGCAATGACAACAGTCTGCTCTGTCGGCTTAGACATGATTGCAATCCCAGGCGACACACCTGCAACAACAATCTCCGGCATCATGGCAGACGAATTTGCAATCGGTATGGTCAACAACAAGACAACCGCAGTCCGCCTGATTCCAGCACCTGGCAAAAAAGCCGGCGAATGGATTGAGTTCGGCGGATTGCTTGGCGGCTGTCCTGTAATGCCAGTAAGCAAGTTCAGCTGCGCAGACTTCATCAACCGAGGCGGCCGTATTCCGGCACCAATCCACTCATTCCGTAACTAGGATTTCTCACAGAGGGCACAGAGTCCACAGAGAGATTTTTTGCAAAACAAAACTTTATACCTCAATCTTGTTTTCACTGCTAACTTGATTGAGGTATTAAATTTCTTATACAACAGACTCTCTGTGCCCTCTTTAACTCTGTGAGGAATTTAAAAATCATGACAAATAAGCAGCTTCTTGGCGGTTTTTACAAAACACTTTTCTCTATTGCGATTCCGATAATCTTGCAGAATCTTTTGCAGACTTTCGTGAACATGATTGATACCGTCATGGTCGGGCGGCTTGGTTCGGTGGCGATTGCGAGCGTCGGTCTTGGAAATCAGATTTTCTTCCTGCTCAACATGGTCACATTCGGCGTTTCTTCGGGCTGTGCAATTTTTATCTCGCAGTTCTGGGGAGCACAGGATTTTAAGGGAATCCGAAAGACTTTTGGCATCATGCTTACGCTTTGTTTCGGCTTTTCGCTGATTTTTCTGGCAGGCGGGTCTATGATTCCAGAGAAGATACTCCGTCTTTACACAAACGACGAGGCCGTAATAAACGAGGGCGTCCAATATCTCAGACTTGTTTCGCTCTGTTATCCATTATTCGCGATTTGTTTTTCGTGCCAGATGACATTCAGAAGCACTGAGCGGGTCATCCTGCCCATGGTAACGACCGCAGTTTCTTTTATGACGAATATTTCCCTCAATTATCTTTTGATTTTCGGCTTTGCTCCGCTTTCAATCCCGCGGATGGGCGTTCGAGGCGCGGCTCTGGCAACGGTAATTTCCCGCGCAATAGAAATGATAATCACGATTGTGGTTGCGAGCGTTAAAAAATACGAGGCAATGGGCAAAATCCACGAACTTTTGGGCTTCGACCGGGCGTTTTTGCTCAAACTTGTCAAAGTCGGAATCCCGGTTTTGCTTTCCGAATCTTTATGGGGGCTGGGAATCACCACACAGAATTCAATTTTCTCGCACTCAGGCACAGATTCTTTTGCAGCCTTCAGCATCATGAACACCGTGAACCAGCTCACCTGGGTCTTTTTCATCGGAATGGGAAGCGCGGCATCAATCATTCTCGGAAAAAAAATCGGCGCAAAGGACGAAGAAGGTGCAAGGGCCTACGCGCACCGATTCTGCTGGTTCATGCCGCTCATGGGCGCGATTATCGGGCTTCTTTTGTTCCCGCTTTCAAGACTTTTGCCATTCATTTTCAATGTAGAGCCACATATTATCGCAATTTCTCAGTCAATGATGATTGTCCTCATGTGCATGTATCCGAGCCGAGCCTTTAACATGCTGATTATCGTAGGAATTTGCCGTGCTGGCGGCGACACAATCTTTGCCTCTCTGATAGACAACGGCTGGATGTGGCTGATTGCAATCCCGCTTGCCTGCCTGGCAACCTTTATGTGGCAAAGTCCAGCGTGGACAATTATGCTCTGCTTTGAGACCGAACAGATTCTGAAAACACTGTGTGGTGCAATCCGTGTAAAAAGCGGTAAATGGCTGCACAGCGTGATTAAGAATTAAGATTTTTTGGCGCAATCTTCTTGCTGCCGCTGTTCCGTGGCTCACTAACGCTCGGTGCCTCATGCATTGCAACCGGCACTGGCTTTGCCACCACTCCATAGCGGGCGCGGAATTTTTTGTTCCTTTCACTTTTTTACTTCATCAAAACCTTAATCAAATCTCTTCTTCCGGCTTTTTCCAGGGCTTCCTTTACCAGAGGCCAGTTTTCGCGGCGGTTGAATTGCAGGAGCGCGCGCTGTAAGCGGCGTTCGTGTGCTCCACGGGCTACGTAGACTTCTTCAAATTCACCATTTTCGAGGCGGTTGCGCGGGTTGAGGCCTGTCCAGTACATGCAGGTTGAAAGGCTTCCTGGAGTAGGGTAGAAATCCTGAACCTGGTCTGGGACGAAGCCTGTCTTTTTGAGATAAAGTGCGACTTCAATTGCTTCGGCAAGGCCTGCTCCCGGGTGCGAGCAGATGTAGTAGGGCACGAGATATTGTTTTTTGCCGAGTTTTTTGTTCCATTCTGCGTATTCTTCGGCAAATTTTTCGTAAAGCTCATGGCTGCTCTTTCGCATGAGGCGGAGAAGTTTGTTTGAAACATGCTCAGGCGCGACTTTGAGCTGGCCTGAAATGTGATGCTCCACCAGTTCCTTGAAGAATGTTTTGTCCTTGTCCATCATCAGGTAGTCAAATCGGATTCCAGAGCGGATAAAGACTTTTTTGACTTTCGGAAGCGCGCGCAGTTTTCGCAGAAGCTCCACATATTCCGTGTGATCGACGTTCACGTTCTTGCACGGGTTTGTTCCCATGCAGTCTTTGTTGGGGCAGGCACCCCGTTCTTTCTGGAAGCGGCAGGCGTCGTGGCGGAAATTTGCGGTGGGGCCTCCAACGTCGTGGATATAGCCCTTGAAATCCGGGTTTTCGGTAATTACTTTGGCTTCTTTTATGAGGCTTTCGTGGCTCCGTGCCTGAATGCGCCTGCCCTGATGAAATGTAATCGCACAGAATGAGCAGGCTCCAAAACATCCGCGTGAGCTTACGAGACTGAACTGAACTTCGGAGAGCGCGGGAATGCCTGCCTTTCCGTTTTCGGCAGGAGAGTCGTACATGGGATGCCACTTCCGGGTAAAAGGAAGCTCGTAAATCGCATCGAATTCTTGTGTGGTGAGGGGGAGGGCTGCCGGCTCCTGCACAATAAAGCGGGCATCAACCGGCTCAATCAGAAGATGTCCGTTAATCGCATCGGTGTTCTGCTCCTGAACGAGATAGCTTTCGGCAAAAAGCCTCTTGCATTCCGGCGTGTTTTTGGAGATTTCGGCATAAGAAGGGAGCATGATTGCGGCGTTTTTGGGATTGCGCTCGTTCCAGTTCACGTGTTCTGGCAGTTCTTCGGCCTTGCTCGTGTACCAGACTGTTCCACGCACACCGCGAATGGCTTTGGCTGGGATTCCCTGGCGGAGTTTGGCCGCGATTTCAAGGATTGAGTGCTCGCCCATGCCGTACATGAGCAAATCAGCCTTTGAATCAAGGAGAATCGAACGGCGCACGGTGTTTGACCAGTAATCGTAGTGGCTCGTGCGGCGCAAGCTTGCCTCAATTCCGCCGATAAGGATATTCACGCCCTTGTAGGCTTCACGGATTTTTGAAATGTAAGTGATTAAAGCCCTGTCAGGCCTGTGGCCCGCGACTCCGCCGTGAGCATAAACATCTTCGCTCCGGGGCTTGTTGTTTGCGGTGTAATTTGAAACCATGCTGTCCATGGCTCCCGCGCTGACCAAAAAACCGAGCTTTGGCCTGCCAAATTTGCGGAATTCTTCGACATTCTTCCAGTCCGGCTGAGGCAGAATCGCCACAGAGTAGCCGTTTGCTTCGAGAAGCCGCCCAAGCAGAGCCGAGGCAAAAGAAGCATGGTCAACATAAGCGTCACCTGACACAAAAACGAAATCAACTTCGTCTATGCCGCGGTCGAGAAGGTCTTGTTTTGAAACTGGAAGGAAGGGATTAGTCATTAACAATAGAATTCGATTGTATCAACTTTAAAATGTTCTTTCCATTTTGCACAAATTAAGAAAAACTGAGCGGACACAATCTGCATGATTTCATTTAAATCGTGCGTTGGAATTTTCCCGTTATTATTCGCAATGATACAACCACCGTCAGCTGTAAGCCAAAGTTTTGTATCGTTTTTCGATGGAAAACCTTTTCCTACATGAACATGGATAGGTTCATTGTTTTCTTGAGACCAAAAATAGATTCCATACCCATGAATCGAAAATAATTTAGGCAATTTGAAGACCACCTGTTGCAGCGTATCTAAAAATCAAGTGTGCGTTATGATGCAAGAATTCATTAAAAAAGGAAATTTCTTCATCAGAATAGCCTTCGTTAAAAAGCCATTTATAATTTGGCAATTCGCATCTTGCTGAATCGAAACCATTAGATGTAGGACGCTCAAAATGGACTTCAACGGTAGGATTTTTATCTTCGTTTAGAATCTGAGTATGTACGACTTCCGTGCCGTCTGGAAAATTAATGTATTCGTAAACCATTATGAGCCTCCTATAAAAATACCGCGTTAACGGCGTTACTTCCTTACTGTTCCTGAACGACCTCAGAAACTTCCGGGCATGCGTCTTTGAGGTAACGCTCTACGCCCATTTTGAGGGTCATAAGTGCCATCGGGCAGCTGCCACATGCTCCTGTGAGGCGCAAGTGAACGCGGTTCTGCTCGTCGATTGAAACGAATTCCATATCGCCGCCGTCGGCCTGAAGCTGCGGGCGGAACATATCAAGTGCTTCCTTTACGGTAGCTTCCTGTTCTTTTGTCATAAATTGCTCCTTGAAACCATTATATCATCTTTTTTATTCTTATGGAATTTAGTATAATCTTAAAATCTAATCAAAAAGGAATATATTATGGAAAAACTCAGAGTATTATTAGCAAAAGGCAGAATTTACGAATCAGTCTATGAACTTTTGAGCGATGTTGGCATTTCCCTCAAACTTGCAGAACGAACTTACTTCCCAAGCACTAATCAGGACGACTTGGCTTTTCAGGTCGTTAAACCTCAGATTGCAAGCGCACTTTTGGCCTCAAACAAAGCCGATGTCGGATTCTCAGGAAAGGACTGGGTTTATGAAAACGGCGTTCAGTATGAAGTCGAAGAAATCATGGACTTGGGATTTGACCCGGTTCGAATCGTAGCGGCTGTTCCGAACACAGTTGATTTCGACGCTCTCATCAAAAAGCCGGTTACAATCGCAACAGAATATCAGACCCTCAGCAAAAAATGGGTCGAAGAAAAAAAGATTGACGGAAAAATTTTCCGAACTTGGGGTACAAGCGAAGGCTTCGTTCAGGACAACGAGGATTCTCTCGCACAGATTTTGATTGACAACACTTCGACAGGCTCAAGCTTGCGTGCAAACAACCTCAAAATCGTCGATACGCTCATGACTTCTTCAACAAGAATGTACGCTTCCAAAGAAGCACTCAAAGACCCGGAGAAAAAGCAGAAAATCATGGAGCTTAAAATGCTCTTCGAGTCAGTTTTGAACGCTCGTGGTCGCGTAATGCTTGAAATGAACGTTGCAAAGGACAAGTTCGACGGCCTTATCAAGGCTCTTCCATCAATGAAAAGCCCGACTGTCAGCCCGCTCTTCGGTGACGACGGCTACGCAGTAAAAATCGCTGTCAAAAAGAGCGAAGTTCCAACCCTGCTTCCAAAATTGCAGGCACTCGGTGCAACGGACATCCTGGAATACGCGCTGCGTAAGGTTGTGAGATAAAAAAATTCCTCACAGAGCTTTGGAGGCCACAGAGAGAATTTTTGTGTAGGAGAGATGTTTGACAGAAACAGAACTTAATGAATTAACAGAAAAAATCATTGGTGTTGCGATAAAAGTTCATAAAGAACTTGGTCCTGGCCTTTTGGAAAAGGTTTATCAGCGATGCTTAAAAATTGCTCTTGAGGAAGAAGGGCTGCATGTTGATTCAGAAGTGCCTGTTGAAGTTATTTTTCATGGCAAGAAAGTTGCTGATGAAGCTCTAAGAATTGACTTGCTTGTAGAAAATCAAATCGTTCTGGAACTGAAATCAGCATCAAAACTAACAGACTTGTATCAAAAACAACTTGGTACATGTCTAAAATTGGCGAAGAAACCGTGTGGCTTACTGATAAATTTTAATGAAGTTTTGTTGAAAAACGGAATTAAAAGAGTCAAAAACGGATACTTAAAATAGCAGGCGGCGGGACTGGCGCAAGGAACTTACCTAAACTTAAAGCACTCTGTGCCCTCTGTGCCCTCTGTGAGGAAAATAAAAAATGCATATTGAACAGGCGGCGGGACTGGCGCAAGGAACTTACCTAAACTTAAAGCACTCTGTGCCCTCTGTGCTCTCTGTGAGGAATTTAATAATGCGAACTGCTACAATCGAACGAATTACTGGCGAGACTCAGATTTCGCTTACTCTTAATCTTGATGGTACAGGAAAGTGCAGCGTGGAGAATCCGATTGGGTTCTTTGACCACTTGCTTCGCTCTTTCTGTAAGCACGGACTTTTTGATTTGTCCGGCTCAATCAAGGGCGATTTGAACGTAGACCAGCACCATACAATAGAAGATACCGGTATCGTTTTGGGCATGTGCTTTGCAAAAGCCCTCGGCGACTGCGCCGGTATTTACCGAAGCGGCTCTTTCCTCTACCCCATGGACGAAAGTTTGCTCCGTGCGGCAGTTGATTTTGGCGGGCGTCCCTTCCTTGTCTGCAATGCAGAACTTTCAAATATTCCTCTCGTGAGCGTACAGGACGGAAAGCAGGGCACTTTCCAGACAGATTGCTTTGACGATTTCTGGAACGGCTTTGTTCAGGCGACAAAATGCAACCTGCATCTCGACACTTTGCGGGGCCGCAGCGATCATCACAAAATGGAGGGCTTGTTCAAGGCGGCTGCCCGTGCAATCCGAAGTGCGGTTGAAATTGACCCTCGGCGTAACGGTGAAGTTCCAAGCACAAAAGGCGTTATTGTATAAAAATTAAAAATAACTTTAAATAAAACTAGCTTTTTTCTTAAAAATAGGTTAAAATAGTCATATAATCCCCATAGCAAAACTTGGCAGGGCGGGCAAGTTTTCTCCGCTGGCGAAAACTTGCATTTTCGTTGCTTCCATGCAACGCCACTAACGCTGAGTTTTTACAGGAGTTTCTATGACACAAAAGACCAAAGCCAGTGGCGGTTTCAAAAGTATTCGCACTCAGCTTGTACTTACAATCGGCCTTTTCCTGCTTGTGCTCCTTGCACTTTGCTCTGTATTCATTTTGAGCAATGTTTCCAGCCGGTTCCGCAATATTTCCGACAATTATCTTCATGAAATGGCTTCTTACTATTCCGAAACAACGAAGTCGATTATTGCACATGAATATGCCACTTGCAGCGCGCTCAAAACTGTCGTCGAGCAGGTAGAAAATGTTCCTCCTGCCCAGCGGCGTGATTTTGTGAACGCTATTTTAAAACAGGCTCTAATCGCCAACGAAAATTTTGTTGATACCTGGGTAGTTTACGAGCCGAACGCATTGGACGGCCTTGATTCTCAGTATGCGAACACTGAAAATCACGATTCCACAGGTCGTTTCATTCCTTATTGGACAAAAGTTGGCTCTACGATTGAATGTACACCTCTCACTGATTACGAAAATGGCTTTTGGTATGTAAATCCGCTTAAAAGTCCTACAGGAATTCTAATTGACCCGAATCCCTACGAAATTGGCGGCAAAACAATCTGGGTTTGTGGAGTCGCATTTCCGATTCACTCTAAGAATGGTAAACCAATCGGTGTAATTGGTCTTGATATGTCACTTGACACTCTTTCTTCACTTCTTAAGCAGGTCAAAGTCTATGATTCCGGCTATCTCTCGCTCATTTCCGATTCGGGGCTTCTTGCGGTTGATTATGACACGGAGAACGAAGGTCAGAATCTTGCTGCTTATACTGATTCTTCGACGGGCCCTCTATTTCAGTCCAGCAAATCTTCTCTCCAGCCTTTTGGCATGACTGTTAAAGAAAAAGACGAGAGTGTCTACAAATATTATCAGCCATTTAAAGTTGAAGATGCAAAAGAAGTCTGGTTCCTTGGTCTTAATGCGAAAGAATCAGAAATCACGGCGGCAGCAAAGGCTGTTTTCTTCATTTCGACGGTTGCCTTTGTCCTCACCGCTCTTGTAATTCTTTTTGTTCTCTTCCTGATTATTCAGGGCGTTGTCAAAGAAATGAACAAAGGTGTCTCTGCAATGCAGAATATCGCGCAGGGAGACGGTGATTTGACTGTCCGCATGGAGGTTAAGACCGACAATGAGCTTGGAAAAATGTACAAATTCTTCAATCTTACCATTGAAAAGATTCAGAATTCCATTGCGCAGGTCAAAGAGGCTGCGGGAAATCTTACGGAGCAGGGGTCTGCTCTCGGAGACAGTATGAATGATACGGCCGCAAGTGCCAACGAGATAACTGCGAATATCGATTCCGTAAACAAGCAGGTTCAGCAGCAGGGGCGTAATGTTCATGAAGCCCAGGAATCTCTCGGTTCAATCAACAGCAGCGTAAGTGAGCTTGTATCTAACATTCAGAGTCAGAGTTCAAGCGTTGTAGAGTCTTCTTCTGCAATCGAAGAAATGGTTGCTAATATCCGTTCCGTAACAGGAATCCTTGAGAAGAACGGCATTACAATCAAATCTCTTGAAAATTCTTCTGAATCGGGTAGGGTTAGTATAAACAACTCGGTTGAGGCAATCAAAAAGATTCAGGAACAGTCGGGAACCCTTCTTGAAGCAAGTAAAATCATTCAGGCAATTGCGAGTCAGACAAACATGCTTGCTATGAACGCAGCGATTGAGGCGGCTCATGCCGGTGAAAGCGGCAAAGGTTTCTCCGTTGTTGCCGATGAAATTCGTAAACTTGCGGAAGATTCAAACAAGCAGGGAAAAAACATTACAAACAACCTCAAAGTTGTTCTTGCAAGCGTCAAGGAAGTCACAGATTCTTCTGAGCAGCTGCAGAATCAGTTCAACGAAATATATGAGCTGACTCAGGCTGTTGCCCGGCAGGAACTCACGATTATGAATGCAATGCACGAGCAGTCCGAAGGTGGCGAGCAGATTCTTGAGGCAATCAAGCAGATTCAGGATGTAACGGCGAGCGTAAAGGGTTCCAGCGATGCAATGGAAGATGCCACTAAGGAAGCAAATGTGAAAATGGATAATCTTATGCGTCTCACCGAAGAAATTACGGCCAGCATGGATGAAATGTCAATCGGTATTGAGTCAATTAACAATTCAATCAATGCCGTCAACGATATGACCCATAAAAATACCCAGAGTATCGAGTCTCTTGGTGAGGCTGTGAGCAAATTTAAGGTATAGTGAAATTTCGAAAAATTTTCTTCTGCTGATATTTTCTGATTTCCCATGACTTTTTTCAAAAGCAGTCCTGTGTATTTGATTATACAGGACTGTTTTTATTCTCCTTTCTAATGATATACTTTTCAAATAAAGAACAATAAATTAAAATAAAATATGGGAATTCCTGAAAAGCTCAGTTTTTCGAAGTTTCCATAAGTCAACATATCAGAGGTAAAAGTATGGACGGTAAAGAAGAAATTTTGGATTTGCTGCGTGAGAATGCGCGTCTGGCCGTTGAAGACATTTCGGCGATGACAAAAAAATCCGCCGATGAGGTAAAGGCTATCATCAAAAGTCTTGAAGACGAAGGAATTATCTTAAAATACGCCGCCATCGTTAACCCGGAAAAAGATATTAATACAAAGGACAAGGTTCGTGCTGAAATTGAAATCCAGTGCCAGCCTGAGCGTGAGCACGGTTTTGATGCTCTTGCCGAGCGAATCTACCGCTTCCCGCAGGTCAAGTCGCTTTACCTTATGAGCGGCGGCTATGATTTGAAGGTCGTGATTGAAGGCGATGATTTGCGTGAAGTGGCTCTTTTTGTGGCTCAAAAGCTTTCAACTTTGGAAGGAGTTCGCTCAACAAAGACCCACTTCCTGCTCAAAACATACAAAGAAAACGACGTTCTCTATGTAGAGGACGAAAGCGACCGCCGTGAAGGAGTGATGGCTTGAAACAAAAAATACATCCATGTATTTTTTGTTTCTGACGAGTTTTCCAAGCGAAAACTCGCAGATGAATTTTGCTGTATAATGACGCGGCGTCCATGCCGCTAATTGGAGATATATAAAATTGAACACTCGAGAAGATAGATTATCAAAATCAATGCAGAATATTCCGCCGTCGGGCATCCGTAAGTTTTTTGAGATGCTGATTGGTCATGACGATGTAATTTCGCTTTCGGTTGGTGAGCCGGATTTCCCGACTCCGTGGGTTATCCGCGAGGAAGCTTACTATCATCTTGAAAAGGGACACACTTCCTACACTTCAAACTGGGGCTTGATTGAACTTCGTGAAGAAATCGCCAAATACATGGAGCGATACAACCTTTACTACAACCCAAAGAATGAAATTTTGATTACGGTTGGTGCGAGTGAGGGCGTTGATGCCGTTCTTCGTGCAATCTTGAACCCTGGTGACGAGATTATTGTCGTTCAGCCTTGCTATGTAAACTACACTCCGCTTGCTGAGCTTACGGGCGCAAAAGTCGTTCCAATCGACACGAGCGTAAACGGTTTTTACCCCACAGCCGAACAGATTGAAAAGGCAATCACTCCAAAAACTAAGTGCGTGATGATGTGCTCTCCGAACAATCCAACGGGCACGATGATTCCAAAAGCTGAGCTTGAAAAAATCGCAAAAGTCGTCGTTAAAAATCAAATCTGGTGTATTTCCGATGAAATTTACTGCGAGCTTGCTTATGATGGGGCTGAGCATGTTTCTGTAGGCTCTTTCCCGGACATGAAGGACTACACAATCATCCTCAACGGCTTCTCAAAATCTTTCGCAATGACAGGATGGCGAATCGGCTACATCGCGGCCCCTGCAGAAGTTCTTGCTCAGATTGTAAAACTTCACGGCTACAACACAATCTGTGCTCCGATTTTCAGCCAGTACGCGGCTGTCGAAGGTTTGCGCCACGGCTGGAAGGATGTCGAAAAAATGAGAGTCAGCTATCAGCAGCGACGAAATCTCATGTACAAGGCTTTCTGTGACATGGGGCTTGAAGTTCCTGAGCCGACGGGTGCGTTCTACATGTTCCCGAGCATCAAAAATCTCGGTATTTCCAGCGAAGAATTTGCCACCCAGCTTTTCCAGAAGCACAATGTCGCTGTCGTTCCTGGTAGCGTCTTCGGCTTGGGCGGCGAAGGCCATATCCGCTGCTGTTATGCCACCGCAATCGACAAAATGAAGACTGCTCTCGACAGAATCGCTGAGTTTGTCGAAGAATTAAGGAAATAGAACTCCCGCATGGATGCGGGATAAAAGCAAAGAGAGAATTTTCTGTAAAGAAAATTCTCGTACGAATCAAGAAATCCACGGATGGATTTCTTGTTCGCAGAGTTCGTTGAGGAGCTTAGGGGTACGGGGGCAAAGCCCCTGTAGAGAGGGTAGCGGAAAAGCTCTGCTTTGGAGCGAGGGGGAGACTTCCCCCTTTAATTTTCCATTTTCCACTTTCAGTTTTCCGCTTTTTCTGCCGATAATTAAAGAAGATATGAGTACTTTAATTGCTGTTGTTATTATTACGGCTTTTGCTGCGATTGTTCTCTCATTCGCGACCCGAAAAAAGTCTGGTAAAAAGGGGAAGCAGAAGTCTCGCGCCCAAATTTTGAAGGAATCTACTCGAAAACTTGCTCAGGATCCTCACAACCCGGATGCTCTCATGGCTTTGGGCGATTTATATTACAACGAACGAGCATGGGATAAGGCTTATCCGATTTATGAGACTCAGATGAGCGTGGCTCCAGCTCACAAAGAAATTGATATTTTTCGGGCGGCTTTGAGGCAGGGAATTTGTGCAGTAAAACTTGAAAAAATTCCCGAGGCATTCAAAGGACTGAGCGCAGCTGTTCAGATTAATCCGAATGATTTTGAAGTAAACTATTATCTTGGCCTGGCTTTTTATAAAAACAACGAGTTTGAAAAGGCCGTGCCGAGATTTAAAAGAGTTGTCACAGTAAAACCTGAGGCGACGGGCATAGCATCACCTCTCGGTCTTTCTCTTTATAAAGCAAAGCATTACAAGGAAAGTCTTCCGTATCTCAAACGCGCTTTGGATGAAAATCCTGAGAACAAAGAGGCTCTTTTTGCGATGGCCGATGGCATGAACGAAAGCGGCTACGGTGAAAAGGCTATGAAGGTCTTTATGCATCTTCGTCCTGATCCAGAATTTGGTGCAAAGGCTTGTCTTGCGGCCGGTATGTACCATCTGAAGCTTGGTGAGGCTGACAAGGCCATTCAGGATTTTGAGATTGGCCTCAAGCATCAGAATGCGGCTCCAGAAATTGCGATTGAGACCCGCTATCGTCTTGCATTGGCTTATTTTGCTCAGAAAACAATCGGCAAGGGCATAGAATGTTTGCAGGCTATTCAGGCCATAAATCCTCAGTACAAGGATGTTCCGCAGCTTCTTGCACGCTATTCCGAGCTTAACCAGAACCAGAATTTGCAGACTTATCTTATGGCCGGTTCGAGCGATTATGTTGCGCTCTGCCGAAAAATCGTCTTGAAGTTTTATCAGAAGGCTGTCACAAAAATCGTTGATATTTCGGTCAAGCCTGAAAACATCGAGATTTTGGTCAGCGTTGAATTTATCCGTTCGGAAGAGACCCATATTTTCAGATTCTATAGGACTACAGGTGCGGTTGCTGATTTGTATGTCCGCGAGTTCCATTCTCGTGTTACGGAAGCAAAGGCCGACAAGGGCGTGTGCATTACGGCGGGCTTGTTCAGTGAGGAAGGCCGCAAATACGCAGAAGGCCGCCCTATCGATTTGGTAGATAAGAACGGCCTCATTAAGATTTTGAAAAAGATTGATTCTTAGCGCAGCTTTTCGATTTTATCGTGCTGCTCGTCAAAAATTTCCATGATATGGTCGATGACTTTCTGCTTTGGATCCGGCTCGCTCTCTGGGAGAGTTGCGAGATAATCCTTGCGGAACTGTTTGCAGTCAATTACCGGGCTTGCAGTGAAAATCTGAACATCCGGTGCAACCAAGTCTGCGAGCATATCATCCGGGTTGTTCATGTCGATTGTGAGCGCGCTTCCGTTGATTGTTACCAAAATCATTACATCGAACATTCGCAAGTATGAGTCAATTTCGCGCAAACCTCGTTTTGTCTCCGGGTGACCAGGGCGGTAGCGTGTGCCGCTTGGGAATACAAGAATAACTTCGCCGTCACGCTTGCATTTATCCATTGCGCGCATTGCTGCGAGATTGATTGTGCGGGCGCGTTTTTCTTCTTCAATTTTTTCTTCTTCAGATTTTGCCTTTTCCTCAGCTTTTGTGAGAGAGCGGGTAGGGTAAATTACAACCCTTGTGAAACTTTCTGCAAAGGCACGGACAAGCGGGTTTGCTTCGTTGAGCTTCATTCCGGCAATTGCGACGATTCGTTTTGAAAGGTCTTTGCCGTCTTCGCCTAAATCGTGCTCCAAAAGGTAGCAGAGTGCCGGAAGGTCAGTGTTGGAATAGTGCTCCATGAGAATAAGACCGTGCTTTCCGTTTTTAACCGCGTCCAAAAAAGCGCGGAAATTTTCTTTGCCCTCAAGACGGCTTCCTTCAGCCATGTTTTCTGCGACAAGAGCATCCATGAATTTGCGTGTCTGCGGATTTTCCTTTTGATAAACATTTGTTTCGTCAATTTTTGCAGCTGCAACCGAAAGATTTGCGATTTGTTTGAGCATGTCTGCATATTTTTCGCGAAGTGAAATTGCCATAAATTCCTCGATAAAAATATAATTCCCTTATTTTAAAGCTGATATTGATTTTTAGCAAGTAAAAGGGAAAGTTGCTTTTAAAATAAAAAACTTCCGTGCTTGACGGAAGCTGTTGGAGACGATCGGACTCGAACCGACCACCCTTTGATTGCGAACCAAATGCTCTACCAGATGAGCTACGCCCCCAATAAGTATTTTTATATTATAGCATTGAAATAAAAATTTCAACTGTCATTCCGAGCCGTCCCCATGCGGGCATCAGAGCTTCAACAGGCAATTGTCGACATCCATGTCGTGACAAGTTTTTGACAAGCAAAAACTTGCGGATTTATTTTCTTTGTGCCGCCTCCATGCGGCGCATAAATTATAGCTTCATCAGGCAATTGTGTTCTAGGTCGATGATTCGCTGGTTGCGGCTTCCGCGGAAGTTTAGCGTCAGGTCGCGCTCTTTTTCGATGAACGGACCGTCAATCAGAACATTTATGCAGGCCAACATTCGGTTTGTGAAAGGCGTGTGCTTGCGACCGTCAGCAGGGAGCAAATCTTTGTCGTAGAGATAGCCTGTGAAACACCAGATATTTTTGTTCGGAAGCTCTTTTTTGACCCTTTCCAAAAACGGTGCGAGGACTTCCTGATTTTCTTCTTCAAACGGCTCTCCGCCAAGCACTGTTAGCCCGGCAATATGAGCTGGCTTGAGTGCTTCGATGATTTCATCTTCGGTCTCTTTGGTGAAAGGATTTCCGAAGTTAAAATCCCATGTAATCTGATTGTGGCAGCCCTTGCAGTGGACTCGGCAACCTGAGACGAACAGTGAGACGCGAACGCCCAAGCCGTCAGCGATATCGATTTTTTTAATTATTCCGTAGTTCATATTTTTTTTAGAAAAAGATTGCCTGGTCGAGCCAGGCAATACAAGTGTGTCATGATATTGTCATTTTCCGGCTAAGGACAGCATTGCCGCCCTATTTAGCCATGGGAATTTTTACAAGTGCAAGACTCGCTCTTTGATTTCCTGAGTGCGGCCCTGGTTCCAGTACTGGGTGCCGATGTATCCGCATGTTCGGCGGGCTACATTCATTGTGGCCTGATCTTTGTTGCCGCAGTTCGGGCACTGCCATACGAGCTTGTTGTCGCTGTCGGTTACGATTTTGATTTCACCTGTGTAACCGCATTTCTGGCAGCAGTCACTCTTGGTGTTGAGTTCGGCATACATGATGTTGTCATAGATATGCTTGAGAAGTGTCATGACGGCCGGAATGTTGTTTTCCATGTTTGGAACTTCAACATAGCTTACGGCACCGCCCGGAGAAAGCTCCTGGAACTGGCTTTCAAAGCTGAGCTTTGTGAATGCGTCCATCTTCTCTGTGACATGAACATGATAGCTGTTCGTGATGTAGTTTTTGTCCGTAACGCCCGGAATTTCACCGAATCGCTTTTTGAGGCATTTTGCGAACTTATATGTAGTTGATTCAAGCGGAGTGCCGTAGAGTGAGAATGCGATGTTTGACGCTGCTTTCCACTCGGCACATTTTTCGTTGAGGTGCTTCATGATTTCGATTGCGAATGGCGTTGCGCTTGGGTCTGTATGTGGTTTGCCTGTCATGTAGCGTACACATTCACACAATCCTGCGTAACCCAAAGAAATTGTTGAGTAACCGCCGAAAAGCAGTTTGTCGATTGTTTCACCTTTTTCGAGGCGGGCAAGGGCACCGTGCTGCCAGAGGATTGGAGCGACATCGCTTGGGGTGCCGAGCAATCGCTGGTGTCGGCGCATGAGTGCTTTGTGGCAAAGTTCAAGTCGCTCATCGAAAATTTCCCAGAATGACTTGTAATCTCCGTTTGAAGAGCAGGCTACGTCTACAAGGTTGATTGTGACTACACCCTGATTGAAGCGGCCATAATATTTTGGTTTGCCATGCTCGTCGAGATATGGTGTAAGGAATGAGCGGCAGCCCATGCATGGGTAGCAGTTTCCCTTGCCGTTTGCATCGACTTTGAGTTCGAGCATTTTCTTTTCGGAAATGTAATCCGGAACCAAGCGGCGAGCCGTACATTTTGCGGCAAGCTCTGTGAGTGGGTAATATTTTGCGCCTGGCTCGATGTTGTCCGGTTCGAGGACATAAATGAGTTTTGGGAATGCCGGTGTGACCCAGAAGCCCTTTTCGTTTTTAACGCCCTGATAACGCTGTTTGAGCATTTCTTCGATAATCATGGCGAGGTCGGCCTTTTCCTGCTCGTTCTTTGCTTCGTTGAGATACATGAAGACTGTGATGAACGGAGACTGGCCGTTTGTTGTCATGAGAGTGACGACCTGATACTGAATTGTCTGAACGCCACGGGTGATTTCGTCACGGATTCGCATTTCGACGATTTTGTTGAACTGTTCGTCGGTGAATTTTAAGCCTGTCTGCTCCTCAACGCGCATTGTCTCGCGCTGGAACTTTTTGCGGCTTACTTCTACGAACGGAGCCAGGTGTGCGAGAGAGATTGACTGACCACCGTACTGAGAAGAAGCGACCTGTGCGATAATCTGAGTTGCGATGTTGCAGGCTGTTGAGAATGAATGTGGTGTGTCGATTTTTGTGCCTGAGATGACTGTGCCGTTCTGGAGCATGTCCTCAAGGTTGACCAAATCACAGTTGTGCATGTGCTGTGCGAAATAGTCGGCATCGTGGAAGTGGATGAGACCTTCATCGTGAGCCTTTACGATGTCCTCGTCGAGAAGGAATCGTTTTGTGATGTCTTTTGATACTTCGCCGGCCATGTAGTCGCGCTGAACTGAAACGACTGTTGAGTTTTTGTTTGAGTTTTCTTGTTTGACTTCCTCATTGTTGCATTCGAGAAGAGAAAGAATCTGCGAGTCCGTAGAATTGGCACGACGCATGAGCTGGTGCTGGTAGCGATATGTGATGTATTTTTTTGCGATGTCGAATGCACCGGCCTTCATGATGGCCTTTTCTACCAAGTCCTGAATGGCTTCGACATTCATTTCGTGATTCTCAGCGGCGCACTGCTTTTCGATGTTCTCCGCAATGCTGTTGATTGTTGTACCTGCAAGCTGCTCCGACGGTGGAACTTCATTGTTCGCTTTTGAAATGGCCGTAATGATTTTGTGGATGTCAAATACGACTTCTTCACCGTTGCGTTTGATAATTTTCATGCCGATGCCCCTCCAGACATTAAATAATATTTTAAAAAAAATGCTTGACAAATTCGAATTTCTGTGTAGTGTCTGTCACCTTAATTATTGGCTAAAATGACACTACCTATAGCGTTTTTTTGTAATTTTCAAAATCATAATTCCACAAGGGATTTTAGTCAATCCGTTTTTTGAAGAAAGTCAATAAAATCAAAAAGAAGTCGGTTTTTTCTAAGCAATACCAAATTTGCTAAAAATTGAAAATTTCGCTACAATTTCTATAAATCATCTTAAAACAAATAGTTAGGAGTCAAAAATGAAATCAACAAAAATTCTTTCGGCACTCGTCGCAGTGCTCTTCCTGTTTGCGGTAGTTCCGCTCGCAGCATCAGGCAAGTCAGATTCTTCAAATAAAGAGGAACAAAAGAAAGAGCAGAAAGTTGAGAAATCGGAATCAGACAAAAAAAAGGCAACAAAATCTTCTGAAAAAGAGTCAGAATCAGAGTCAGAAAATATAAAAGAAGGATTCAAGGAAGCTGGAAAAGCCGTCGGCACTGCTGGCAAGGAAGTCGGTAAGGCTGCGAAAGGTGTCGGAAAGGAAATTGGTTCCGCCGCAAAATCTTTTGGAAAAGGCGTAAAACAGGCTTTCTCTTCGGATTCTGAAGATTCAGACTCAAAAAAAGACTAGGTTATCGGGCTAGTTCCGGTAGGCACACAGGAGAAAATCATGGACATTCGTTACTCAACAGGTAAAGAGCCGTTCAAAAGAATGACTACTGAAGAAATTCGCGATGAATTTCTCATCGAGAACATTTTCATCAAAAATGATGTTACTGCAGTTTACAGCCACATCGACCGAATCGTAACTTTGGGCTGTATGCCTGTTGACGAGACAGTTAAGCTCGACAAAAACATCGATGCAATGAAAGACTTCGGCGTTGATTTCTTCTTGCAGCGTCGCGAGCTTGGTATGATTAACATCGGTGGTGACGGTCTTGTCGTTGCGGATGGAAAAACTTATGAGGTAAAACACTACGATGCGCTTTATCTCGGTGCTGGCACAAAAGAAGTCACACTGGCTTCAAAAGATGCTTCAAAACCTGCAAAATTCTACATGAACTCAACTCCGGCTCACTGCACTTACCCAAGCCGAATCATCACTTATGAGCAGGCAAACCATGTTCACATGGGAAGTGCTGCAGAATCAAACGACCGAACAATCAACCAGTACATTCACCCGTCAATTTTGGACACATGTCAGCTTTCAATGGGAATGACACACTTGGAGACTGGTTCAGTATGGAACACAATGCCGGCTCATACACACGAACGCCGTATGGAAGTTTACTTCTATTTTGATTTCCCGGAAGATCAGATTGTATTCCATTTCATGGGCGAGCCAAATCAGACACGCCACATCGTAATGCACAACAACGAAGCCGTAATCAACCCAAGCTGGAGCATCCACTCAGGCTGCGGCACAAGCAACTACACTTTCATCTGGAGCATGGGCGGCGAAAACCGAACATACACCGACCAGGACTGGATCCGCACTCCTGACCTGCGATAGCAGGGCGGGAGAAGTTCAATAACTTCCTTGCAGGACGAGGCGGCTTGGTCGCCTCATACGCACACCGGATTTACGTTAGTAAATACGGTGGTTTATAATAGGTTCCTTGCGTACGCGGCGGGCTTGCCCGACCGCATATGCACTCCAGATCTTAGATAGACTATTTGTTGCGAGCATGGAGCGAGCGAGAGGTAGAGAGAATTTTCACAGAAAATTCTCGTACGAACTCAAAAATCCACGGATGGATTTTTGAGTTCGAAGCACTCCGGATTTACGATAGTGGTTCGGGGGATCTTAAGGGGCTTGCCCCTTAGGAGAAGGGGTAGCGGAAAACGCGAAGCGGTTGTAGCGAGGGGAAGACTTTCCCCTTTATTTTTTTTATTTGAGCATTGAGCAGAATGTTGTGACCAGATTGTCGATTTCGCTGTAATCAGTTTCGTTTGGCGCGTCGAATAAAGAGCCTTCGCCACTTTCTGGATTTGAGCGGATTTCAATCTTCTTTTTGATGATGTATTCGTCGAGGTTGGCAACGGTGATTGATGCGAACATTTTTGAAAGGGATTCGAGGTCGTTTTCTTCCAGGTCGATGATTTTTCCGGCTTTTGCGAGGCAGCGGAGAGCAGTTTTAGTCTGATTTACGAGCTTGTCGCGTGTTTCCTGGGCGATTTTTGCCGCCGCAGTTGAGATGTATTTTTCGCTTTCAATAAAGGAATAAATTTGTACCAGAGGCTCTTTTTCGCTCATTTTGAACCAGCGGTTTACGATTGCCTTCATTACATTTTCAGAAGGGTAACGCTGTGATATTGATTCAATGTCTGTTGGGATAAAATATGTCTTTCGGTAATAGTCGCCGCACCATCTGATGCAGTCTTCGACCATTGCGTCACGGCTTTCGTAGTGATTGTAAAGAGAGGCTTTTTTGATTCCGAGCCTTTCCGCAACATCTGAAAGTGAAGTTCCGCCTGCGTTTTTCACAAAGCAGGAATCCAAAAATGCGAGAATAATCTTCTCGCGAGTAACTTTTTCTGATTTTGCCATTTCCCCACCCAATTTTCGGAATCGAAAGTTCCAAAAACTAACAAACATTAGTTTATTCTTACTTCGGTCATTTGTCAAGGTTTGCGAAATTTGATAGAATGAAACACTATGGATTTATTGAAGAAACTTACAGAATTGGATGCTCGTTATGTTGAGGTGAACGAGCTTGTTCAGGATCCGGATTTGGTAAAAGACCAGAAGAAATACAAAGATGTTATGCGTGAACATGGTCATCTAACGGATGTTCTCGAAGTCGGAAACGAATACCGAAAATGCTTGCAGGGCATTGAAGATGCCAAAATGATGATTACGGCTGAGGACGATGCCGAAATGAAGGAGATGGCCCGCGAGGAGCTTAAAGAACTTGAAGAAAAGGTTCCTCAGCTTGAAGAGCAGATTAAGCTTAAGCTCATTCCGCCTGATCCTCTTGATGAAAAGAACATTATCCTTGAGATTCGTTCTGCTGCGGGCGGTGACGAGGCTAGTTTGTTCGTGCGCGACATGTGGGAAATGTACATTCACTTGTGCGAGCGCAAAGGCTGGAAGTACGAGAATGTCGAGGCTCAGGAAACAGAAGTTGGCGGATTTAACAAAATCGTCACTCAGATTACAGGAAAATTCGTTTACGGAACCCTTCGCTGGGAATCTGGCGTTCACCGTGTTCAGCGAGTTCCGGCTACAGAAAGCCAGGGACGCTTGCAGACTTCAACTGTCACGGTTGCAGTTTTGCCGGAAGCCGAAGAAGCAGATATTAAAATCAATCCGGGCGATGTCCGCGTAGATGTAATGCGTGCGGGTGGACCAGGCGGCCAGTGTGTCAACACGACTGACTCTGCTGTCCGACTCACACATATTCCAACGGGAATCGTCGTTATCCAGCAGGACCAGAAATCTCAGATTAAGAATAAAGAAAAGGCATGGGAAGTTTTGCGTGCGCGCCTGTTCGATTTTGAGCAGAGCAAGCTTGATGCCGAGCGTTCTTCTGCACGCCGAAGCATGGTTGGAAACGGCGACCGCTCAGAAAAAATCCGCACTTACAACTATCCGCAGGACCGCGTAACTGACCACAGAATCAACCTTTCGCTCCACAATTTGCCGGGCTTTATGATGGGTAATATGGACGAAATGCTTGATGCACTCAACGTCTACGCCAAAGAGGAAGAGTTTAAAGCACTTGATGCGTAAGTTTCTTCATTTTCTTGCGGTTGTCGGGCTTGTGATTGCCGGAATTATTGCAGTTGTCTCGCTTTTTGCCTTCGTTTTTTTGAAGACATGGAAGCCCTTTGGCGGAAAGGCGGGCAAAACTGACCGCAAGAATTATGCAGAGCGGGCGGAAAATTTTGACGGAAAGAAGTTCCATAATATTGAGGAATTTCCAACTCTGTCGATGCAGAAAAATCCTGCTCCGGACCCGCTCACTTTTTCAAAGAAAAATCCACGGCCTGATTTTGACTTTCCTGTAAAAATACCCGATTTTATGAATCAGGAAGATAAAAATAACCGTCTTTCGCCAGAAAAATTCCGAGTCACATGGTTCGGGCATTCCAGTCTTCTTTTGCAGATGCATGGGCTGAACATTCTGATTGATCCGGTTTTTTCAGAAATGATTTCGCCGGTTTCGTTCGTGGGGAGCAGGAGATTTTCAAAGCCGCCTGTTTCTGTCGCTGACTTGCCAGAAATCGATATTCTTCTTCAGACTCACGACCATTATGACCATTTGGACTACGATGTTATCCGCGAAATCGACAAAAAGGTAAAAAAATATATCGTTCCGCTTGGTGTGGAAAACCATTTGGAGCGGTGGGGCGTAAAATCTTCGAAAATCACGAATATGGCCTGGTGGGAAGAAACTGACGTTGACGGTTTGATGATTGCCTGCACTCCGGCCCAGCATTTTTCTGGCAGGCATTTGACAGACAACATGGCGACTCTTTGGTGCAGCTGGGTTTTAAAAGATGAATTTTATCAGATTTTTGAAAGCGGTGACTCTGGTTTTGGCTCTCACTGGCAGAAAATCCACGATAAGTACGGAGATTTTGACTTTGCGATGATGGAATGTGGCCAGTACGATGTTCAGTGGCCGCGGGTCCATTCATTCCCGGAGCAGTCTGTTGAAGCCGCAAGAATTCTTGGAGCAAAAATTGCGATGCCGATTCATTGGGGTGCGATTATTCTTTCACGGCACGGCTGGGATGACCCGGTGGAGCGTTTTTTGCTCGCTGCAGAAAAAGAAGAAATCACCGTGATGACGCCATACATCGGCCAGACGGCAAATATCGAAACGCCCATGCTTTTTACGGAAAGATGGTGGCGAAGAAGGGAAATTTCTTTGCTACGGTAGGGAGCCGGTCGCGAAGCGAACAAACTCGTGAAACGAGTTTGTAGGCGAGTATCGGTGAAGGCTATGCTTGAACCGTGCAGGAGAAATATTGTGAAAATTCAGCAGGCAAAAATCTACGGAAAAAATGAACTGACTTCATCTCCAACTTCTGAGCTTGATACGGCGGTGCTCTTGCAGCACATTACGGGCTTTGACAAGACGCATCTTCTTTTGAACCGTGACTATGAATTGACTCAGAAGCAGGAAGCGGATTTTTTGACTGCGATTGAAAAGCGAAAGACAGGTTTACCTGTTGCATACATCACAGGTCACAAGGAATTTTTCGGACTGGATTTTTATGTCACGCCTGATGTTCTGATTCCCAAGCCAGACACGGAACTTCTTGTAGAGCTTGCACTTGATGCGCTTGAAGATAAATTCCGTGCAAAGCCTGACGCAATCCCTACTGTCTGTGACATGTGCACTGGAAGCGGCTGCGTGGGTCTTTCCATTGCGAAAACGCTTGCAGACAAGGCTGGTGAGAAAAAAGAAACCACAGATTACACAGATTACACAGATTACACAGATTACACAGATTCCCGGCGATTGAGTTTTACTTTGGTTGATATAAGCGAGAAAGCACTGGCTATTGCGCGGAAAAATTGTGTGGGGCTTGGCATGGATACTGCAAATTTCCACTTTATCCAGTCAAATCTCTTTGAAAATGTGCTGCCGACATTCGACCTGATTGTTACGAATCCGCCGTATGTTCCTCATTCAGAAAGCCTGGAGCTTTTGAAGGACGGACGGAGCGAGCCTCTTCTGGCCCTTGACGGCGACGTGGATGAAGTGGGGGAGGTGAGCGGAACGAATGACGGACTTGCCTTGATTCGTCGTCTTGTGCCACAGTGCTACGAGCATTTGAACCGAAACGGAGTGCTGATTATGGAAACCGGCGAATACAATGCCGAAGAAACGGCCAAACTTTTTAAGCAGGCGGGCTTTCGCAATGTTAAAATTGAATACGACATGAACGAAATGATGCGGGATGTCGTGGGAGTGAAATAGCTTGATTTTTATGCAGTTAAAGTTTATATTGAAAGCAGGTAGTAACTACGATTGAGTGGTTACCCCTACGGTTGTTTTACGGCATTAAGCCGAAAGTCCGCTAAGTGTTGCGACCACAAGGCGGACTATTTTTTTATGCGATCAATCATTTCTTTCGAAAGAGAGAAAGCACACCAATAATCAAACTGGCAACAGAGATGCAAAGCATCACAATGTCATAAGTTGTCATACTGGACAGCCCCCTTCTTCAAGTATTTCAGTTTATCGCAACTGATTGAATGAGGGGGAAGCCACCTTTGAAGTTACTACCTGTATGCTAACTTTAGCAAAATTTGATATATTTGTATAGTTTATTTTAACAATTTTTTCTATAATTTTTGTATGACACCATTGGAAAAATATTACAATAAATTTAAGGAAGATCACAGGCTCACAACCCGGCACGGAATCGTGGAATTTACGGTTTCGATGAAGCATATTCACGACTGCGTTGAACTTGTGCGCGCCGGCATTTCGACTTCGCTCAATGAACGGCGGCAAAATCAGGAAATCAAACTGCTCGATGTTGGGGCTGGAACAGGCCGTTATTCGGTGGCTTTAAGTCGAGAAGGTTTTGATGTGACGGCGGTGGAACTGGTTGCTCACAATCTGGAGATTTTACGGGGCAAGCACGAAAATGTCAAAAGCTGGCAGGGGGACGCCCGCGACCTGCATTTTTTGAGCGACGAAACATTTGATGTGACGCTTCTTTTTGGCCCCATGTACCATTTGCACTCTGACGAAGACAGGCTTTCGGCATTGAACGAAGCAAAACGAGTCACAAAAAAAGGCGGATTTATCCTCGTGGCTTATCTGATGAACGAATATGCGGTTTTAAGCTATTGTTTCCGCGAAGGAAAAATCAAAGAAGTGCTTGAAAAAGGCACTTTGACGGCTGATTTTCACACGATTACGAATATCAACGATGACTTGTACAGCTACACGCGCCTTGAAGACATGTCTCGGCTCAACGAAAAAGCGGGCTTAGAGCGAGTGAAAGTCTTTGCACCAGACGGAGCGGCCGATTACATGAGGCGTGAACTGAACGCGCTTGACGAAGAAAGTTTTGAGCATTTTATTGAATATCAGATGGCAGTATGCGAGCGGCCGGATTTACTCGGAGCAAGCTCCCACACAGTGGATGTGCTTAGAAAAAGCAAATAATTCAGAAAATTATCAAGAAAGTGCCCACACGAACGCGATCAGAATACAGAGTGACAAAGCCAGCAATGCAACAATTAATCAAGGAAACGCCCACACGGATGTGGGCAAAAGCAAGTTGACCCGCAAGAATTTTAGACCGTAGAGCGGTCTAAAATTCTTGTCACGACAGGATGTCGATCATTTCCCGGAAGAAGTGATTTTCAATCCGTGCCTCGTTCATGAATTCCCCGAATGAGGCATATTTTTTGCCCATAAAACGTTCGCCGAAGACAATCAAATCGTTGCCCTTGTCGTCGCGGTCGTAGGTGAGGTTGTAGTTTTTGCCGTTGTAAGTGAATTCAAATTCCTTTTTAGTATTTATCAGAAAAATCAAATCATCTTTGGTCATTTTAGTTCGTTTCCTTGACATTAAAGTCCTTTATGCTATAATAAAATCAGAGCCGTCCAATAGAACTGCGTTATTTCCATTTTGGTTAGCGCACTAGAGTTGAGGACGGTTTGATTTTTTTAAATCATCAAGATAGTGATGATAGTATATTCGGCGATCACCGTGTGTTGCAACTATAATTTTTATACTGATAACCGCATTAAAATCTTTTTCATCAATTTCTAGCGGACATTCATAATATTCAAAGCTTGGAGCATTTTTTAGCTCTGAATGAATATTTTTTTCAGCATGAGTATATTTTGCTTTTTTTAGAATTTGAGTTAAAAGAGAAATTGATTTTATTTGTTCTTCAGATTTCGATTTAGAAAACCATTCATCAATCCCTTGTGCTGATATTTCTATTAAATTTCCGCTTAATTCATTAATTACAGAAGTTCCCCTAAGATTTTCCTTTGCCCATTTATAAAGAGTGCGTTTTAATGTAAACAGTTCATCTTTGGTCATTAAATCTCCTGGGAGCCATGCGTTAGGGATTGTAGCGGCTTGTTCCGTAGCGCAGCGTAGGAATGGAGCGTTAGCGGAACCGCGGAAAGCCCGACGGCGAAGCCGGAACGCCCTTCGTTTTTGGCATTATCTATGGACGCCCAATTTCTCACTTCTAATTCCTCATTCCCAACTTTTGTACGATTTTTGCTGCGACTTTTTCGCCGTCCATTGCGGAGCTGCCGATTCCGCCTGAGTAGCCTGAGCCTTCGCCTGCCGGGTAGAGATTTTTGATTCCTTCACATTCCAGCGTTTCTTTGTTGCGCGTGATTCGGACTGGGGTGCTTGTTCGGGTTTCACTTGCGATTAAAAGTGCGTCCTCTGAGATGAATCCGTGCATGTTTTTGTCAAAGTCTCGGAAGCCCTGTTCAAGCCGGCTGCTGATTTCAGGTGGAAGCCATTTGTCGAGGCGGCTTGCGACTACGCCCGGTTTGTAGCTTGTTTGTGGCAATTCGGTTGAATCTTTGTGGCTTAAAAAATCCGTGAGTTTTTGTGCCGGTGCGAACTGACCTTTTCCCTGTCGGAATGTTTCTTCTTCGAGCCAGGTTCGCCAGTAAAGGCCTGCTAGGGCAGGGCAGCCTGCTTTTTTTGCCTCTTCCTGATATTCGGCCGGGATGTCCTCTGGGCGGCGTTCAACGACGATTGCCGCATCGCTCCACTGACTGTTTCGGCCTGAACTTGACATTCCGTTGATTACGATTTGATTTTCTGCTGTTGCGCATGGAACGACATATCCGCCCGGGCACATGCAGAAGCTGTAAACGCCGCGTTCTTCGACTTGGGTTGTGAGCCTGTATTCTGCTGCCTGTGGCATTGGTTTTCCGTGGAACTGGATTGAGTCAATTAATGCCCGTGGATGCTCGACACGAACGCCGACTGCGAAAGTTTTTGCTTCGAGGGAATTAGGTGAGATTTTCGCAATCATTTTGTAGATGTCCACGGCTGAGTGTCCTGTCGCGAGAATGACCGCATCGCCTGTGAGTGAAAATTCTTCGCCGCTTCGGAGATTTTTGAGATTTACGCCTTTTGCAGAACCGTTTTCTACGATTAAATTGGTGCAGAGCGTGTCAAAATAGAATTCTCCGCCAAGTTCGATGATTTTTTTGCGCATTCCGCTGATGATTCCGGGAAGTTTGTCAGTGCCGATGTGCGGGTGTGCGTCTGTGAGAATTTTTTCGCTTGCACCGAATTCCACGAAAATGCGGTAGATTTTTCCGATGTCGCCGCGTTTGTTGCTTCGGGTGTAGAGTTTTCCGTCTGAGAAAGTGCCTGCTCCGCCTTCACCAAAGCAGAAATTTGACTGGGCGTTGAGTTTTCCGCTAGATTCAAGTTCTTCGACATCATTTTTGCGCTCGTCAGTGCAGCTTCCGCGTTCGATAACAACAGGTTTGATTCCGTCTTCGAGCAATCTGAATGCCGCATAAAGGCCCGCAGGTCCTGAGCCGATGATGATGACCGAGTGCTCTCCGCCAGCCTTTTTCCAGACAGGAAGAGTTTCTCCGTCTCCGTTCGGTTCTTCACCGATGTAAACTTTGTATCGCAAAATAATTTTGATTTGTCCGTGTCGTGCGTCGATTGATTTTTTTACGAAAACGCTCGTGACTTCATTTTTTTTGAAAGAGATTCCTTTTTTGTCGAGAGCCTTGAAGATTTCCGCATTTATGAGAGCCTGATTTTTTTCGTCGTTCGGCTTAACTGTAATCGAAATGTCTGTGTTCATTCTTGGAATTATAGCGATTTTTTTTAGCGCAATCCACTGGCTACCGCCCTTCCGCCGTTCGGTAACCCTCAGCCGCTTCCTTCGCTCGCTTGCGCTCGTTCAGTCCAGTGGCCGCCTTCGGCGCGGCTTCACGGCGGGCGCGGCATTATCTCATCTTGTCCAGGACTTCGTTTACAGCGTTTCGGATTTTTTTGAGTGATTCACTTCCTGTGATTTCCTTTTTTTGGATGAATCCGACTTCGTAGTAGCCAAGTGCGTTTCCGGCAGAAAGACATGCAAAGCCTTTGTTGTACGGGCCGTTTGTCAAAACGATGTGCGGAATAAGCCCGATTCCAATTCCGAGCTGAACGAGTGCCATGATTGCCTCGTTTCCTTCTGTTTCGGCGGCAATTTCGGGCTTAACATTGCGGCTTGCAACCCAAGTGTCAAACCTTTCGCGGGCAAGACCTGTTTTCGGAAGAATGAGCGGAACCGAAGAAACGATGTCCTGCGGACTGCCAGAAACATTTTCGTATTTTCCGCCGATGCTGGCTGCAAAGACAAGCGGAGTTCTGCGGATTGGGAGCGTGTCAAAACCGCTGAGTCCTGTTTCCGGGATTGCGGCAACGGCAAGCTCTGCCCGCCCCTCTTTTACGGCACTGATTGCGCCAGCCGGGTCGCCGGTCTCGATTTCAAGGTGAATCTGCGGATATTTTTCGGAGAGTTCTTTTAAAAATGGCGGCATGATTGTATAACATGCCGTTACCGAAGCGTAAACATGGAGCGAACCGGACACTTCATCGCCAGTAGCTTTGAATGAATTGAGTATATCTTCCTGCTCGTCGAGGCACTTTTTTGCAAATCGGGCAAAATCTGCTCCCTGTGGCGTAAGCTTGACCTCGCGGTTGTTGCGTTCAAGCAGAATCGTGCCGCTCTCATCTTCGAGTCGGGAAATGAGTCGGCTCAAAGCAGACGGACTAAGATTCACTTTTTCCGCCGTATGCGCGAAATGCAAAGTCTGAGAAAGGTTAAGAAAGGCGTTAAGTTCGAAGAAATCCATGTTGAATCTCCGTAAAAGCCCTACAGGATGTAGGGTCTGAGCAAAGAGAGAATTTTCTGAAAGAAAATTCTCGTACGAATCAAAAAATCCATGGATGGATTTTTTGTTCGAAGAAGTCCATAGTTTTGGAAGAAAAAGAGATTGAAAGAGGAAAAGAAACCTTTTTTGAAAAGGTGGCGTTTCCTCTTTTTTATTTTCCGAGTGCGATTGAACGGTTGTTTGCGGCTGTTACGGCCTCAATCACTGCATTTCGGAAATTGTTCTTTTCTAGTGCGGCAACTCCTTCGATTGTTGTGCCGGCCGGAGAGCAAACCATGTCCTTGAGAACTGCCGGGTGAGTTCCGCTTTGCAAGACCATTCCGGCTGAGCCGTAGACTGTCTGAGCGGCGTAAGTGTAGGCCTGGGCTCGCGGCATTCCACAGCGGACTGCGGCATCAGCGAGAGCTTCGATGAACATGAATACGAAAGCCGGGCCTGAGCCGCTTACGGCTGTAACGCAGTCCATGAGTTTTTCAGGCACTTCTTCGACTTTTCCTGCTGCACTCAGGATTTCCTTTACATGAGAAAGTTCCTGCTCTGTGATGTCGTCATTGCAGGTGATGGCTGTCATTGCCTCGCCAATCTGGGCGCAGACATTCGGCATCATGCGGACAAAGCGGGCGTTCGGGGCATATTGCTGCAATTTTTCGATTTTGACACCGGCAGCCATTGAAATCACGACGGATTCGGCTCCGATATCGTCTTTTATTTCATCAAAAACATCGCTCAGAAACTGCGGCTTGACGGCAAGGAAAATATATTTTGCGGCGAGGGCTTCTTTGTTCGTGGTAACGAAAGTGCAGCCATTTTCCTGGGCGAATTTTTTGCCCATTTCGGCGTTTTTGTCGGTCACTTTGATTTGTTTTACATCAAATTTTTTGCAGACGGCTCGCATGATTGCGCCACCCATTGCGCCTGTTCCAATACAAGAAATTGTCATAATGTTCTCCTAAAAAGATTTATTGGCTGAAACAAAAACTAGCTCTCGACGAGAACGCGTCATAAAACTCGCGGTGAACAAGTTCAAGCGAGTTTTTGCCGCAACCTCGTCTACGCTAGTTTTTGCATCAGTCTGATATATTTTTGCAGGTCATTCTGCCAAAAGGCATAGGCGAGTTCGTGCCAGAACTTCGACTCCAACCGTTGTTTTTGCATCGGTCGGATATATGTTTTTGGTGTGCTTTATGCCAAAAGGCATAGAAGGACATGTTAGTTTGCTACGAACAGAGTTCCTTTAGCACTGCCGTCGGCCAGCTTGTCCAGAATGTCGGCGGCTCCTCCGTTGGCCAGAATCATGGGGATGCCGTATTTTGTTGATTTTGTGGCAGCCTGGATTTTGGTCTCGATTCCGCCGGTACCGAAGGCATTTGTCTCGCCGATTGTGATTTTTTTACGCAAATCTTCGATTGACGTAACTTCTTCAATCAGCTGAGCATTTGGGTTCGTTTTTGGATTGTCAGTGTAGATTCCGTCGATGTCGCTGAACAAAATCAACAGGTCTGCGCTCCAGAGAATTGCCGTGATTGCGCTCAAGTTGTCGTTGTCGCCGATGGCAAATTCGTCGGTTGAAACAGAGTCGTTTTCGTTGATGATTGGAACAACTCCCTCATCAACGAGCGTGAAAAGCGTGTTTCGGATGTTGAGCGAGCGGTGATTGTCCTCAAAATCTTCCTTTGTAAACAAAAGCTGACCGATGTGAAGGTCTTGCTCGGCGAAAGCCTTTCGCCACTGAGCCATAAGTTCCACCTGACCGATGGCGCAGAGTGCCTGGCGGAAGTGAACGTCCTTTTTTCTAGCCCATTCCTTGAGGGTTGAAACCCCGGAAACCTGTGCCCCGGAAGAAACAACGACAATCTGCTTGCCCTTGTCAATAAGATTTTTGCACTGGCGGGCAAAAGACTGCATGAATTCGGTGTTCTGAGTGCCGTCTGCCTTTGCAAGTGTGTTTGAGCCGATTTTAATAACGATTTTGCGTGATTCTTCAAAAGCCTGTGAAATTGTCATTTTTTTTACCTTACCTGGCCGTCGCCGTCAATCAAATATTTTGTGGTGGTGAGGGCTTTTATTCCCATAGGTCCGCGGGCATGAAGCTTTTGCGTTGAGATTCCAAGCTCCGCACCGAAGCCGAATTCTCCGCCGTCAGTGAAGCGGGTTGAGCAGTTCACGTAAACACATGCCGCGTCCACTTTGGCCTGAAAAAGCCTTGCGTTTACCAGGCTTTCCGTGATAATGCTCTCGGAATGCTTGGTGTTGTGATTGTTGATGAATGCAATTGCTTCGTTTACGTCGCTCACGACTTTGACTGCGCAGATTAAATCAAGGAATTCTGTATCAAAATCGGCTTCTTCTGCCGGAACAATTTTACAATCCACAGATTTGCACAGATTTGCACAGATTTCATAAGATTTTTGATCGCAGCGAAGTTCAACTTTGCCGGCAAAGCGTTTTGCCAGTCGCGGAAGGAATTCTTGAGCTACTTTTTCGTGAACAAGAATGCACTCGATTGCGTTGCAAACTCCTGGTCGCTGAGTCTTTGCGTTCCATGCGATGTTTTCTGCCATTTCAAGGTCGCCTGTTTCGTCTACATAAATGTGGCAGATTCCGGCACCAGTCTCGATTACAGGAATTTTTGCCGTTTGAACGACCATGTTAATCAGTTTTGCGCTACCTCGCGGAAGAGCCACATCGATTTTGCCTACAGCGGTAAGGATTTCTTCGACTTCTGAATGGCTTTCACAGGGAGCAAGCTCGATTGAATCGACTACACCGAATCCCTGAGCCTCACTGGAAGCCAAGCCTTCCTTGATTGCGGCAACAATCGCTTTGTTTGATTTAAGGGCAGAAGATGAGCCGCGGAGCAAGATTGCGTTGCCGCTTTTGTATGCGAGCGCGAAAGCATCAACCGTGACGTTCGGGCGGCTTTCGTAGATAATCGCAACAACTCCAAGCGGAACACGAACCTGCCTGATAGACATGCCCAAGGGAGTCTTCCAGCCGGCAACTTCCTCACCGATTGGATCAGTCTGTGAAATGATTATTTTGATTGAGTCGATAAGACCGTCGATTCGCTTGTCGTTGAGTGAAAGGCGGTCAACAAGAGCTTCCGAGGTGCCTTTTGAGCGGGCAAGAGCAACGTCCTCAGCATTTGCCGCAAGAATTGCCGCACGATTTTTATTGATAGAAGAAATTACGGCAGAAAGAGCAATGTTTTTTTGTGCCGCAGTCTGAAGGGCAAGCTCATTGCTCCCAGCACGAAGTTTTTCAGAAATTGCAGAAATATTCATAAAAGCCCTCCGAGGGGGATTTTAAGGGGCGAAACCCCTTAGGTGAAGGGGGTGTCGGCGCAACGTCGGAAGCGAAGCTTCCAAAGTGCGACGCAGGGGGAAGGCTTTCCCCCTATGATTTTTCAACTTTCAGTTTTCAATTTACTAATAGTTTGCCAAGAAGAACATTGCGATTAACATGACCGCCTTGTTCTTTTCGTTTGTCCAATCGTTTGTGGCAGGCAGACTCTTTACATACCACCAGAAAATGCCGAATTCGGGGTCGATGCGGAGGGCGTATTCTGAGAAGTCAGGAGTTTTTACCGTTGCGCCGAACATGAGGTAAACTACATCGTCCAAAATCTTTGTGAATTCGGGGAAAACTTCTGCCCATTTGTTGCTTTCGATTGATGCACAGTATTTTTCGAGCTTAACCAGGATTTCTTCCTTCAACGAAATGTCTGAATGGTCAACCCAGGTTTTCTGAATCAGCAAAGTGAGGTTCTTCTTGAATGAAGTAATCAGCTTTTTAACATTTTCTTCGGAAGAAATGTCGAATCCGCTGCCGAACTGGGATGCAACTACAACTGCTGATTTGGAAATTTCGCTTGAATCTGAAGAATCAATCAAAGTTTTCAAGGAATTTATTACATTTTTTTCAATAAAATCTGTTATTAAATCGCTCATATCACGGCTATTTTAGAAGATTTCAAGGTTTTATTCAATAATCGCACATTAATCGGTTTTTATTTCTACTACTTTTGTTCGTAATTGTCGGTGAAAATCAAATTTTAGCTTTAATTTTCCATATCTTTTTCACTTTTCACGAAATACAATGGGAAATCATTAAAATTGGAGGAAAATTTAATGAAAAAGATTTTTGCTGCTGTAATTGCGGCCTGTGCTGTTTTTGCCGGCTGCCATCAGGCAAATGTTTCTGAAATTACCCTTTCCGGGGCTGGAATAAAAACTCAGACTTTTGGAACGATTCAGGAAGCTCTGGATGCTATCGGTTCAGAAGCCGGTTCTTTCACAATCAAACTTCCAAAAGGAACTTATGAAGAAGTTCTCTATTATAAAGGCGATGCTGACATCATTCTTTCTGGAGGCACTTCCGCTCAGTATGGCGAGGATGTCGTAATCGCAATCGACAATAACGGTGACTTGCTCCGATGCGACCGTTCTTCAGGACAGAAAAATCGCTGTGTCTTTGAATTTGAGGGCAATGGAAATCTTACTGTCGAGAACATCACTTTCCACAATACATTCAAGCGAAGTGAAAAGAAGGTGAATAACGGCCAGGCTGAGACAATCGGTTTTGATTCAACTGGAAATCTTGCGGCTTACAACTGTGCTTTCAAGTCATATCAGGACACTCTCCGCATGACAGGAAAATCTTGGTTCTATAAATGCTATGTTGAGGGCGACACGGACTTCATCTGGATGGAATCTAGCGGAAAAGTCGCTTTGTTTGAGGAATGTGAGCTTGTTTCCCTTTTCGACAAATTCCATACTGACCCGACAACTTTCATTGGTGCTCCGCGAATGGAAAAAGGAAATGCCGCACCAAAAGGCCTTGTAATCTACAATTGTAATATTTCTACTCAGGACGGCGAGACTACATATCTTGCACGAACTCCATGGAATTCTGGATATTACAATCAGGTTGCTTTCGTAAACAACACTGTAAACGGAAAAGTTGAGGCTTCTTTGTGGAAGGGCAAGGCTCTCACAGCACAGGGAATTCCTGAGACAATTATTGGATGGAAAATTGACCGAAAAACGGCTGATGCTGTCGGGGCAAAAATTGACGGACGAAAAGACATTCTTTCTGAGGAAGCTGTTTCAAAAGAATTCAGCGGACGAGATTCAATCCTTAACCGTTACTACGATCTTGCGACACTCAAGTATAAAAAAGATTTGGAATCTTATTGGGATGTAAAAAAACTCGCTTCTTCTCACGGATGGAAAGTTTCAAAAGATTCTTCAAAATCTCTGCTTGACGGTGAGGAAAAAGCCGTTCGTACTACATACATTCTTGACGGTTCAAAAGAATACAAGGAATTGTCAATTTCTGGATTCGGATTTGGTGACGGAATGCTTATTGGTGAATCTGGAAGTAAAATTTCATTCCCAGTCAGCGGAAAATCTGTCGTTTTCGTAACTGGTTGTCTCAAAGGAAACGGAACTATCAAGGCCGGAAATCAGGGCGAGGCTTTCTACGACTTCAACACTGGCTCTGCAAAATCTTCTGAAAAGGCTTATGTCGTCTACGAGGGCGCATCAACTGTCACAATCACGGCAACTTCTGGCACAAATATCAAAAAAATCGTGGTTGAGTCTGATAAAGCCGTTGAATTCAATCCTGTAACATCAATCACCGTTGCTTCGGAAGATAATGCTGACATGGTTTATGGAAGAAAAAGCCTCCAGTTCTCTGCAAAAATCAATCCTCCGCGCCCGACAAATGCTGATTACGAATGGTCTGTTTCTGACACAAGCGCGGCTTCAATTTCTGCAGACGGACTTCTTACCGCAGCCGAACTCAGTGAGGACAGAGAAATCATCGTAAAGGCTACTGCAAAAGACTCTAACGCCGTTGCCGGAGAATTCAAGCTTCGGGTTGCAAAACCAGATCCAAACGCAGTCGGACTTGTCTGGCTCAACAATCTTGATGCAAGCAAGAGCCTTGAGGGAAGTTCGGACAATCTTTCTGTCGCAAAGGCCGAGGTCGCAATTCCTTCGCCTGGAACATGGAAATATAACGGCTCAAAAATCAATGCGGAATTTGCAAAGGGCGGAATCACTTACACTGGATATTCTGGAACAATCGCCGGCAAAGATACGCTTTATGTTGATTTCCCGATTAAAGCCGTTGAGACTCTTGAAATCACAAGCATTGATGCCGCTTTCGGAAATCACGGAACAAGCAATGTCGCAGTTCTGATTCAGGGAATTTCAGGCGCAAAGAAAACGGATCTTGTTCTCGATGAATCAAGACAGGTTCGTTCCATCAAGAAAACTTATGAATTGGAAAAGCCTTTCACTATCAAAAAAGGCGAGACCGCAAAAATCCGCGTGATTCTTTACGGCCGGGATGGAAACGGTGAGACCACAATCGCAGGCGGAAAAGCTCCGACGGTCGCTACAATCTCAATTTCCGGCAGAAAAAAGTAATCGGAGACCTGGAAAACTTTAGTTTTTCCGTGATAACTTTAGTGATTATTAACTAGCTCAGTTGATTTTTCGGGCTTCGTTTTTGAAGCCCGTTTTTTGTTTCTGAATATGAAAATTTTATTTTGCTTCTATGAAATCCTGTTGTATAATTTAACGGTATGGATAATTTCTTTAAGGAAAATAAAGTCGAAATAGATGCCGTGACTGATGCCTACGATTGTGAAACGGCTGACTCTTATGCATCTTTTTTGATTGAGCAAAAAATTCCTTTTAGTTTAATCCTGCTTGATGTTGATAATTTTACATATATAACCGATGCTTTTGGTTCTACTGGCGGCAACAAAGTTCTTTATGATGTTGCCAGAACGGTCAAATCTTTTCTTGGTGAAGATGGCGTGCTTGCTCGGCGTAATGGCGATGAATTCTGCGTAATCCTAAAAAATTCCGTTACTTACGAAGATGTCTGGAATATTTGCCACACGATTCTTGTGAAAGTCAACGAAATTGAGCTTCCGGAAATCGGCAATCTTACCCTTACCGTCACGATTGGTCTTGCCCGCTTCCCGGAAAATTCCACAGATTATCATTCTCTTCTTTCATGCGCCGAAAAAGCACTTTACCGTGGCAAAACAAAGGGACGCAACTGTTTTATCATTTATCTTCCCGAAAAACATGCCAACATCGTTCCGAAGACCGAAAAGCAGCGGATGCTCGGCTCAATGAATTTGCAGTCAAATGTATTCAAATTTCTTACTGGCAACGATGATTTGCGGCTGGGAATCATGAATCTGTTCAATTTTATCAGCTCTTACTTCCAGGTTGACCACATCTGCATTCAGGCTTACGACAAAATCATCTTCCAAAAAATTCATCAAATGGCAAAAATCCGGGATTTTAAATATATTCCGCACAATTTGATTTACAACAGCATGAACCAGCTTACCGGTGTGTTGTATTTGGGTGATATCCGAACGCTTGTTCGTGCAAAGCATACTGATTTATATGATTGCTATGTTGCGCAGGAAATAACAGCGTCCTGCATCTGTGAAATTTCTTACCGCGAAGAAGTTTTCGGGATGCTGCGGGCGGATATGACTGGAACTGAAACTGAAAGCCGTCTATGGCAATATTCGGATATGGATTTGCTTCTTACGGCAGCGAAAACCATAGGTTTGATACTTCATTATTTGGGCAAAACCTTTAACAACCTTTGAGTTTTATAGAAATATGTTTGTAGAAATGGAGATTATAGGATGACAGAAGACACACAAGAGCACATTATTGAAGGTCGAAAAACTTTTTTCATTGTCCCAGATGCAACTCTTATGCCAGAATCTTATCTTGAGGACTTTATGGCGCGGGGTTATGAAACTTATATCATTGGTGATGACCGGTATTGTCCGTTAAAGGCAAAGGTTGAAGTCATCATTGAAACCTTTATGGATTCAATTCTTTTCTTCTATATTGATATGCCGATTAAGGGAATTAAGTGGGATAAATATATCCGTGAACTTCAGGAAAAGTATGCGGGCCGAATCTTAATCGGAGTGCTCTACTTGAAACGGCAGAGTGAAGAAGAAAAAAAACAGCTCGAAAAGTATTATCTTTTTGATGTGGGAATTCAGTGTGGTTGTATCGGTCTGGAATACCAGAAGATGAAGAATTTCGCGTTGATTGATAAAGTTATGTATGCAAATCAGGCTTGCGGCCGGCGGCAGAACATCCGTGCGATTTGTGACACGCGGAGCAAAGTCAGCATGGTCACAAAACACGGCCAGATAAAAGGCAGCGTACTCGATGTGAGCATGAGCCATTTTTCGTGCGTTTTTGATAAGACTCTGGAGATTCAGATGTATGAAAAAGTTCCAAAAATGCTTATCAATATCAACGGACTTCATTTCGTTTCCGATGCAATCTTAATCATGCAGCGCAAAAAGAACGGAGTTCTCCTGAATGTATTCGTTTTCTCAAATTCAATGGGGCAGCAGGGCGTTGAAAGTGACTTGCAGCCACGTCTTTTGGAACGAATTTACCAGATGACAAGCGATAAGGCAAAATCCCTGATGCGCTTCAAATTTGAAGAAGCCCGCAAGAACCTCCGAAAATACATGACCGATGATGATTTGTGGGATGCCGGCTTCCGGGAATTTGAGCTTTGATTTTTTCCTCATAACATAGTTCTTAAAAAGATTGCTGTGCGTGACACGGCTATCTTTTTTCGCTAAAATAGTTGAACTATGGAATTTACACAGGAATCAATCGACGCTCTCGTTGTAAACGAAGTCGAAATCATGAAAAAAATCGCTGCCGAGCTTAATATCCGTGTTCAGCAGGTCAGCGCAGTTATCAGTCTGGTAAATGAAGGATGTACAATCCCTTTCATTTCTCGTTACCGCAAAGAAAAGCATGACAACTTGAACGAAGTCCAGGTCACTGATTGCGACCACTTGTTCAAATCATATAAAAATCTTGAAGAACGCCGCCTCGAAATCGTAAGGGGCATTTTTGGTCAGGGAAAACTCACAGAAAGCCTTTACAATGCCGCAATGAATGCAAAAACACTCACAGAGCTTGAGGATTTGTGGGCACCATTCAAAAAGAAGAAGAAGACTCGCGGTATGGTCGCTGCCGAAAAGGGCCTGGAGCCATTGGCAGATTTCATTATCGCAGAAAACGACGACGCAGCAGTTGAAGCAGAAGCCGAAAAATACATCAAAACAGATAATGAAGACTCAGCTCTCAATGTTGAGAGCGTAAAAGACGCAATTCAGGGAGCCGAGGACATTATCGCAGAGCGCACTTCACAGGACACAGACAATCGCTCAGATGTTCACGATCTTTATATGAGCGCAGGCTCAATTCAGACAAAAGGTATCGTTCCGGAAGGACAGGACGCAACTGTCGCAGAGAATACATCAACTTACAAAATGTACTGGAATTACACAGAGCCTCTCAATCAGGTTAAGCCACACCGAATCCTTGCAATCAACCGTGCTGAGCGCGAGGGTGCTTTGAGTGTTACAATCGATGTTCCTGTTGATGATGCTGTAGCATTGCTCCAGAAAAAGGTAAAAATCTCAAACAAATATCACAAAGAAGCAATCGAGGACGGTCTTGTTCGTCTTCTTTCTCCGGCTGTTGTCCGCGAAATCCGAAGTGACGAGACTGACGAAGCTGACGACCACGGAATCGAGCTTTTCAGTGAGAACCTCAAGAACCTTTTGATGACCCAGCCAATCAAGGGAAGCCGAGTTTTGGGAATCGACCCTGGTATCCGAACAGGTACAAAATGTGCCGCTTTGGACGAGACAGGAAAATACCTGGGCTACTTCAAGATTTATCAGGTTCAGCAGGCAGACGAGGCTTACAATCTCTTGAATGAAGCAATTGATAAATACGACATTCAGGTTGTTGCTGTCGGAAACGGAACTGGAAGTCCTGAGGTTCAGGCTCTGGTTTCAAAAGTCATCAGCGAAAACTATGCTGACAGCGATGTAAAATACACAGTCGTTGATGAGTCTGGTGCTTCAGTTTATTCTGCAAGCCCTGTCGCAACAGAAGAATTCCCTGAGCTTGACCTTACAATCCGTGGAGCAATCTCAATGGGCCGCCGTTTGCAGGATCCTCTCGCAGAGCTTGTAAAAATCGACCCGAAGGCAATCGGCGTTGGCCTTTACCAGCACGACGTAAACCAGAAAAAGCTTGCCGAGCAGCTTGATGAGGTAGTCGGCTCTGTCGTTAACCAGGTCGGCGTAAACCTTAACACTGCAAGCTACATGCTCTTAAAGTATGTTTCCGGCATCAACATGAGCACAGCAAAGAAAATCGTCGCTTACCGCGACGCTAACGGCAAAATCACAAGCCGCGAAGAGCTCAAAAAAGTACCGGGCTTAGGCCCTAAGGCATTCGAGCAGTGCGCAGGCTTCCTTAAGATTGCAGAAAGCTCTGACCCGCTCGACAACACTTGGGTTCACCCGGAGAATTATGACGTTGCCCGTGAAGTTTTGGATTTCGTTAAGAGCGGAAAGCAGGTTCCAGCTGAGACAAAAAAAGCCCTCATCGAAAAATACAACATCGGTGAGACAACGCTGAACGACATCATCGAAGAGCTTGGAAAGCCAAACCGTGACCCGCGCGACGGATATCCGGCTCCAATCATGCAGAAAGGCGTCGTTAAGTTTGAGGATTTGACTGTCGGAATGAAGGTAACAGGCAAAATCAAGAACGTAGTTGACTTCGGAGCTTTCGTTGACATCGGTTTGCACGAGACAGCTTTGATTCATGTTTCTGAGCTAAGCGATTCATTTGTCTCTGACCCCATGGACGTAATCAAAGTCGGCGATGTAAAAGAATTCACAATCATCGCCTTGGACAAAGACCGAATGCGAATCAGCCTCTCTCTCAAGAGCGACGCACACACCCGCCTCGGCCAGACAAACGAGGGCAAAAAGCCTTCAACTGACGGCACAGGCAAAAAACGAGTCGTAGTCGTTAAGAAGGGCAGCGGCACAGGCGACAAAAAGCCAGCCTTCGCAAATGACCGCCCACGAAACAACGGCAACCGCAACTTCGGAAGCGATGACGGAATGTCATACAACCCATTTGCTGCTCTTTTGAAACGATAATCGGCACACGGATGTGCCGCAAAGCCAGTTGACCCGCGAGTTTTGCCAAAGCAAAACTCGTCACGACATGGATGTCGAAGCTTTCGCTAAGATGAAGAAGTAGTGAAACAAAAATTACCTCCTATAATTTTTGTTTCACTACTTCTTCCCCACATCCATGTGGGGCATTGTTTCGCTGATTGATTATTCTTCGATGTGCTCCAGGCCCATGTTCAGGATTTTTGTCACATGCTCATCGCTTAATGAATAAATCAGAGATTTTCCTTCACGGCGGAATTTTACAAGTCCGTTTGCTTTCAGAACCCTCAGCTGATGACTGATTGCGCTTTGAGTCATTGAAAGGACTTCGGCCAAGTCACCAACGGAAAGTTCCCGGCCAAGAAGGGCAAAAAGAATCTTGATTCGGGTTGAGTCTCCGAAAATCTTAAAAAGCTCGGCAAGGTCAAAGAGAAGGTCTTCGTCAGGCATTGAGTCTGCAACTGATGTTAAATCCTGTGAATAGGTTGGTTTTGCAGGGATTTCCTTTTCATCTTGCATAAAATACCTCGAATATATGAACAACTGTTCAAATGTAATTAATAATAGGCTTGGAGACGGAAAAAGTCAAGAATAGGTCTCAAATATAATGTATTTTTTTGTATTTCTTTGATATAATTTTAAGCAAGTCAACTTATACTATTATAGTATGAAGAATCGAAACCTGTTCCGAGTTGATAAAATTCCCGCCTTAATTTGTTATGTTTTAATGATTATGTTGTATTTCGGAACGGATAAATTTTCCCGGCTGACATCAGTTTCAAAAGACATGTTTATGGTTCTGGGACATCCGATTCCAATATCTTCTTTGGCCGGGGTTTTTTCATCTATGTCGATGATTGTCCTTATCTGCTTCGTTGTTTTTTACCGAAAACTGGGCTTTTATACTTCTATCGTAATTCTTGCATTCCGCGTGTTTAAGCTTACAAAAAGCTTGCTTCATTTCCATCCGACAGGTTTGCCAGCAATTTTCATCACATTGGTCGGTCTTGTTTCCGTTCTGGTTATCTATCAGAGAAATGAGAAAATTTTACGCACTCAGGAGAAACACCGGAAAGAGCTTGTTGATTTTACAAATTCGATTATCGATGCATTCTCAATTTGTATCGACGGAAAAGATTCTTACACTAACGGACATTCTCTTCGGGTTGCAAAATACACAAAATTGCTTGCCCTTAAGCTTGGTGAGAGCGAGGAAACAGCCCAGAAATTTTACAATATCGCGCTTCTTCATGACATCGGTAAAATCGGTATTTCAGATGATATCCTCAATAAGCCGGGAAAACTGACTCCGGAAGAATATGATACTATGAAAACTCATGCGTATCGTGGATTTGAGATTCTGAAAAGAGTTAAGACCCAGAAAGATATTGCGGATGGTGCTCAGTATCATCATGAAAGATTTGACGGAAGAGGCTATCCTGCGAACCTGTCTGGTGAAAAAATTCCGTGGGTTGCTCGAATTATCTCTGTTGCTGATGCTTTTGATGCCATGAGCTCGACCCGGCCATACCGCAAAAGACTTACAGGGGACGCCATTCTAAAAGAAATAAAAGATTGCTCTGGCACGCAGTTTGACCCGGTTGTAGCAAAAGCATTCCTTGAGCTTTATGAAGAGGGTGTTTTTTCAGATATAAAGACTGAATAAACTTCCTGTCCTAAGCCGATAAACCAAAATTCTATAAAATTCTCCCAAAATTTTCAAAATTCTGATAGTATCACTATCAAATTCTCTTGCTTTAAAGCTGAAAGTATGCTTTAATATTATTAGAAAATGATAGTACCACTATCAGAAAATAAAGGGGGAATAAAATGAAAAAGTTGGTAAAGGTTCTTTCTGCTCTTGCTCTTGCTGCTGCTTTGGCTGGATGTTCGGATCTTGGCGATGAAGAAAATGATTCTCTTGCTTCTGAACGCGCTGCTGCCTCAAACAAAGTTACTTACACAATGGCTTCTGAAATTAGCCGCCTTGTTTATGAGGGCTATAACGAAGCAAAAAAAGGCCCGATTATCATTACAAAGGGCGTTCTCAAAAGTGGCTGGACTTCAAAAAATGTCTATCTTATCACTCTTTCAGGAACCGAACTTGTCAAAAATCAGACTACAGGCTATCTCACTGACTTGAAGAGCGGTTTCAACCTTAAAAATGCATATCTTGATAATGTTGTAAGCATCGTCACTAAAAATATCCCGAAAAATTCAAATCTTGTTTTTGCCGGACACAGTTTGGGTGGAATGATTTGTCAGCAGGTTATCGCAAATGACACAATCAAAAAGAATTACAATGTCCTTAACACAGTCTGCTTCGGCTCACCGCTTCTTTCTGCAGGCGACCGCGAGGGAACAGTAAAACGCCTCGGCGACACTTCTGACATCGTTCCATATTTGAGCGGAAGTCTTTTCAACAATACTGTTTGGGCAATCGCAGGACTCAATCGCGAGGATGGCGGCTACGGCACGGATTTTGCAAATGCACACCAGAGCTACATCCGTGATGATGAATGGGGTGCTTATGATGTCGTCGGAAAAAAATACGGCGGTACAAAAATCACACTGGATTTGAATACAAAAACATTCTACCAGTCTAAATATTGGTTCAAATAAGTCTGTTGGGCTTTGAACATAGAAAAACCTTCTTTTTTAACTTTGGGCTTCGTAAATTTCTGACAATTCTCCGATAATTGATTATAATAAATATTACGAGAGGAGGCAGAAATGAAGAAGTCCATTTTTTTTATTGTCACGGCATTTTTGTTCTTTTTTTACTCATGCTCAGATTTCAAAGACTTGGGGCTTCCTGAATCTGTATCTGTAAGGACGGCTGCGAAATTTGAAGCTCCATTGGGAAATGGCTCTCTGTCAATCCGTGAAAAAGCAAGCCTCGAAAAGCTAAAGGAAATCCTAGAAAAGAATATTTCCAAAAACGACGATTCTTCCCAGAATTTATCGCCTTCTGTTTATGAATACAATCCTACCGCGAAAGATGATGCGATTTTGCAGTACATTTTCAATTATCCGCTAAAAGAAATCCCTATTTCAATTGATGATGGCAATGACGACAAAACTGATGTCAGCAATATTTCTATTCCTGAGACAAAATTTGAAGCTCCCGACATCAACGATTCGATTTACAATTCCTTGAAGGACGCTCTTGCTGCCGTTCCTGGGCATATTGATATTCCAGAGGGGGTTCCGGGCAATATTTCGGAAATCCCTGATGATAAATTCTCAAACAAAAAATATGTAGAATTTACAATCACAACGCCAGTTTTTACGACAATGAATGTCAAAAAAGGCAAAATGAACATCAACATAACAACTCCTAGTGGTGTTTCATCTGATTTTGCTATGACAGTCGGCGCAAAGATTGTTAGAAAGGACGACCACTCAAAACTTATTGCCCCGATTGCGGGCAGTTCTGAGACAAAAACTGTATCAACAACAGCAGACGAAATCACGACAATTTCCATAGATTTGGCAGGTGCCGAGCTTGTCAAGGAAATGCATGTTATTTTTGAAGGCTCTCTTTCTGGCGGAACTCTTGGAAAAACAAACAATTACACTGTCTCAATGGAGCCTTCTTCCGATTTTACAATCTCAAAAATCACCGGACTGACGATGACAAATACCGAGCTTGGCGCAAATGGTACGGTTCCTGTCAAAAAAGAATTTGAATTCAATGGTCTCAATGAAAGCCTTAAACAGGCAACAGTCGAAAAAGGCGAGCTTGATTTTTACTGCAAGCTTCCGGAAGGCTGGAGCGGCATAAAAGTTGACGAATCAAAATTCATGATTGACGGCGGACTGGAGCTTGAGGATTCTGATTTTTCAACTCCGAAGGAAAAAGCCGGCTTCCTTCTTTACAAAACGGCGAATCTTGTGGGCAAAACTATAAAATCTCCGGCCGCAATTGCTCCAAAAAAGACTTCAACCTATAAAAGTGACACTGATTACAGCTATATCAAGATTTCCCTTGAGAATGCAACGCTTGTTTTTGGCGATGAAGAACCAAATCTTTCTATTAACGGTGATTTGCGTATCGAATCGCTTTCAAGCCTTACGATTAAGCTGGGTGATTTGAACAGTTTCACTGGCAGCGAAGATACAGGTTTGAATTTCTCTACACTTTTGAGCGACATCCTAAAAGGCGAAAAATCTGCGCTTATCGATGATTTTGAATTCACAAGCACGAGCAGGGCTGGTCTTCTTGGTTACATTTTTGCATCCCAGCCAACAAACAATGCTGCTCTTACCGGGCTTTCTTTAAAAGGCAAGATTTCTGCAAAATATGACAACAAAACAAATCCTGACACAAAGGATACTACGTATCTCATTGGTGATGCTTCCACTGACGATGAGATTCTTCTGAAATCTTCTTCCAAAACACTTGCGTCGGTGGCTAAGGAAGGAATTATTACGGATAGTTCTGTGTTTGCGGCCGAAAATGTCTCCGCAGAAATTTCGAGTGCTGATATTGAAAAGCTTATAAATAAAAAGCCAGACAATCTCTCGGTGGAATACAATCTTGGTTTGGCATCTGGAACTGAGTCTGAGCTTACGCTTACAGGCGATGAACTGAAATCTCTTGAAAACAAGCCGAAAATTTCGGTTTCCCTTGCGCTTGTCCTTCCGTTTCAGATGAAACTTATTGATAAAGCTGATATTCCGGAACTTGGCAAACGGGATAATGTCATTACGATTGCCGATGCAAAGTCTTTGATTAAAGAAAAAGATGCCGATGAAAAAGACGAAGATTTACTAAAACGCGATGAAGCGAAAGACAGCGAAAAATGGCTTAAATATGCTGATGCGCTGAAATCTTGCACGATGGTGTATACCGTCGATAACAATCTGCTTGTAAATCAGTTGGCGGACGGGGATGTTTCTTTGCCGATTAAAATCAGCATGTATGCCGTTGATGACAAAGGAAATACGGTCACTTGGTTTGGCGATGAAACGAATCATGAAAAACCGCTGGATTCTACATCGGGCGCACATTCTTTTGAATTTACAAAGGCTGAGGTAAGGGCAATTTTTGAGAATTATCCGTTCATTCCTAAAGTCAAGGTGGAAATTCCTGCGGACTGTTCTGTTAGCCACGTCGCAAGAAATTCAAAATTCGGAATGCGGGGAACTTTTAAAATTGAGTTTGATAGAAATATTCCTGTTGAAGTCTGGAGTAAAAATGATTAAGGGGGTGTCTATGAAAAGATTTGCAAGATTTTCTCTTATCGTTTTGGTCTCTGTTTTTGTGATTTCGGGGGCTTTTGCTGATTTGTATAAGCCGCACCGCATTTTTGAAATTGGTTTTGACAATCAGCTTATGTTTGCGAATTCTTCGTTCGGGCTAAAAGACATAATGCAGAAGAAAGTCGAGATTGATTTGGAGCAGATTGCTTCCGACATGCCAAAGGAAGGATTCAAATTCAATTTAAACGAAAGGGAACTTTTCCTGATGAATTTGAACGCAAGCAGCCGTTTCAGATTCGGTTTTTACACAGGCGTTGAGTCTTATTCAAATCTTAGCGTCTCAAAAGATTTGTTCGATATGCTTTCTGACGGCATGGCTGTCGGAGAATCGCATTCTTATGATATTTCCGGCTGCTCGGACATGTTTTTTGATTTGGGCTTGTCATTCCAGACGATAATCATGGGCTACGGCGTAAAATTCAATCCGACTTTTTTCATTCCGCTAGTTTATGTTCCAAAGACAACGGCAACGGCAAAAGTTTCTTCTTCTCCAAGCGGTTTGATTCGTGCTGATGCCGAGGCGAATGTCGATATTTATACCGCAGTTGACATGCACGATTTTATGGAAATCAAAAAGAGTGCGGACAATCTTGATTTGAGCGCGGGCAAACTTATTCCGAACACAGGATTTGATTTTTCTTTTGAGATTGAGCGAAACTGGATGCACGGCCTGAATGCCGGTTTGTATGCACGAATTCCTGTCGTCGCGGGAAAATTGAAGCACAAAATGAGCACAAGGGTTTGGGCATATTTCTATGAGACGAATGCTTTGGGTTATCTGAATGACACGGAAGAGCATAAAAAAGATCATGGTCGTGATGATTTCACATATTCCAGCGCAAATTATTCAGTTCACCGCCCGTTAAAGCTCGGTTTGAATGCAAGCTACACGCCTTTTGGTGAATGGTTTAAGATTCAGCCGGCACTTGGCATCGCCGTAAGAAATCCTTATAGCAGCGATGCGATTTTCTACCCTGAGTATGCGCTTGATTTTCGTTTCGCGTTCCTGTGGCAGATTTTCAACTTTAACATTGGAACTGCTTACCAGAATCAGATTTTCCAGCAACGGCTTGGCTTTGCTTTGAATCTTCGGGCTGTGGAGATTATTACACAGGCAAGCCTTTGCGGAACAAACCTGAAATCCTGTTTCTCAAGGTATGGATATGGCGCGCTCGTCGGGCTGAGAATCGGTTTTTAGGAAAGTGCTGAGTAACACTTGGCGGATAAATCAGAGCACCTGTTTTCCGCCAAAGAATGTCGCGTGGACTTTTCCGCAGAGTTTTTTGCCTTCGAGCGGGGTTGATTTGCCCTTGCTCTTGAAATTCTCGCTGTTTACAATCCATTCCTCGTCCGGATTCACAAGAACCAAGTCTGCGTTGTAGCCTGGGGCGATTTTGCCAGCTTTGAGCCTGAGCATTTTTGCTGCATTTTCGCTCATAAGATGAGAAATCTGCTTTAAACTGAAACCTTCTTTTTTGACCAAAACTGTGTTGCACACCGCGAAAGCCGTTTCAATTCCGCTGAATCCTGGGGCGCCGGCCGCCTTGTCGTCCTGTGTGTGTGGAGCGTGGTCAGTGGCGATTGTGTCCACCGTGCCGTCACGCAATGCTTCGATTATTGCACGGCGGTCATCTTCGCTGCGGAGAGGCGGGTTTACGAGAGCACGGATGTTTGGTGAATCGGTTCCGACCAGACCGAGATGATGCGGTGTTACTTCAACTGTGCAGTCAAAGCCGTTGGTTGTGGAGCCGAGGGAAATTTCTTGCTTGGCCTTTCGGACTGCATCCATACTTGCTTTTGTGGAACAGTGGCAGATATGCACATGGCAGCCGGCATTTTTTGCAATTTCAATGTTGCGGATTGTTGCGGTGTCTTCGGCAAGAGCGAGGAGTGAATTTGCCGTCGTGAGGTTGCCGTCGATTTCAAAATTTACTGCGGAAGGAACATCTGGCGTTTTGACATGGATTTTTCCGGCAGGAATTCCATATTGCTTCATAAAACTCAATGCGCGCAGTCGGTAAGGTTTTGCGGCATTTGCGAGCGTCGGATCTTCACAGTGGCAGCTGACGATAATTCCCTTTTCGCCCGCTTTTTTCATCGCTTCTAGCATTACGGCCGCAGAAAGGACATCGTGGCCGTCTTCGGTAATAACGGGAAAATGTTTTGAATCGAGATTTTTCAGACCGCTGGTGTCATTGCCTTCAAAATTTTTCGTGATGCTGACAGTCTGGAAAACCCGGGCAAGATTTTTGGCATTTGCTTCGTCCATGACTTTTTGAGCCTGCTCCCGGTCGGAAATTACTGGCGTTGTGTTCGGCATGAGAACGACAGTCGTATAGCCGCCGGCAACAGCTGCATGAAGCCCGGAATCCAAATCTTCTTTTTGAGTCTGGCCTGGGTAACGGAAATGCACATGCATGTCGATGAAGCCTGGCATGAGAGTCATTCCTTTGGCATCATAAAATTCTGGATTGGCATTTGAATTTGAATCAGAAAGGAATGCCGATGCGTAGAGAAGGGCATTTTTGGCCGTCTTACATTCGCCTAAAAAGACTCCGCGGATTGTTCCGTCAGAGATAATCACAGTTCCGGGGCTGTCGATGCTGGAATCAACGAGCCGGGCATTGTAAATAATCAGAATTGAAGAATCAGCCATTTTTTGCCTCCGTTAGTCGATAGAGCCTGCTGAATACAGGGCGTCACAATACTGACATGCGTACTGCGCTTTCTCGCGGTTGACGAGCTTGAACGCCGGTGTTACATAATTTTCCGTGACGGTGATGCAGCGCGGGTTTTTGCAACGAATAACTTTTTCGACTTTTTCTGGAAGCTCCAGTGTGATTTTGCGGACGATTTTTTCGTCTTTGATGACATTGATGCAGATGTTAGGGTCGATGAAGCCCAAAACCGAGTAGTCGATGTTGATGATGTTGTCGATTTTGATGATGTCTTTTTTGCCGGATTTTTTTGACGGCACATTCATAATAAGAGCGCAGGAAAAATCTGCCTTATCCAAGCCCAAAAAGTGAAAAATCTGAGGCCCGAAGCCCGCCTTGATGTGGTCAATGACCAAACCGTTTTTGATTGTATCTACATTCAGCATTTCGTTCTCCTTAAAAATTCTCTACAGCACGCCGACAAGCTTTGCAATCAGGGCCATGCGGACATACATGCCGTATTTGACCTGCTTGAAGTAGGCGGCACGCGGGTCTGAGTCTACTTCCGGGGCAATTTCGTTCACTCGTGGGAGCGGGTGGAGCACAATCATGTTTTTGCGGGCGAGTGACATCTTCTGGTTGTCGAGGATGTAGCTGTCCTTGAGGCGGATATAGTCCTGCTCATTGAAGAATCGTTCTTTTTGAACGCGGGTCATGTAGAGAATGTCGAGGTCGCCGATTACGCTTTCAAGCCGCTCGGCCGTGGTGTATTCGATTCCGGAAGCATCGAGCTCCTGGGTGACATATTCTGGCACTTGCAGTTCGTTCGGGCTGATAAAAATGTATTTGTTCTTCTTGTAGCGGCTCATTGCCTCGGCGAGTGAGTGAACTGTGCGTCCGAATTTGAGGTCGCCGCAGAATCCGATTGTGTGACCTTCAAAGCCGCCCTGCAGCGCGCGGATTGTGAGCATGTCTGTGAGGGTTTGGGTTGGGTGGTAGTGGCCGCCGTCGCCTGCGTTGATAATCGGGCAGGTTGCGTATTGGCTTGCAACGAGTGCCGCACCTTCCTTTGGGTTTCGCATTGCGATTACATCAACATAAGAAGAAACCGTGCGGATTGTGTCGGAAAGGGATTCACCTTTTGCCGTGCTTGAATTGGCCGCGTCAGAAAAGCCTTCGACTGCGCCGCCCAAATGGAGCATCGCCGCCTCAAAAGAAAGACGAGTTCTTGTGCTTGGCTCAAAAAAAAGTGTCGCGAGAATTTTCCCACGACACACATCAGAAAAAGAATTCGGATCGACAATAATTTGCTCTGCCAATGAGCAGATTTCCTCGATTTCAGAAACGGTCAAATCGTTTGGTTTTATTAGATTTCTTCCCTTTAACATATGAAGATTTTAGCATATAATTTAATTTATGAAAATATTTGTCACGAAATTTGCAAGCTTTAAAACTTTGCCTGAAAATCCGGGTGAAATGCCAAAACTCCCATATATCGAGCCTCTTTTCAAAAGGCGGTTGAGTCAAATTTCGCGCATGACAATCGAAGCCGTTCACGGAATAATCGGTGAGAACGGTGAAAATTCTGACTTAAAGATGGTGTTCGCTTCTTTCCGCGGTGAAATAGCCCGTCAGCTCAAAATCAACAAAGGTCTTGTCGAGGACAAGGATGTTATGCCGGCAAATTTTTCAATCTCCGTGTTTAATACGCCACCAGCTGTTACGACAATTGCTTTTAAAATGAAGGCCGGCTACACCGCGATTTATCCTGCTGAGGACGATTTTTCTTCCGCTATTCTTGCCGCAGCCGCTTCAATTCTGTGCGGGGCTGATAAAAAAATCATTTTTGCCTACGCTGACGAGCTTGTTCCCGCTGAGTACAAATCTTGCAAAAATTACACGGATTCATTGCCGTTTGCGTTCGCCTCGGTTCTTTCTGCTGAAAAGTCCGAAGGTGCGATAGAGATTTCTTTGGACGGAGCGGAATTTTCAAAAATCAGCTCTTCGCCAAAATCATTTTTGGAATATCTTGAGTTTTCATCTGCAAGGAAAAGCTGATGGCAGAAATTATCACTCAAAATCAAAATCAGAATGAAATTCAAGATGAAACTCAGGTCAATGCTCAGGAAGAAAAGCAGCTTCTTTATCCCAATGAAAAAATCTCGAACTATCCGCTGTATTTCTTCCATATAATTGGAAAAC
>NZ_JAFRNB010000186.1 GCF_017430385.1 Treponema sp.
GATGACTTGGGGCTTTATTACAAAATCGGGCTCACAACAGACTTTACAGGAAAACTCTTCAACGAGATGTACAACTGGCTGGGCTTTTCACAAGACAAACTCAACGATGTTGTTCTAACGCCGTCTTATGTTGCTTCATTCTTGGCTCGCCTTGCCCGCGTCAACAAAGACAGCTATGTTTGGGATTTTGCAACAGGTTCGGCGGGACTTCTTGTTGCTGCGATGAACATAATGATTGACGACGCGAAAAAAAGCATTCAGAGCCCCGACGAGTTCAAGAGAAAAGAGGCGTATATAAAGGCGAACCAGCTTTTGGGACTGGAAATCCTGCCGTCAATCTATATGCTGGCCATACTGAATATGATTTTGATGGGCGACGGCTCTTCAAACATCTTGAACAAAAACTCTCTGACCGACTTTAACGGTAATTACGGCTTTAAGGAAACATCTGGTTTCCCGCGCATCAGCGAGAAATTCCCTGCAACAGCTTTTGTGTTGAATCCACCTTATTCTGCGAGCGGTAACGGAATGGTCTTTGTTGAAAAGGCTCTTTCTATGATGGACAAAGGATATGCGGCAATCATTATTCAGAACAGCGCGGGAAGCGGAAAAGCAGCGGAATACAACAAGCGCATTTTGAAACATTCAACGCTTCTTGCTTCCATCAAAATGCCGATTGACTTGTTCGTGGGAAAATCGAGTGTGCAGACGAATGTGTATGTTTTCCGTGTGGGCGAGCCACATCAAAACGACGAACTTGTAAAATTCATAGACTTCTCAAACGACGGCTACACAAGAACCAACCGTAAAAAAGCCAGCATAAATTTGCGTGACACCGACAGGGCAAAAGAACGCTATGACGAAGTTGTGAATCTTGTGCGCTTTGGAAAAAGCAAACTCAATATTTTTACAGAAAAAGAATACTATGAAAACACGATAGATGCAGAAAACGGAGCGGACTGGAACCAGAGCGCACCAGTGGACACAAAACCAACACTTGCCGACTTCAAGAAAACTGTTGCCGATTATCTTGCATGGGAAGTTTCCAACCTTTTGAAAAATCAAGCAAACGGAACAGACGGAGAAAGCGGCTTGGGAAAATAGATGCCCCGCTTGGCGAAAAGTTGCAGGCGGTCAAGTGGGGCGAATACAGGCTCGGCGATTTGTTTGAAGCACAAACAGGTGATGTAGATTTACAGCAAAAAGATTGCAATGACAAAGGCGAATATTTAGTTAATTCAGGTTTGGATAATTGCGGAATTAAAGGAAGAACGGACCGCCTCGCTAAGGTATTCCCAGCAAACACGATAACTGTAGATTTTTGGGGAAATGCTTTCTATCGCAATTTCAAATATAAAATGGCGACCCACAATCATGTATTTTCACTTTCGGGAAAGGTTATAAAAAATGAGAGTGTCGGTATTTTTATTGCCACACAGTTCTCTTACATGAGGAAACTATTTTCATTTGATTACATGGGAACATGGAACAAAATAAAAGAACTAAAAATACTCCTTCCCACCACCTCAAACAACGAAATCGACTTTGATTTGATGGAGAGCTTTATACGCGAACTCGAAGAGGAGCGTATACGCGAACTTTCCGCTTACCTAACGGTAAGCGGAATTGCCGACGCTACGCTTACGGCAAATGAGCGCTACGCGCTCGAATGTTTTGATAAACTGGAATGGAAAGAATTCAATGTTACTGATGTATTCAGTGTCAAAAACACACATAATATTCTTTCATCTGAGATAAAAGAAAACTCTGGTAAAATTCCGTATCTTTGTGCCAGTGCAGAAAATAACAGTGTAAGTTCGTATATTTCGTATAATGCGGATTTCTTGGAGAAGGGAAATTGTATTTTTATCGGCGGTAAGACTTTTGTTGTCAGTTATCAGAAAGATGATTTTTTCTCAAACGACAGCCACAACCTAGCTTTGTATCTTAAAAATTTTAAAGCAGATAAATCGAACCAGCTTTATCTTGCGACTTGCATAAGAAAAAGTCTTGCCCACAAATACAGCTGGGGAAATAGTATCAGCAACGCAAAAATCAAGGGCGATAAGGTTATGCTTCCAGTCCGAAGCAATACGCCAGATTATGAAGCGATGCAGGATTTCATCAGCGCAGTGCAGAAACTGGTTATCCAGGATGTGGTGAAGTTTACGGATGGGAAAATAGAGGCCACAAAGAAAGTAGTGAAAAAAGAAGTTGAATATAAACTTGATGAAAATAAATCAGTTTTGAAGGTTGCAGAATCATCAGATTATAAGAGTTATAAGAGTTCTCTGCATTAGGGATTGGAGCACCGCCGAAGGCGTTCGTAAGCAACCGAAGGTTGCGTCGAATGGAGCGAGAGCGGAAGTGCGCAAAGCCCGGCGGCAGCGAAGCTGACGCAATGCCCAAAAAAGGCTTTGCAGATGTAAAAACATATCTGAACAGTGGCAATGTGTGGCCTTTTGCTACGGCCCGCTTGGAGAACAGGTTGTGTTTTTTATGGAGCGCTAGTGATAGGGAAATAAAAATGAAAATCAGAAAATCAACAGAACAGGATTTTAACCGCATTATGGAGATTTATGCCTTTGCGCGTGAATACATGAAAACGCATGGAAATCCAAATCAGTGGGGCCCTACAAACTGGCCGCCTGAGGAACTTATTCACAATGATATAAAAGAGGGAAACTCTTATGTCTGCCTTAATGAAACTGAACAGGTTATCGGAGTTTTTTATTTTATATCTGGAAAGAATATAGAACCAACTTACAAAAATATTTCAGAAGGCGCATGGGCGGGTAGTGATACTTATGGTGTCGTTCATCGTCTGGCTGGAGATGGTTCGGAAAAAGGAATTGGTGCCTTCTGCATTGATTGGGCTTTTTCAAAATGCGGCAACCTTCGCATAGATACCCATGGAGATAATATCGTTATGCAGAATCTTTTAAAGAAACTAGGATTCAACCACTGTGGGACAATCTATGTTGAAGAGGATAATTATCCCAGACTTGCATTTGAAAAATTTTGAGCGATAGAGGAATAAAAATCATGAAACTTTTAGTCATTGATATACAGAAAGGAATAACGGATGAACGGCTTTATAACTTTGAGCACTTCATTCAGAATACGGTAAGGATTATTAATGCGGCTCGTCAGAACAATGTTGAAGTGATTTATGTTCAGCACGATGATGGCGAAGGCAGCGGTTTTTCTGTCGGCGATGAGGATTTTGAAATCGCAAATCAGGTTACTCCTCTTGAAGGAGAAAAAATCTTCATAAAGACCATAAACTCTTGTTTTGGAAACAAGGAACTTACAGAATATTTGAATGGCGAAGACACTCTGATGATTGTTGGCTTGCAGACAAACTTCTGCATTGATGCGTCCGTAAAATCAGCTTTTGAAAGGGGATTTAATGTTGTCATTCCTGCAGAAACAAACTCAACATTTTCAAATGACTATATGGATGGCGAAACTACTTACAAATATTACAATGAAATGATGTGGCCTAAACGTTTTGCAAAATGTATTTCTGTGGATGAAGCTATAGAAATGCTGAAGGGAAAAATGTAATGACCTCCACAAAAGAATATCTTGATTTTGTATTAGAACAGCTTTCTCTTTTAGATGATATTGAAAACAGGGCAACGTTGCCCTTTCTAAACCTCCGCCAACAAGGCTCTGTCTTTTTGGATTATTTGCCAAAGACCGATGTTCTCTAGACTCTTTATTATTTTTTTACATGTTCTTAACAATTTTTACATTGGAACTTAACACAACTCCTGTAGATTTAGGACATCTTAATAAAGAGATTAAAATCTCAAGGAGTTATTATGAAAATCAATCTACAGAAAATGATTCTTGGAGCAATTTTGGCTACATCGATTTGTTCGGTTTATGCTGCTCCAAAATTTAAAAGCAAGAAATCAATTACAGTTTTGAGTCGGGAAGACGGATCTGGAACGCGAGGTGCTTTTATTGAACTTTTTGGTATTGAAAAAAAAGATACATCAGGTAAAAAAGTTGATTACACAACTGATGAAGCAGCCATTACAAATTCTACAGCTGTAATGCTTACAAGTGTTGCCGGCGACAATTATGCAATCGGTTATGTTTCTTTAGGTTCATTGAAC
>NZ_JAFRNB010000187.1 GCF_017430385.1 Treponema sp.
AAAACAATTCTTTCTGCAAAGCCCTGTGGCATGAACATCTACCGCGGATGCTCGCACGGATGCATTTACTGTGATTCACGGAGCAAGTGCTATCAGTTTACACACGCTTTTGAAGACATTGAAGTAAAACAGAATGCGGCGGAATTGCTTGCTGCTGCCCTTCGCAAAAAACGTCGCCGCTGTATGATTGGAACAGGCTCAATGTGCGACCCCTACATTCCTGCCGAAAAAGAACTCTGTCTTATGAGATGTTGCCTTGAAGTAATTGACCGCTATGATTTTGGCGCGGCCCTTCTTACAAAATCCGACCTTGTTTTGCGTGACCTTGATGTTCTGGAGCGAATCAACCGGAAGACAAAAGCCGTCGTTCAGATGACGCTCACCACCGCCGATGACAATTTATGCCGCATTGGACAGGCTTTCCGCAAAGGACGTGCGATTTTTCGGGCTTAAAAGAACGTTACATCAAAACTTTCGGAAACAGCTACATGATTACAAGCCGGAATGAAAATCAGCTTATGGCTCATATTTCACAGGTTTGCAAAAAGCATAACATAATGCTCGGCGGAGAATCAATCTTCAAATGGATAGAAGACTTCCCCGAAGATTCACTCCAGCCGAGTTTGTTTTAGGAAAGCACAAATTACACTTCAAACTGATCAACCTGCTGGCCCATTTTGCCGATTGAGTCTTCCATGAGGCGGGAAATTTCTGAAAGAGAGTTGCCCAGGAGGTTGATTTTCTCGGCACTTGCGCTCATTTCCCTGATTCCCTGCTGCATATTTGAACTTTTGTTCTGGAGAAGGGAGATTTCGTTCATAATCGTGCGGCTGTCCGCTGTCATTTCTTTTGAGGCATTCTGAACCTGCTGAGTGCTGTCGTTCATGCCGTGAAGAGCTGTCGTAATCTGAGTTGAACCTTCCTGCTGCTCGGTCATTGCTGCCCTTATATGTCGTACGAGAGAATCAGTTTCGTGGATTTCGTTTGCAAGGTGAGCATAACCCTGAACGCCTTTTTGTGTCGCTTCAACGACGGTGCCGATTGTGTTCTGGATTCTGTTGAGCTGCTCGCCGATTGTCTTAGACTGAGTTGAAGAAGTCTCCGAAAGTTTTCGGATTTCATCTGCGACGACCGCAAAACCTTTGCCTGCCTCACCTGCATGAGCTGCCTCAATCGCCGCATTCATAGCAAGAAGATTTGTCTGCTCTGCAATTGATGCGATTACGGCGTTTGCCTCGCTCAAAAGTTTCGACTGATTATCTATCTCTGTGATTTGGTTCTGAAGTTCTTCCTGTGTTTTTGCTCCGCTCTGTGCGTCTGCTTCAAGCACACTGAAAGAAGCTGCCATCTTTTCGACAGAACGATTTACTTCGCTGATGTTTCCAATCATCTGCTCAACGGCACTTGATGCTCCCTCTACAGATTCTGCCTGGGAAGCTACAAGTTCTTCGAGTGAAGAAATGCTTCCGAGAATATGTTTTACGCTGCTTGCTGTTTTTGAAACTTCTCCGTTCTGAGATGAAAGATTTTTGCCGACATCCTCAATGCTTGCGCTGATTTGTGTGATTGCCGCCATTGTTTCGCTTGTTGAGTCGTTGAGTTTACTGCCGGCTAAATTGAGAGCGGTTTTTGTCTGCTTCATGTTCCTGATGATGTCCTGAAGCTTTTCGATGAAGACATTGAAACTGTCAGCGACATCGCCGATTTCATTTTTTGATTTGATGAAGATTCGATCAGTGAGGTTTGCTTTTCCCTGTGCAATCTGAGCCGCATTATCACTGATGTTGTTGCGGATTGTCTTGAGCGGGCGGATTACTTTTCTGGTGACTAAAGCTGTTCCCAGGGCTACGATGATTGCAAAAATTACACAGATTGAGACTGTAGTGTTGAGGGTGGTGAAGAATGTGGCATAAACTGTGTCATAAGGACAAAGCGCGATGATCTGATAGTCTGTTTTGGGATTCGTGATTTTTTTGGTGATGTATTTGCTGTATTTTCCGCCAGGAACCACGATAGAACCCTTTGTCTCTGAGCCGGTGAAGAAGGTCTCAAGGTCCGGGATGCCGATTTCCGAAATCTTCTTGAAGTTGCTCTTTTTGATTCCTGTGTCTGCGAGGACGATTCCGTCTTTTTGAATCATCATGAAGAATGAATCTTTGCCCAGTTTCATGCCTTCAAGAATTGTGTTCAATGTTTCCAAAGATACTTCGATAGAAGCGTTTCCGATAAATTCGCCACCTTCATTGTAGGCACAGCGGGTGATTCCTACGACTGTCGTGCCGACTGTTGACGCAAATGCATCGGTAATCATGACTTTGCCGTTCCCTTTGTTTGCGGTTTCGTACCAGCCTCGCTTGCGGGGATCGTATCCTCCGTTCATTGAGCTGTCAAAATTTGTAGCGTAGCCGCCCCACTTTGTGCCAAGGTAGATTTCGGCAATATCTTTGTCGTTTTTCGCAAAACTTTTACAGATTTTGCGGATTTCTTCTTCAACAGGACTTTTTTCGTAACCCAGAATCTGGATTGTGCCAGTTTCGTTCACGAAAGAGTGAATGCTTTCATCCGCTGCCTTAACCTGGTCTGATTCGGCAAAAACATTCAGCTCAACTTTCTTTGAATCAAAAAACATGGAGATTGAGTCTGAAAATTCAGAAATTGCTGTTTCTGCACTTTCATAAAAGTTATCCAGACAATATTGTGAAAAAAAGTGTGCCGTTAAGTTTACGGCCAGTGCTACTACAAGCAGAATAATCAGTGATACGCCAATTGACAATTTTGTAGCGAGAGAAATTCTTTTTTTGTTCATGACAGAAGTCCTTTAAATAATTATTATATATTCTTAAAATATACTTATTATATCATGAAAGGCGTGTAGTCTGTCAATTTTTTTTCAGATAATTTTTGGCGGAGAATCAATCTTCAAATGGATAGAAGACTTCCCCGAAGATTCACTCCAGCCAAGCTTATTTTAGGCCGAATGTCAGGTTTGGAAGTTACCGGATATTGTAAAAAAACGGCGCGAAGAAGTGAAACGGCTTACGAAAACACTCGTTTTGTGCTGCCGCGTGAGCGGCAAACGTATATAGTTACAAGCACAAAACGCGTGTAGCAGGCTAGCCTGCGTTTTCGCTAAGCCGTTATCACGACTGGAAGCCGTTTTTTTGATACAGCAGAAAATTTCAAAACCTGACATTCGCCCTTCTAATCCTTGCAAGTCCTGCCGCCCCACTCTTTGCTGTGTTCACGCTCGCGGGCGATTGTTGCGTCGAAGTCGGCGATCGGGTCGCAGTACTTTTCGATTTCTTGGGCGGTGGTGCTCAGCCGGCGCAGGCATTCGCTTTTGTCGTTGTAGCCAAGCTTTGATTTTTCGATTGCGTCTCCAAGAACGCGGATTGACTCGTCATAAATCCTGCACGGAACCGGGAATGGATGGCCGTCCTTTCCGCCGTGCGCAAAACTGAATCGTGCCGGGTCTGTGAATCTGCTTGGAGTGCCGTAAATTACTTCGCTCACGAGGGTGAGGCTCTGAAGTGTGCGCGGACCAAGTCCAGGTGTGAGCAAAAGTGACTCAAAATCCTTGTTGTCGCTTTCGTAGGCCGTGGCAAGCACCGCGCCCAGTCGTTTTAAATCAACATCCTCAGCTCTAACATCATGATGAGCCGGCATCACAAGGTTCCTGTCGTTACGAATTAAGATTTGCGAGCCTTGCCAGCTGTTTTCTGGCGGGGCGTTGCGGGGTGTCCCCGCAGTGGGGGCAGGCGGAAATGGCGAAGCCATTGCAGACGAGGGGGAGACTTCCCCCTTCGCATTGTTCATTGCTAGCTGCTCCCTGCTGACTTCTTGTGTGCCTTCAAAATCAAATTCCAGCTGTCTTGAATAGTCATTGCCGGAAATCTTCGCGATTTCCCGAATCATTCTGTCCGGGTTTTCGTGAGTGAGCGTGAGGATTGTTCCGCGGGTTTCTTTGGCCGCGCTGTCCGTGAGATTAAGGATTTTGCCTTGATTTTCGCCTGTTATCCCGGAATGCGGCTCATCCACGAACGAACGGAGATTTTCCGAACTCCAGTGGTAACGCCGCGCAGTCCTCGTGCTTGTGTTCATTCCCTGCTGGACTACAACCCAGTCGCCCTCGTCGCTGAGGACAAAATTGTGCATGTAAAGCTGAAATCCGTCCTGAACTGCGCATCCATCGACTTTAGCCGTGAGCTTGCTTGCATTTACGAGCGAGAGCCCATCGAGACCTGTCGCATCCGCAAGATACAAAAGCTCGTCGGGCGTTTTCCGGGAGTATTTTCCGCGCCCGCCACATACGCAAAGGCCGAATTCTCGTGCACGTTCGTTGATTCCTCGTTTGAGCGCGTACATTACGCTTGTTGTGATTCCGCTTGAATGCCAGTCCATGCCAAGCACCGCCCCAAGCGACTGAAACCAGAGCGGGTCACTGAGGCGCACGAGAACTTCCTTCTTTCCGTAATTAATCAGAAGTGCTTCGACGATTTGTGTTCCGAGAAGTTTCATCCTGTCTGCAAGCCACTTGGGAACGACCCCCGTATGAAGCGGCAAATCCGCGTGGCCAGAGCGTTTTAGCATGAGGGAATTATAAACGAGAAAATAGAAAATCTTTTGCACTTTTCTGACTATTTTTGGTTTTGGTTGCCAAAAATGAAAAAATTTTTCCTATTAATATATGCAGACCGAGAGGGGCGGTTGCAGGGAGAAAATATGGAAAAAATAGAAAACTTCAAAATTCTGAATCCTCGGCTTGACGCGAATTTTAAGGCAATCTTCACGCAAGATACTGATGAGTCGAGGTGTGCGCTGAAATCGTTTCTGAGCGCGGCGATTGGGTGCGAGGTTGCCGAGGTTATGGTCGTGGAGAATGCGGAGAGCAAGCAATATGATGAGCAAAGAGGAATTGAATATGATATCAACTGTGAGTTTGTGGATGGAAGGCGCGCGCAGGTTGAGATGCAGGGCTTCAAGCGGGATTATGATTACGGGAAGCGGGCAGAGTATTATGCCTCTCGGATGATAAGCTCAACTATTGAGATTGGAGATGACTGGGACAAAGTTCCAGAGGTTTATCAAATTTCCGTGCTTAACTTCAAGTATGACACGAGCAATGACAGCCCCACTCACCACTATGTGATGTGTGACCCAAAGGACGGAGCGAAAGTTGCCGGACGGCTGAACATAATCTTTCTGGAGCTTGCAAAGCTCCCCGAAATCAAGACTGCACAAGAGGCAAAAAACTTGCCAACTCTGCTCAAATGGTGTAAATTTTTACAAGAGGCGGACAATCCTGACCGTCAGGATTTGATAGATGAATTGGTAAAAAATGAGGAGGGCATCATGAGCGCAGAAGCGACCTTAAAAGGAATCAGCATGGACAGCTGGCGGTGGTTCTTTCAGGGCAAGGAAATTGGTCGTGTGGCAGATATGGTCAGCGAGCAAAAAGCTAGAGAGCGAAGAGATAGAGAGAGTAAGGCCCTTGATGAGAAATTGAAACTTGCACAACAAGAACTAAAGGAAAAACAGCAGGAATTTGAAGAATCAAAGCAAGAGTTTGAAGACTCGAAGCTGAAGTTTGAAGAGACAAAGCAAGAGTTTGAAGACTCGAAGCTGAAGCTTGAAGACTCGAAGAAAGAGCTTGAAGAATCGAAGAAAGAGTTTGAAGACTCGAAGTTGAAGTTTGAAGAATCAAAGAAAGAGTTGGCTCAGAAAACCTCCCTCGCTAATGCAAAAAACATGCTCAAAGATGATGTTCCGCCAGAACAAGTTGCAAAATGGACTTCCCTTCCTCTGGAAGATGTTCTGGAACTCAAAGAAAAACTTTCGCATGAGACAGTAGAAGCGAACTAAATCAACCGGCTGATTTTATGCCCGCATTTCAATTTGAAGTGCGGGATTTTTTTTACTCAGAACCACCAAAAATCACAAATTCTCCTCGGAAATTTCCATGAAATTCTGGCGAAATTTTCTCAAATTCCTGTTGACAGAAAGTGATAGTGGTACTATCATAATGCTTGAAAGAAATTGATAGTGATACTATCAAAAAATAACAACGGACTTCCAAAAAGGTTATAAAACTTGCGAGAAGTTATTAAAAAAGGAGGAAAATATGAAAAAATTGGTTGCAGCTGCTTCGGCTATTGCTCTTACAGCTGGCTTGGCTTTTGCCGAGACACACGAGACTTTGAAGGCACACACGCTTTCAACATCTGTGGGTGACATTTCTTTTGGTGCATGGGGTAGGTCTACTTTCAATGTAGGACGACAGATGACAAAGACCAAGATTGATGTTGATGTTGTGAGTGCAATGGCACAGGCTGCTGCTTCTGACTTGTCTGCAGCTACAGCAAAATATGAAGAAATTAAAAATGATGCAACTCTTTGGGGTACTATTGAAGCTGCTGCTGGAAAAGACGAGTATGGAAACAATAAGTTGCGGAAAGTGAGTGTTGGCGACACATATACAAAAAAAACAAAGGTTGAAAACGGAAGTGAAACATATATTGATACTGTTTCACAGGTTTGGACACAGGATGATTATACTACGAATGCTTCAACTGCTTATGCTCTTTATAAGGGAACACTTGCTACTGCTGCACAAACTGCTAAGACTTATTTAACTGCTAGGAAGGCTTATCAGGCAGATTCTACTAATGCTGAGAAAAAAGCTGCTTTTGACGCTGTAGAAGATGCTTACAAAAAACTTCAGGGGTCAGCAAAAGTTTATGCAGATGCTTTGGTAAAAGCTAGTAAAGATACTCCTGCAGGAATTGATACTCTTAGTGGGGCAAATGATGCGACAATTGTTGCTCTTGCTACTGAGGCTGAAACTGTAGGTGCAACTCTTGTTGCTGATATGGCAAAATACGGCTATACAGATGCTGAGAAATATCTTAATGACTGTGGTACAGCAATGGCTCTTGTCAACATGCTCAAAAAATACGAGAAAGATGAGAGCAATTCTAAGGGATTCGCTTCACTTGAACCGGATTGGTCTTATGGCTCACGAGTCGGCTTCTGGATTATCGGCCGTACTCCAGATCAGAAATACGGATTCGACTTCAACCTTGATGCTGATGCACACGCTCTCTTCGTTCACAAACTCTGGGATGCTGACGAGGCTTCTGACAATGTAAACTACAACGAGGACGGAAAATATGCCGTTGCAATCGGTGACCAGGCAAAAGTTTGGGGCTTGTTCGACACACCTTTCGGCTTGCAGAATAAAGTTGCTTTCGGAAAAATGCGTGAGCAGGAACTCCGCGGTACAATCGGTGATTTCGGTCAGCGCGAGTCTGGCGATGTAAAATCAGAGGACGATATTTTCTCTGAGTTCTGGCCAACAACAGGCTTGTTCGTATCAACAAAAGGACAGGAAGATTCAGCTCTCGAAGGATTCTATGCTGCAGCCGCAATCGACCTTTCAGCTCCAATGGGAATCGCTACAAAAGATGTAAATACAGGTGCGGTTACAAGCCGAACTGAAAGTGCAGTCGACAAGAACAGTGGAAAATCAATCGGATTCTATGATGCAATGCGTACAATGCAGGCCGGAATCGGATACACAGTTCCAGGACTTGTACAGGTTAAGGCTCAGTACTGGGGCGACTCAATCTCTGAATGGAACTACCGCTATGCACGCAACACTTACAAGGCTGCACGAAAAGCTGGTTTCGACATGAACGACTACTACGGTCGCATGGAATTCGGCATCGACTGGCTCGGCTTCATGGGCGGAGCAACAAGCTTCCTCGACCCGAACTTGAACCTTTCTGAGACACCAAACGCCAACCTCATCGAGCTTGGTTTCAAACTTCCAATCGTAACTGACAACGACTTGCGCGATTATGACCCTGAGAAATTCTATAACTGGTATTCATGCTTGGGAACAATGGGTGTTATCAAACAGGGCTTCATCATGTACAAAGGTCATGTCTGGGGCGGACAGGGTGTTTCTAACCTCGCTCAGTACACAGACATCACAGGCTCTGGCGAAGGACTCCTTCAGATGAAGAAGGGTGACGGAGCAAACATCTTCATGGCTGGCGTTGACTTCCTCGCAGAAGTTTGTATCAATCCATTCGGAAAACAGGATGTATTTGTAGGTCTTTCTGGAAACTACAACATCACATCTGCAAAAGCTGACGGAAAGGCAATTTCTATGGACAATGAGCTTACTTTGAACGACCTCAAGCTCCGCCAGCACAACATCGGTGCAGAAATCTACATCAAAAAGACATTTGCTGCAAACAACTTCATGTTCGCAGGAATCGCGGACCGATTCTCATTGCAGACAATGGACGGAAATGTTAACAACATCGTTGACCTTTCTTACAAATCACAGAACCACAGAATCTACATGCCAATCGGCGTAGAAATGTTCTTCTAATCAAAATTACCTCCTGTAATTTTGATTAGTACGAGAATATTCTGTTCACTTTCAGCAAACAGAATATTCTCTGGCTTTGGTCTCGCATCCGTGCGAGACGACTGGACTACAATTTAGAATCAATGGAGTTAAAAAATGAACGGATTGGAAAGAAAAGAATATTACTATCATGGTGCGGCTTGCACTGACAGCGAAAATCGAATCTTTGCAGTTCTTTCTGTTGATTCGCTCCTTGATTCACTTGTGGCAGAAAAATGCGGAGTGAATGCAGCTGAGTTTTGCAAGACAAATGACTTCGCTTTCTATGGCTCAGGCTGGCAGAGCTGGGGATTTGGCGGCGAAATCGATGCTGGAAAATATCAGAAACGGTATTTCCCGATTGTGCCGCAGTGGAAACAGTATTTTACGGTTCCGGGAAAATTGCCGAAAAAACTTTCGTCAAAAAAAATGCTTGTCGGAAGCTTCTTCATGTATTTGCGCTGGAATGTGAATGGCAAGAATCAGTATCTTGCCGTGGCTTCGGTGGGAAATACGAAAGAGCTTCTTCCGCCGGTGAATTTTTATGTTGACCGAAAGAAGCGGAAAATTTCCTGCACCGTGTACGCGGACGGAAAAGAATGGCATGAGGGCGACAAGATTGCCGAACTTGCCTTGTTTCCCGCGAGCGATTTTTTTGAGCTTCGTAAAATAACCCAGGAGCTTTTTGCTTCTGACAGTGCTGCTCGATTCGGCTCTCTGGGTTTTCTTAATACAACACCGCAGGGCGAGAAAATCACTGTGGGCGGATGGGAATCCTGGTACAATCACTACGCTGACATCAACAATGAGCTTATCAAAGGTGACTTGGAAAGCCTTTCGCATACAGAGAATCTTATCAAAACTCACTTCCTGGACAATAAAAAGCCATGCGTCTTTCAGGTTGACGACGGCTGGGAAATTTCTTTGGGTGACTGGGATGCCCGCCGCACAAGATTTCCTGGCGGAATGACAGCCCTCGCTTCTTCAATTTCTGAGAAGGGCTATGTTCCGGGACTTTGGATGGCTCCGTTTATCATCGACTGGCGCAGCGAATTCGCAAAATCTCACCGTGACTGGATTCTTCGTGACAAGAAGGGCAAGCCGATTGCCGCAGGATTGAATCCTCTTTGGGGAGACACTTTCGGAAAGGAGCAGCCATCGCTTCCGTGGTCATATTTCTGCTTTGATTTGAGCCGTGACGATGTTCTTGCTTATCTTGATCACTTGATTGACACGGCCGTAAACGAATGGGGATTCCGCTATCTTAAGCTTGACTTCCTCTTCGCGGGCATGATTTACGGAAAATTCACGAATGGCGGAGCTGCTTACAAATGGTACGACAGGGCAGTGAAAGTCCTCACAAAACGCACTGTGAACAAAAAAGGCGAGAATGTGGCTTACTTGGGCTGCGGAATGCCTTTCGAGGCGAGCTTTAACGCTTTCCCGCTCTCAAGAATCGGGCCGGACACAAAAGAAGACTGGGATGTTGCCTGGATGAAAGAGGCTCATTTCCCTTCAAGAACAAGCGCGTTCGTGAACATGCAGAGCACTTTGGGACACGCTTTCTGGAATCAGGGCGTTTATATCAACGACCCGGATGTAGTTTTCCTTCGCTACGAGAATATTTCGCTTGACGACAAGGAAAAAATCCTGATTTCGATGGTGAACTATCTTTTTGCGAGCCAGATTATGCATTCGGATGACCCGGTGCATTTCGATGCGGAAAAAGAAGGTGAGTTCACGAAAAAAATCGAGTCGCTGTACAAAATTTTTGAGAACGAGGACTTCGGTGTTGAGAACAGGGATTCTACATCGTATTTCATCTTCTCAAAGGGCGAAAAGTACACGGGCTTCATCAACCTGAGCGACGAGAGCATTAATATAGAAAGAAACGAACTGATTTCACGATTCAAGGAAAAACCAGAGAATCTTGAGTCAGTCATTGAATACGGAAATCGCAACGGCGAGAATTTCGCATTTGAGCCACACTCGATTTCGATTTATAAAAGAAATTAAAAAAAGGAGAGAAAAATGGACAGGTCATCTTGCATTTTCGGAAATGTAATCGATAAAAAGACTCTGCGCAAAGCGGCGGCACAGCAGAAAAAATTCCTTAAAAAGTTCGGCGATGACAGGAATGTTCCTTATCATCTTGCCGCCGTGGACAACGAGGTTCTGACTCCTGCTTTCGGGGCAAAAGTTCTTGTGCTTTCAAAAGAGCCGATGGGTGCATTGCCGGAAAAATCTGTCATCATCGGAAACATCCGCATGGGATTCGGACATTACCGCATCTCAATGGCAATGGCCAGCGCGGCACACGCAATGGGCTACACTCCGCTTTGGCTCGACTTGAATTCTTTCCCCGAAACGACTTGCACGAAAATCATTGCTTATCAGAACAAACTTTATTCGATGGCGAGCCGACTTTCACAAAAGTCTAAGCTCTTCAACAAACTCGTCTGGGATCCGCTCAACACTGAGGGCTTCAAAAAGCTCACTTACAACGCCGGCGACCAGAAAACGGCCGAGCTTATGACACCGGTTCTGAACGACCTTCCGCGCGAGACTCCTTACATCGCAACTCATGTATGGCCGGCTCAGGCTGCCGTTCATGCGGGCTTCACGCATGTCGTAAACGCAATTCCTGACAACTGGGCGATGGGCTTGCATTTGAGCGAAGGGGCTTTGCATCTTGTTCAGACACCTTCATCATATCTTTCATACAGAACGCTCAAAGGCTTTGACGGCGACAATATCCTCAATCCTATGGGCGAGAATGATATCTGCTATGCAGGCCACTATATGGACGATGAGATGGTCGCAAACATTGAGAGCGACTGCAAGAAAAGGCTTGACCGCATAACCGGCAAAAAACCGCTCAGATTCCTTCTGACAATCGGCGGGGCTGGAGCGCAGGGAGATTATTTCGCATCTTTGATCCGCACTCTTCTTCCTTATGTCAAGTCAAAGAAAGCCGCCCTTTATCTGAACATCGGAGACTATGAGAATGTATGGAACATGTTCAGGGAGAAGATTCCGGGAATCGAAGAAGTCTCAAAGACTCACTTCCACGACTGGAAATTCACAAAATCTTTCGCTGAGAAAGCCTTGAACGATATTTCCTGCATCGGTGAAGAGTCATGCGGAATCCATGTATTCTGCCACAAGGACATTTTCGCGGCTGTCTATGCGACAAACATCCTGATTCGTGCATCTGATGTCCTTATCACAAAGCCGAGCGAGCTTGCATTCTACCCGGTTCCGAAGCTGATGATTCAGCATGTCGGCGGTCACGAGTGCTGGGGTGCGATTCGTGCTGCGGAAGTCGGTGACGGAACTCCTGAGTGTCCGAACCTTGACTACGCGAACTTCATGCTCCGCCAGTTCATTGAGAGTCCGGATCTGCTGGAAAAAATGAACGGTGCCATTATTGCCAATAAAAAGGCAGGAATTTATAATGGTGCTTATCATGCAGTTGAAAAAGCTATCGGAAGACAGGAGAGTATGTATGCCTGGGCAGGCAGGTGAAACTCGCCAACAGAAAAGGGATGGCCGCATTCAGGCCATTATTGAATGTACCTTCGGTTTGTTTTCGGAGAACGGTATCGAAAACATATCGATGAATGATATTGCCGCGGCTTCAAAAATCGGAGTCGCTTCACTTTACCGTTATTTCCAGACAAAAGAAGAGCTTGCGATTGAAGTTGCAATCTACGCCTGGAATCTGGAACTTGCTGTTTTCAACGAAGTTTTCACGAGCGAAAAATACGGCTCGCTTACAGGTTTTGAGCAGTTAAAGGAATTGCTTGAAGTGTTTGCGGACGCGCTCGTGACACAGCGAAGTTTTTTCAGCTTCATCTACTACTTTGACTCTTTCATAAAAAAAGAAAAAGTCAGTGCTGAAAAACTCCGTGAATATGAAAGGACAATTTTGGGCACGAACACAATCGTCGTTCAGGCTCTGGACAAAGGAATCGCAGACGGCTCGATTTCTTTCAAAGGCTCCAAAAATGCAGTTCTTTCAGGCGCAAGCACTCAGGAAATGTTCATCACGATGATGCATTCTCTGTTCTGCCTCGCGCAAAAACTCTCAATCTCAGGCGACTTACTTGCGATGGACGAAATCGTAGAAGCACGCAAGCAGATTGAAATATTAATAAATATGCTGTTGGTTTCGTTAAAGAATTAAAAAAAAGGGGGCTTAAAATGCTTGGACTTAAGGAAAAAGCATCTTACGGACTTGGTGCGGTCGGAAAAGACATGGTTTACATGCTTTCCGCAAGTTACATCTTGTATTATTTTCAGGACATCATGGGGGTCAGCGCAGTCGCAATGGGCATTATCTTGCTTGTAGCCCGAATTTTCGATGCGTTCAATGACCCGATTATGGGCGTTGTCGTCGCAAAGACTAAGACCCGCTGGGGCAAATTCCGTCCATGGCTCTTGATTGGCACTCTCACCAATGCCGCTGTTCTTTTCCTTATGTTCGCGGCTCCTCCAAGCCTTGACATGAAAGGCCTCATCGCTTATGCGGCAGTCACTTACATCCTTTGGGGCGTAACATACACGATGATGGACATTCCTTACTGGTCAATGATTCCGGCATTCACAAACGGCGGAAAAGAGCGAGAAGGACTCACAACCCTCGCACGAAGCTGTGCTGGTGTCGGTTCCGCAATCATCTCAATCGCAACAATGATTATCGTTCCTATGCTCGGCGGAATGTTCGGCGGCAAAGTGCCGGAAGCCCTTGCATCACGCTTCCCTGGAACCCAGTGGAACGAGCTTGTCGGCTTCAAATATTTCTCCCTTGCAGTCGCAGTCCTTTTCGTGGTCTTCACGATTATCCTCTGTGTCTCAATCAAGGAAGAGTCTTCTGTCAACATGAAGACGGCAAAAATCGGCGAGATGTTCCGTGCTCTCGTCCAGAACAATCAGGCAATGTGCGTCGTAATCACAATCGTAGTCGTAAACATCGCGCTTTACATCACATCTAACCTCGTAATCTACTTCTTCAAGTACGACTTGGGCGGTACAAACTGGAACGACGGCTATGCACTCTTCAACATGGTCGGTGGCGGCACACAAATCCTTGCGATGATGGTATTGTACCCGTTCCTGCGAAACCTTCTTAAGCTCAACAACATCAAGATTTTCTATGTCAGCATCACGATGAGCATCATCGGTTACATCGCGCTCCTCGCATTGGCAACAATCGGCATAAATTCAGTAGTTCCGTTCCTTATTCCTGGCGTTCTCGTAATGGCCAGCGCAGGCGTGAACAATGTAATCATCACGATTTTCCTTGCGAACACAGTTGACTTCGGCGACCTCATCAACAACCGCCGTGACGAAAGCGTCATCTTCTCAATGCAGACATTCGTAGTAAAACTAGCTTCCGGCGTAGCGGCATTCATCGCATCCCTTGCGCTCTCAGTCCTCAATCTCAAACAGGTTGCATGTGATGCGGCAGAAAACGCAAACATCGATTTCTCACAGGGCGTTGATGCAGCCTCAAAAATGGGACTCCGCCTCGTAATGACTCTGATTCCAATCCTGGTTTTGATAGCCGGCGTGCTAATCTTCAAGAGCAAGTTCATCCTGACCGACGAAAAAGTTGAGGAAATCTCTCAGGAACTAAAGGCAAGAAACAACAAATAAAAAAAGGGTAGGGGAAAAGCCTTTCC
>NZ_JAFRNB010000188.1 GCF_017430385.1 Treponema sp.
ATGAATCTTCTGAAGCAAGCAGATTTTTCGGATGTCATAAAATCCAAAAACATTACAATTTCTCAAAAGCAGCACATTTGCGATAAATGCGAAGATTATCTGGATAGAGTCATTAAGTTATTTTAATGCGGATGCCCTGCAGCACCCCTGATTCTGTTGGCAACCCGCCCGACAATCGCATTGTGAGCCTCAGTTCCTTTTTTCCAGCCGTCAAGGGTATCATACCCCAAGAGAATGTCTGTCTTGCCGCCAGTTTTGTTCGGCACAAAAAGATTTGTTATCGTGCAGCCAAGATTCATCGCAGAAAAAGAGATTTTTTCCCGTGAAACAGTGTAAAGCACGACTCCATCATCCAGTTTTTTTGACTCGGTCATCGTTGTATCCTGAAATTTTACAGCGTTTCAATGAATTTTTTGAACGCCGTTTTTCCTTCTTCTGTATATTTGTAAACGCCGGCATGCTCAAGAACCTTGGAGAAGACATGTCCTATCTCGTCCTTGAGAATTCCGTCGATTTTATCCGGTGAAAGGGAAGCAAAGTCATATTTCTGCTTCAGCTCGGCTACCCAGTCGCTGTGTTTTGCCAGACTTTCGTCAGAAGAAATATCGCGTCCTTCTTTCAGTGCGGCCGTCAGTTCAGAAAGTTCTGTCTTGAGCCGTCCCGGAAGGATTGCAAGCCCCATAACCTCAATCAGGCCAATATTTTCCTTTTTGATGTGGTGAAGCTCCGCATGGGGATGATAAAAGCCCAGCGGATGCTCCTTCGTGGTGATATTGTTGCGCAAAACCAAGTCCAGCTCGAAGTCGCTTCCCCGGCGGCGGGCAATGGGGTTCAAGGTATTGTGCTTCTCGCCGTCAGTCTCAGCGAAGATAAAGGCGTTTTCATCGGTATAGGCCCGCCATTTTTCAAGAACATGCTCAGCGAATTCCACGAGCCGCTCTTTTTTTGCAGAGGAGACGCGGATTACGCTCATAGGCCATTTTACGATGCCGCATTTTACGTCCTCATAGCCTTTGACAGAAAATTCCTTATCCACGGGAGCCTTTGCCATGGGGAATTCATAGGCACCGCCCTGGAAATGGTCGTGGGTGAGGATTGAGCCGCCGACAATCGGCAAATCCGCGTTGCTTCCGATTGTGTAATGGGGAAATTTATCAACAAAATCAAGGAGCCTTTGGAAAGTCTTTTTTGAGATAAGCATGGGAGTGTGCTCATAATTGAATACGATACAGTGCTCGTTGTAGTAAACATAAGGTGAATACTGGAAGCCCCACTTCTCGCCCGCAAGTTCAATCGGAATAATGCGGTGATTTTCCCGGGCCGGATGATTCACCCTTCCCGCATAGCCTTCGTTTTCCTTGCACAAAAGGCACTTCGGGTAGCCAGACTGTTTCATAAGCTTGGCGGCAGCGATTGCCTTGGGGTCTTTTTCGGGCTTAGAAAGATTAATAGTAATGTCCATGTCGCCGTACTGAGTTTTTGACACCCATTTCAAATCCTTGCACACACGGTAACGGCGGATATAGTCAGAATCCTGAGATAATTTATAGAAGAAATCCGTCGCCTTTTTCGGAGATTCGGCGTAAAGCTCATTGAATTTCCTGATGATATTAGCCGGACGGTCAACCATCACGCTCATCAGCCGGGTGTCAAACAAATCACGGTAAACAGTGCCGTCGCCACCGACAAGATTATGAGCCACGGCATAATCAAGGATATTTTTCAGGATATCCTCAAGGTCAGAAATCTCAACTTCGGGAACAGCGGCAACTTCGTCGTCATTCTCAAATCCATCAAGGTTCAGCAGAAGAAGGAATTGGTTCTTTACGAATGCTAAATCTTCTTTTTCAAAAAGGCCTGCCTTAAGTCCGTAGGCGGCAAGTCTGTTCAGTTCATGGTGAATACAAATGCTCATATCTCATTGTGCAACCGATTGCACAATTTGTCAAGAAAAAAATTTAAGCTTCATCTGTCTTTCCCCAGCTCGGGCTTGAACAATATAAATTTTTTTTACAGAAATCAACTGGGATTAAATAAAATTACTTATGATGAAAAAAACAGGGTCTTCGGCCTTGAAAATGACCACATCGGCTATTACATGGCCATAGTTGACGAGGAAGGCTTTCTCGCACACCTTCACTACGGAAAAAAGATTTCTACAAAAGAATGAGCTTGGTCAAACAGCCTGCTCCCTCTCCTTCAAAAGCTACGAAATTCTGAAAGGGGATGACCAATAAGTATGAGTCATTGCCGTGCTCAAGGGCATTGCTTGTCGCCCTTGCTTAGACACGGCAATCTCTTGTATTGTAATCAAAAACTTCGTCCTGTAACGGGAATGAGCTGGTTCGATGCAATAGAATTCTGCAACAAACTGACTGAACTTTGCGGCTATGAAAAAGTCTACACAATGACAGGCATCAGCCGAAAGAACAATAAATCATATATTGATTCTGCAACAGTAACCTACGATTTCTCAAAAAACGGATACCGCCTGCCTACCGAAGCTGAATGGGAATTTGCCGCCCGCGGAGCCGGAAAAACAGGTAACGACTGGACTTACGAATATCCGGGAAGCAATAACTACAAAAAAGTCGCATGGTCTGTTTTAAATTCATCAGGCTACAGCGACGACGACCTTGAAATCCGAACCCACGAAGTCGGCACAAGGCAGCCGAATTCACTTGGTCTTTACGACATGGCAGGAAACGCATACGAATGGTGCTACGATTACTGGAAATGCAAACAGCCCGGCTACGAATCTTCAATACCAAAAGGCGACACCCACTCTTACATAAATCCTGTAGAAGACAGCGGAACTTTCACCGATCCGGTCGTAAATTCATCTTCCTACAAATCAAGAGTCATCCGCGGCGGAAACTACGGAAGCACAATCTTCTACCTGAAAAATGACTGCCGCTACTTTGAAAACCAGTATGTCTGCGCCAAAAACACAAGCACAGGCCAGAAAACTGTAGGAATAAGATTGGCAAGAAGAAAGTAAAATCATCGAAAAGCAAATGCGTAAGGGATTGTAGCCACGCCGAAGGCGGCCGCGAGCCAAACGAGCGGGAGCGAGTGAGCAAGCGGCTGCAGCGACAGCGGAATGGCGGAAAGCCCGACGGCGAAGCCGGTACGCCCAAAACTTTCACATTTAAATTTCCAACTTTCAATTTTCCATTTTCACTTTTTAATTTCCTCGCTATACTTAACTTATTATGAAAGAAAATTCCTTAATCTACATAAACAACTGCCGCGTGCAGGATTTGCACGGAACTAAAATTCCTTCCCTTGACTGGGAAATGCGGGCAGGTGAAGCATGGCTTGTAATCGGTCCGAACGGTGGCGGAAAGGCTGATTTTTTGCGTGCTCTGGCTGGCGAAAAGCAAATTTTGCCGAATGATTCCACGGGCGACTATTCAACTCATTTTACTGATTCTGTCGAAATTGTCTCTTTGGAGCGGGCTGCGAGCTTGATTCAGGAAGAGCGTGACCTGGACGAAAGCGAATACATCAACAAGATTGACGAA
>NZ_JAFRNB010000019.1 GCF_017430385.1 Treponema sp.
AGGAAAAAACGAAAATCTCAACTAAAAACAAAAAACGCCAGCCTCCCACAAAAGAAGACTGGCGTTCATACAAGATACACACCTCAAACCACATCCGCGTGTATCTGCGTTAATCTGCGTCTAATTACTGATCATTAAACTCACTTACGAGAGCTGAGACCGTAGCCTTAGCATCGCCGTAAATCATTACAGTATTATCGTTTGTGAAGAGTGGGTTTTCTACACCAGAGAAGCCTGTACCCTTACCACGTTTAAGTACGAATACTGTGCGAGCCTCGTGAGCGTTTACGATTGGCATACCGTAGAGTGGTGAGCTTTCGTCGTTGATAGCATCCGGGTTAACAACGTCGTTTGCACCAATAACGATTGCAACGTCAACATTGCTCATCTGTGGGTTCATCTCGTCAGCTGTTTTGAGCTGCTCGTATGGAACATTTGCCTCAGCAAGCAATACGTTCATGTGTCCTGGCATACGACCTGCAACCGGGTGGATTGCGAAGTTTACTTCTGCACCGTTCTCTTCAAGCTTGTCGCAGAGTTCCTTTACCGCGTGCTGAGCCTGAGCAACAGCCATACCGTAGCCCGGAACGAATACGACATTCTTTGCCGCTTCCAGAATCATGTAGGCATCTTCCACAGACATAGCCTTCGGCTCCTTTGCCGGTCCGCCATTTCCCTTCTTCTTCTGACCGCCGAAGCTCTTGAAGAGGAGGGAACCGAATGTGCGGTTCATAGCCTTACACATAATCAATGTAAGGATGAGACCAGAAGCTCCTACGAGACAACCAGAAACAACCAATACAGTGTTGTTGATTGCGAAACCAGCAAAAGCAGCAGCCAAACCAGACAAAGCATTCAAGAATGAAATGATAACCGGCATATCACCGCCACCGATTGGGATAACCATGGTAAAGCCCAAAAGGAGGAAGATTGCTGTCGAAGCGATTACGCCGCATTTTTCGATTTCTGCGAATCCGAATGGATTTTCAGCAGTGAAGAATGAGTAAGCGATGATTGAAATAAGTCCGAGCACGCACAAAACGCCGTTTACAGCGTTCTTAGCAGGAATTACCCAGCCTTTGAAAGTCATTTTTCCGCTCAATTTGCCCCATGCAACCAGAGAACCTGTGAATGCAACAGCACCGATTGCGATTGTAAGACCGAGTGAAACAGCTGTGAAATAGTCACCTTTTTCTGCTGCGATGTACTGTGTCAAAGCAACGAGAAGTGAAGAAAGACCACCGAAACCGTTGAACAAAGCAACGAGCTCTGGCATACCAGTCATCTGAACCTTTTTAGACCAGATAGCACCGATGATTGTACCAATCAAAACAGCTACGATAATCCAGCAATAGCCGTTTGCCAAAAGTGGGTTTCCGCCCCAGGCAGCAGCGTCAGAAGCAAATGCGCTCATAACGTCTTTCTGAACAAGAACTGTTACACAAGCAATCAACATACCGACTGCTGAATATGCGTTACCCTTGCGTGCTGTATCTGTCTTTCCGAGCAATTTGATACCACGGATGAAGAAGATACAAGAAACCATGTAAAGAATTTTAATAGCTATATCAGACATTTCTCAGCACCTCTTATTTCTTAGAGTCCTTTTTCTTGAACATACCAAGCATTCGGTCTGTTACCATGTAACCACCGATTACGTTGATAGTAGCAAAAACAATAGCGAGGAAGCCGAGAACAGCTCCGACCTTTCCACCGATTTTAACGGCAGCTGCTGTGATAGAAATGGCACCAACAACAGTGATACCAGAAATAGCGTTAGTTCCTGACATCAACGGTGTATGAAGCTGTGAAGGAACTTTTGCAATCAACTCCAATCCAAGGAAAGCAGCGATTACAAATACGAAAATAAGCATTATATCCATAAAAATTAACTCCTTGTGAATGTGTCTTGCTGGTCCCAGCGACGGCAAAAATCAAGGTATCTTCCCACATGGGAGCCCTCCTTGCTTTTTGCCTGCGTCCCGCAAGCCACATTCACATGCATTTACTTCTTTCGTCCTTTCATAAAAAGGGCGTTCCCCCGCTACGCGGGGTCGGCTGGTCCGCACTTCGCTAACGCTCATTCCTGCACTTTCGCTTCGGAACTGCTTCGCAGGTGCTCCATAGCCTAACGCTTTAGCTTACTTTATTTTCACTCCCTTTTCTTTCAACAATCCATAAATTTTCTGTACAGTCAGCTCATTTTCAGAATTTATGGGAATCAAGATCGCACGAATTCCAGAAATATAAACAATGAGCAATTTTTTTGTACGCTGAACTTTGTAGATGTCGACATAGTCAAGTATAAAATTAGATTTTTCCGTTGTTTCAGTAAGTGCAACATCAGAAAAAACAACTCGGCGGGGCAAAGAGAGTTCTTTATCTTTTTTGAACACAATGTGAGCACGAAAGATCATAACAAGCCAAGCTAAAATCAATATTGGAAAAACAAAAATCAAATTTGAAAGATAATATGAGACCCAATGAACCAAATCTGAATTTGCACGCAAATAACTGTTGCTCTGCATAACATCAATCAAAATCCCGATAAAAGGTACCAAGAAAAAGATTGGCATAACATGCAAAGCATACATTATATTGAATCTTCTATAATCCACTTCTGTAAGCGTGTAATTCAGTTCAATATCATTCAATTCCAAATCTCCTTTACAAATTCTATGTTAGCCAAAAGTCCACCCCACAAGGAAATTTTCCTAATGTCCTGTGGAGCCAGTCCCTATGCCTTGAACCTCTCATGGATAATCTGTCCGCCCTGTGTGAGCAGGCAGCCCTTCATGATGTCATCTTCCATGTTGACATTGAATTCTTTTGCTTCTTTGTTGTAGAAGCCTGCATGTGTGAGGAAAGCTGTGATGTTTCCAGAGAACATCTTTGAAGCATCATACGGAACCTGTCGCTCGAGCAAATCACCAGACATGATTGTAACGCCGTTCTCTGTAACAACGTTTTCGAAGAGCTTAGAGCCCTCAACGTTTCCGCCTGTTGAACAAGCCATATCGACTACGATTGAGCCTGGCATCATGCGGTCAAGAACGTTCTTTTCGATGAGGCGTGGAGCCTTGCGACCGAATACTTTTGCAGTTGTAATGACGATGTTTGCTTTTTCACAAACTTTAGCCTGAGCTTCCTTCTGTTTTGCAATCTGCTCAGGAGTAAGCTCTTTTGCGTATCCCTGTGCAGTCTGACCCATTTCACCGAGGTCAATCTTAACGAATGAAGCACCGAGTGATTTAACCTGCTCTTCAACGACCGGACGAGTATCGAAAGCGTCAACGCGTGCGCCCAAACGTTTTGCAGTAGCGATTGCCTGAAGACCGGCAACACCGACACCAATAATGAAAACGCGAGCCGGGTTGATTGTACCAGCCGGAGTAACCATCATAGGAAGGATTTTAGGAAGTTTAGCAGCTGCATTTACGACAGCAACGTAACCTGCCAAAGAAGTCTGTGATGACTGAACATCCATCTTCTGAGCAAGTGTTGAACGTGGAATCATTTCAAGAGAAACAGCCTGGATTCCCTGTGCAGCAAATTTATTAAGGAGTTCTTTTTCGTTGAACGGATCCATGTAGCTGAGATGCAATGTGTCTTTTTTGATTCCGTCAATTGACTCTGGTTTCATGATACGAACGATAATTTCTGAATCGTCGTAAGCATCTTCTTCTTTAGCAACGATTGAGGCTCCTGCTGTTTTATAAGCCTCGTCGCTGAACCCGCTCTTCAAACCTGCTCCAGAAACGACTTTGAACTCAAAGCCCATCGAAACAAGTTTTTTGATGTCATCAGGAATGAGGGCAACGCGTGTCTCGCGCTCGTCCTTTTCCTTGCAGACCAAAACTTTCTTCATTTTTGAAAGCCTCCTATTTTTATTAAATAGCTAAACATAAGCTAAAAAATCCCTTAATTATACAAAAATTGCACACAATTTAACATCACTTTTTTGCTATTTCGTTGTAAAATATTTAGATTTTTTCTATATTTATAGAAGAATTTTAACATGGAGATAAAAAATGAAAAAATTCATGGACAAAGATTTCCTTCTTGAGACAAAAACTGCTCAGAAGTTGTTTGAGGCCTGCAAAAACGAGCCTCTTTGGGACTATCACTGTCACCTCATTCCATCACAGATTGCCGAGAACAAAAAGTTCAAGAATCTCACTGAAATCTGGCTTGGTGGCGACCACTACAAATGGCGACAGATGCGTACCTACGGCGTAACAGAAGACTACATCACAGGCGACAAACCTGATTACGAAAAATTCCTCAAATGGGCAGAGACAATCGAACATCTTATCGGAAACCCTCTCTACCACTGGACACACCTTGAGCTTCAGCGATACTTCGGAATCGACGAGCCGCTAACAACAAAAACAGCTCCAGCAATCTGGGAAAAAGCAAACAAAATGCTTGCAACAGACGAGCTTTCAGTAAAAGGCATTTTCGAGAAATTCAATGTCTATGCAGTCGGAACAACAGACGACCCGATTGATTCACTCGAATACCACAAGGCAATCGCCGAAGGCACAGCCCCAATCGGCAAAATCAAAACACAGGTTCGTCCATCATACCGCCCGGACAAAGCAATCAACATCAATCTTCCGACATTCAAAGACTATATCGCAAAATTGAGCGAAGTCAGCGGAATCGCAATCAAAACTTCTGATGATGTAATCAAAGCCCTCATCAAACGCCTTGATTTCTTCATCGAAAACGGATGCCGCGCTTCTGACCACGCACTTGAATACCCGCCATGCAAAATCGACACAGATGCAAACATCGATGCTGTCGTAGCACGCGCACTCAACGGCGAGACAATCTCAGAATGTGAAGCAGAAGCTTACAAGACAAAAGTTCTCGTTGCTCTCGGACGCGCTTATGCAGAGCGAGGAATCGTTCAGCAGTGGCACATGAACGCAATCCGCGACAACAACAAGGCAATGTTCAAAAAACTCGGCCCGGACACAGGTTTCGACGGCAGCCATGACAAACCAATGGCAGAGAACCTTGCTGGCCTCATGAATCTCATCGAAGAGAAGGGCGGAATGCCAAAAACAATCCTCTACACCCTCAATCCAAAAGACTACTACTCAATCGGAACAATCATGGGCTGCTTCCAGGGTGGCGGAATCAAAGGCAAAATCCAGCTCGGTTCAGGCTGGTGGTTCTGCGATCACCGCGACGGCATGGAACAGCAGCTTAAAGTTCTGGGCAATCTTGGCATGATTCCGGCATTCGTCGGCATGCTCACAGACTCTCGCTCATTCCTGAGCTACTCACGCCACGAATATTTCAGACGAATTCTTTGCAACATTATCGGCGGCTGGGTCGAGAACGGCGAATATCCAGATGACATGGACATGCTGATTAAAATCGTAAAGGACATCAGTTTCGGAAACGCAAAAGCATATTTCGGAAACTAACTTCTAACAAAAAAACCCGCTTGATTTTTCAAGCGGGGTTTCTTTTATTTCATCACACGAACCATATCTTTCGTAATATCAGAAATTTTCAACGCACCTGTCATCGACATCGTATCTTCAAGCTCAGATTTTAGTTTTTCCACATAAACCTTAACGCCTTCTTCTCCGCCGCCAAAAACAGCCGTCACAAACGGACGCGCGATGATTACGGCATCGGCACCCAAAGCAATCGCCTTGAAAATATCAGTTCCCGTTCTGATTCCGCCGTCAACAATAATCTTCATCTTGCCTTTTACGGCCTCAGCAATTTCCGGAAGCACTTCCGCCGTAGCAGGACATCCGTCCAAAACTCGTCCACCATGATTTGAGACTACGATTGCGCTTGCACCTGCTTCCAGAGCCTTCATTGCCCCGCGCACAGTCATAATGCCCTTGATGATGAAAGGAACTTTTGCCATCTCAACAATCTGCTTCAGCTCCGCAACGGACTTGCTTCCAGCCGGTGGATTTCTGTTCTTTAAGAAAGGAAGGCCTGCCGCATCAATGTCCATTGCCATCACAAAAGGATTTCCGCTCCTGACAAGCTCCATTTTTTCTTTGATTGTCTCCAAATCCCACGGTTTAATTGTAGGAATTCCGATTCCGTTGTTCGCAGAAATTGATTTCGCAGCCCCTTCCATGACCTTGATGTTCACGCCGTCACCAGTAAAGCCAGCAATTCCGCTCTCCGCACAAGCCGTGAGCAAGGTGTGATTGTATGCCAAATCATCATATTTATCGCCATAGTGAAAGTTTACGCTTCCGACAGGGCCAGCAAAAACAGGAAGTGCAAAATGCTTTCCGAAGAAATCAATCGAAGTATCAACCGTGCCGTGCTCATAAATTGTGTCCATATTCACGCAGATATTCTGCCATGCGTTAAAATTGCGGATTGCAACCGTTCCGCTGCCCTTTGCTCCAGGCCCAGGAATAGAATTTTTGCAAGCCATTCCGTTACAAACCGGACAAGCCTTGCACTTGTCGCCAATGTACTTTCTTGCTTCTTCAAGCACTTCTGTATATGTCATATTTAATACCTCTGCATAAATACTAACATGAAAGAAGCCCCGGAACAAGGAAATTTAATTTCTAGCGCACGACATTCATCCGTCTGTCGGCAACTTCTTTAATCCGCAAGATTTTTTCAGAAATCAATTTGTAAAGCTCAGGATATTTTTTTTCGAGATTTTCAATTTTTGGCAGCCATTCAGCAAACGACCGTTCGTTCTTTTTATTCGCAAGCTTGTTCAAAGTTGTCGGAATCATTTTTATCAAAGTGCGTTTGTCAGAATCTTTCCACTCCAGGCGAAGCAAAATCTCTTCAAGTTCCTGCTCTTTCGTTTCACAAATACCTAACGATAGTTTGTTTGAGAATCTTTCAAGCCTTTCAAAATCCAAATCCTCAAATGAATCGGGAATTTCGAGCGTGAAAAAATCTTTTGTCTCAATTTCAATTCCTTCGATAAAAAGCTTCTTCTCATCCTCAAGAATTTTATCCGCAATTCCAGTCAGCTTTTCAAAAGAATATTTCTGCTTGAAAAGAAGCAATGCCTTTTTCCGCCTGAGAATAAAATCAATCTCCCGCACGGATTTTTCATCACTCTTTCTGCTCGTGTCTATGCTCAGGATAAACTCGATGTTCGTATTCTGCCGCTTGTTGCTCTGTTTTCCTCCGCGGTAAGTCGTATACTCGTTCGTCACAAGAGAAAGCCTGCCCCGCTTGGTGCAAATCTCGCGCATTTTTTCAAACGGAATAATCCCGTCGGTGCTGTAGCTGATGAAAATAAAGCGCGCATCAAGATTCAGAATCAAATCCTCAAAAGACTTCTCGGCAGACTCACGGTAACAATAATCCGAGCGCGTGTTTACCCAATCCTCACGAATCGCAGCCTTTTTTTTGAGAACGCCCTTTGAGTTAAGTTCCAGCGGCTCAGGAATTTTATCCCACTTTGCAATCGTATTTAAAAGATGATAATTGCTTCCATATTGATGCTGATTATACGGCGGATCGAGATATGCGATGTCAATTCCTTTGATTTTCCGCGCAATCTCGTTCGCATTTTCCTGAAAAACATGAACAGGTGCCTTAGAATCAATCAAAACCGGATAATGCAGCCCGATTTTCTTCATAATCCGGCTGAGCGCATCCTTTCCGTGCCCGCCAAATTCTTTGTGAAAAGCCTTGAAAACCCCGGAAGTGTTTGTATGAGTCGCGCCTTCGTAAAGCAAAATCGCCAGAAGAAGATAAAAAATCTTTTCGGAATCAGGCAGTTGCTGCCCCGCAGAGGCCTTTTGAGCAGCAGGATTTTCTTGCGGTTGTTGAGCCTGCGAATAATTTTCTTCTATATAGTTACGGATTTTGTCGATTGCAAGGGCATTCTCTCGCGTATAAAAAAGCCGCTCCGTCTTGTAATCCACCTGCTCCACATCAAATTCCTTTGGAGCATAATATTTTGCAATGTACTGATTTTCATCATCCGGCTCAGGAAGTGAATTTATCTTTTCAAGAAGAGACTCAAATTCAGCCCTGCTCCCAAAAATCTTCTCAATCTCAGATTCATTAAAATCCAAAAATCCTCGGTTCAGTGTGTATGAATAATATTCCCAGTCGTTGGCAAAAACTTCCATGCCAAGAAATTTTGCAAACCGGGCAACAACTCCGCTCCCAGAAAATACATCAAAAAATTTAACCTTTTCGTTCGGGCACACCCCTGCATTCTCGATAGCCTTGTAAATCAACGGGAGAAGTTTTCGTTTGTTTCCGATATAAGCAATAATCTGCTCGGTGAGATAGGGAGCGTTAAATTCCATACTTTTTTTGCTGTAGAATTTTACCATTTTCTGAATTCTCTAGCAATACAACGGAATTTAGCATAGAATAGAGCAACTTTAAATTTCCGATAAAATGTTTATTCTGCGATTAAAGACCGTTTCAAATATAAAAAGAATTTTTCTCATCACCCTGCTTTCACTGATTTGCACGGGGCTTTCGTTTTCTCAGGATTTCCCAGAAAAGCTGTCAAAAAATGCCAAAATTTCGATTCTTTCCGTAAATTACACAGATTTGCCACATTCACTTTTCTCAAAAAGCTGCCTGCGGATTTTCGACAAAGAAACTCAGTTTGACAAGATTATTGATTTCGCGCATTTCGAAGATTTCAACGACACTTTTTTCGGACTCAAATTCCTCATAAAAAACAAAAAGGCTGAAATCAGGAGTGTAGATTTTTTAAATTACTTCCTCGAACAGAATAAACTAACTAATGTTAGTTTAACAGAATCTTCTCTCCAGCTGCGCCAGGAAGAAGTCGCCTACATTTACAACTTCCTTTTCATACTGCACAAAGCACTTCCAAATTACAGCTACGATTTTGACATTCTCACGAACAATTCCGAAACCCATATTTCGCAACTTCTTCACGACTGCTACCGAATGACCGGCAAAAAATCAACTACCGAGCGTTATTCTTTTTCCGGCATAACAAAGCATAAGCTTGGCTATAAAAAAATCAACGGCAGTTTCGTGCTCCTTTCTGAAAAAGAAAACCTTGATTTTACCACTCAGGATTTAACGGAACTTTTCTCACCAAGCCAGAAGAATCTTATTATCCTGCTGACAGTGATTTCCAGCTTGTTTTTTCTGGTCACAGCCTACCAAGTGTTAGTCTATTTTTTTGAAAAGCTTTACATCGTGTCATTTTATAAAAGCATTCAGATTTTTGATTTCACGATTCTTTTTTCAAGCGGACTTTCTGGCTTCCTCATAATCTTCATGAACCTGTGCTCCGATCAGGCAATTCTCCAGAACAATTTTGAATTCCTGTATCTTTTCCCGCTGAATGTGCTGGCGGCATTCTCAGTTTTCAAGCCTCTTTTGCCAAGAAAAATTCAAATCACTTATTGGACAGGAGTTTCCGTGCTGTCCTTGATATACATCGCTATTGTTTGGATTCAAGAAAGCAAACTACCGATAGTTAATCTTTTATTCGTTCTTCCACTCCTCTTCCGAACGTTATATTTTGACTTTTTGGCCATTGATTTCTATAGTATTGCATTAAAAAAAGCACTGGCTTCAAAAACCAGTGCTAAATAATTCGGAAGTTTGTTTTTATTTATTTTGCGCTCTTAACAAGCACGTCGAATGCGATGTAAGCACCGCCTGGGATTCCAGCCTGTGGAACACCGTAAGAACCATAAGCAAGCTCTGGCGGAATTACGATTTTTCGTGTCTCACCGACTTTCATATCCTGAACCATGATGTCAAATCCTGGAATCATCTGGCCACCGTCTGTCTTGAAAGAAAGACCTTCGTGACCGCCTCTCATCATGCCCTCAGAAGCATCGAAAACCATTCCGTCCTGCAAATAACCTTTGTACTCAACAAAAACATTCTTGCCTTTGCCGATTTTATCTCCAGCACCTTCTTTGAGAACCTTGAAGAAGATTCCTTTTGAATCTTTTTCGCAGCCCTCAGTGAAAGCAGCCATCTGCTTTGCCTTAGCCTCTTCGTTAGCTTTTTTGACTTCCTCGCTGAGCTTGTCGAAATCAGCCTGAGTTGCAGTGAATTTTTCAGCATCTGCACCCTGTCGGACGATTGTTACCTTTACAATTTTGTCACCCTGCTGAACCTTGTTTACAATATCCTGGCTGTCTGCATTCACTACCTGACCAAAAATTGTGTGCTTTCCGTTGAGCCAGTCAGTCGGTACATGAGTGATGAAAAACTGGCTTCCGTTTGTTCCAGGACCAGCATTGGCCATTGCAAGATAGCCAGGTTTGTCGAACTTCAGGTCATCACGGCATTCATCAGCAAAACGATATCCCGGACCGCCACGGCCTGTACCTTCAGGATCACCACCCTGAATCATAAAATCAGCAATAACACGATGAAATTTAAGTCCATCATAGAAATGTTTTCCATTCGCTGCATCAAGTGTACCTTCTGCAAGGCCTACAAAATTTGTTACAGTAAGCGGTGTTTTTTTGTAGAAAAGCTCCAGTACGATAGAGCCTTTGCTTGTTTCCATGATTGCGAAAACACCATCCCTACCCTTGATTGCGCCAAGTTCTTTGTCCATTGGTTTACATCCTCCAAAAGATATTGCGAGCAAACCGAAGATTGCCGCAAATATTGTTTTTTTCATTTTTTTGACTCCTGAAATGTTGTCTAACCCTAAAAATGTAGCATTTTTTTTTAGAATGGGCTAGGCACTAAGATTCTGCTTTTACCGGATAAAGTTTGTCCAGACTTTCTTTTCGCTTTCTGGCTGTGCGATTCCGGCTGCTTTTCCTGCCTCAATGCTTTTTAGAATCCATGCCATGTTTCGGCCGATTGTGTGCATAATCTGGATTCCCTCTTCGTCTTTCATTACATCGTCGCCGTTTGAGCCGTGAACCATGTTCCAGTAGCGTGATGTGATTACAGGCTGCTGTGCGTAGGTGATGTATTTGTTGAGGACATCAAGACAAGCCGTTGTTCCTGCACGGCGGGCAACTGTTACTGCGGCTGCTGGCTTGAAGCGAAGGAATTTCTCGCCTTTCCAGTAAAGTCTGTCCAAAAATGCGACCATTTCACCGCTCGGAGAAGCATAATAAACCGGGGAGCCAAGCACGATTCCGTCTGCACCCTGAACTTTTTCGATTGCCTCGTCAACAAGGGCATCGATCTCGCCTGTCAAAGCCCTTCCGCCAACCCAGAAAATCTCTGTCTCAACGCCGTTTTCTTTGAGCGAGTCTGCGACAAGATTCAATGCTGTGTATGTGCTGCCTTTTTCGTTGCGGCTTCCGTTAAAAAGAATTACTTTCATGGTTTTCTCCTTATTTTCCTATGCGATTAATAGATAAAAATTATACCGAAAATTTCAGGCCGATTCTATACTAATCTTTATCTTGTTTAAGATATAAAAAAATGCAAAACTACAATAAACAAAATATTGGAGAAGAATATGAAAAAACTGAAATTCCTGCCAATTCTGGCTTTAGCTTTGCTTGGGCTTGTTTCCTGCAAAAAAAATATTGAAGCTCAAAATCCAGACATTCAGCTTTCAGAAGAGCACGCAAAAATGCTCAATTTGATTTTCAATATCAGATCTGATTATGCGGACTGGTGCATTGATTTTGACACATCAAGCGATAATTATTACATCATCGCGGAATATTCTGACATCGACAATCAGAAGCTTTCCGACATGAAGATTTATCGTCTTCAGTATTGCAACGGCATCATCACTGACATGACAGAATACAAATACATAGCAAGCGACGGTCTTACCTCAAAAACAGATTCCATGAAAATCCGCTGGGATGATTCTAAAATAACTGTAACTTCAAGTCATGCGGAATGTAGTTTTTCTCTGGAAAATCCTGATGCCTTGATTTTAAGTTCCGGGAAACAAGCATATTATTTACCGCTTGGTTATGGAATCAAAAAACTTGAGGATGGCGTATATCATTTCTTACCTTCTAAAACTTATTCCAATACGGATGATGACTTCCTAGAGAATCGGGGTGAAACCATACTTTTTGCGGAAGATGATGGGAAAGAGTATTTGGCATTCTCGTCAAGAGAAAAAAGTTATTCACTTTCAACTGATGTAGCCACCATAGCAAAAGACCTTGGTCTTCCTTATAAATTATATATAAACGGAAGACTTTCATTTGATGTTACTGGCTACCATTCCTACAATTTTGACGGAGACAAGATAAAACAAGGATTCGGAACATACTCCTATATTAGTATCACGGATAATTATGAAAAATTCAAAAAAAATAAAATTGACAACCTTGAAATCGAAACTTCTGAGATTTTCCGTGATTATGATGAGAACGGCAACCTGATTTACGAAAAACGAATTCCTGACAAATCGCTTTATGAGGGAACTCGCTCTGGAACCGTAAGAATGATTACAAAAGCTATCCCTGATATAAAGGAATTCGACAAATCGCTCAGGCAGCAGATATCAATAAAAGGCGCGCGATACGGAACCCACTGATTCTAGTAAAGCATCGGAATGATGATTGCAGGAATCATAAAGATAACACCGGCAACAATTGGGAGAATGACATTACTTGCATAGTAAAGTTTCTCCCCTTTGTCGCCATGCTTTGCCCTCAAATCCGCAAGAATTTCTTCCTTTTTAGGATTTGTCGCACCGTAAATGCCTTTTCCGATCAAGGCAAGTCCAAGTAAAACTTTTACAAGAATAAGCATAAGCTCTCCTTACATTTTTTTAATCATTTGTTTTTGAATATTATTTTTGTTCAGCCTATCAAAAATCATGCAGATTTACTATAATTCTTCCATGAAAAAAACAGTTTCCCTCCTTTCAGCGGTTTTCCTCACTTTTTCTTTGTTTGCGGAAACCAAAGTGAAAGAAACTGTATATGTAAAAGATGGAAACCAGGTTCAAACGAAAATTCTTTGGAAAAAATATCGCATAGAAAACCGTGACAGCGTTTATGTTTACGGCATATCGCACGAACTAGCTCTCAGCGCGGAGTACAGGCCCGTGATTATAGACGGAGTGGATTCAACTGCCATTGATGACAGACCTCCCGCCGATTCGTCTTTTGAGCATGAAATTGTATTTCCTTCAGACTATGCTCTTGAAAAAATCTTTGTCCGATGTTTTTGGCGGAATGGCTTCGATTCAGTTGATGAAGAACGATTTTCCGAGATTCTTTCATGTCTGGAAAAATCAGAACTCCGCCTTTTGCGTAACACAATTTATGCTCACTATAACTATCCATTTAAAACAAAAGATTTGCAGGAAATTTTCTCCGGCATTTTTGACTATCTTCCAAATCCGAATGTTACTAGTGAGACAATCGAAAAAGAAATCTCCGTCCAGCATAAAAAAATCCTAGATATGATAATCGCGGAGGAAAACAAAAGATGAAAAAGATTTTTCTAATTCTCGCACTGAGCTTTGCTTTTCTCCCGCTTTTTGCAGGCGAAAAATTTTTGGCAAAATATTACAAAGTCAAAACTACAAATAATCCGCCCTACACCTACGAGTTTTGCACGATTCAAAAAGGAAGTATTGTCCTTTACATTGACACCAAGACCAAAAACCTTCTCAAAGCCACTCCAAGAATAACATCTTCTGACGGAAAAGGCTGCTGGCTTGATGGATTTGAGGCATGGTCTTCTTCACATGAATACGCAAAATTCGGCTTTGTGACGGAAAAAACACCGTACTACGAAAAGAACTATTACGAGGAGCCGGTTTATACAGGAAGCTCATACATGCAATTTCAAAACAATGATGTGTTCCTTTACAAAGTGATTGAATATTTTGTCAACGAGATTACATATTTCCGCAATGAATTTGACCCGGAATATTTCAAAAAGGAAGTTCTTCCAAAAATCGAGACAAGATATTTGCGTTATTTGAGGAACACCGTTTTTGCTCTTTACGACTACAAATTTTCAAACAAGGAATTTATGGACTTTTTCTCGCAGTTCAATTGGTATGCTTACGATGAATCCATGACGATTGATAAAATTAATGAGAAAATGCCTCAAAAATTCGTAAATCTGGTAACATACATAAAAGAAGAGGAAGACAGAAGAAAATGACAAAAGAAGAATTCATAAAAGCGTCAAAGAATTTTGCGAAATATTATTGCGGAATCAAACTTCCCATCGATGAAAATTCTTTAATCGAAAGAGACGGATGCAATTATTTCTTTTACCACGAGTTTCCGTCTGAATATGTAGACAATGATGATAACGATGTGGAATGTACTTACTGGTACTCGTTCTCAAATTTCAAAGACCAGCGTCCCGAAGATGGAATTGAATTTGCGACAGGAATTGACGGGCGTTCAGGAGACCATTTTTTTATAAGCAGCAAAGACTGGCAGGAAGAAAAGTAAGCTATGAACATACTTCGACCTCCGTGTCGTAACGACTGCTTATGCAGTCGTGGAATAAACATGCTTTTAAGGAAAGCGACATCCGTGTCGCATTGTAAACTATGAACATTCTTTCTATAAACAATCTATCTAAAATGGGGCGGGAAAAGCCGCTTTTTCAGGAAGTTACTTTTGGACTCAACGAAGGCGATAAAGCCGCTATTATCGGCCGCAACGGAACCGGAAAATCAACTCTTCTCAATGTAATTGCGGGTGTTCTGCCTGCGGATGACGGTCAGATTACAATAAACAAACTATCGGGAGTTAGTTATCTTTCACAAAACCCTGAATTTGACGGCGAAAATACAATCCGCGAGCATATTTTTAAGTCAGAAAGTCCAAAACTCAAAATAATCAATGAATACGAAGACTTGTGTGACAAAATGGCAGATGGTCTAACTAACGGTCAGCAGTCACGCTTTGACGCTCTTACACTTGAAATGGACAAGGGCGATCTCTGGAACTACGAAAGTCAGATTCGCTCGATCCTGGGAACGCTCGGCATCAACGACCTGAGCCGAAAAATGAACACGCTTTCGGGCGGCATGGTCAAAAAAGTCGCGCTCGCACAGGTTCTGGTTGAGGACACAAAGCTTCTTCTCCTCGACGAGCCGACCAACCATCTCGACATCCAGACAATTTACTGGCTCCAGAATTATCTCCACGACACAAAGCGCACTGTTCTTATGGTCACGCACGACCGCTACTTCCTCGACGCAGTTTGCAACAATATCTACGAGCTTGCCCGCTATCACCTAAAACTTTACGAAGGCAATTATTCGACCTATCTCGAAAAAAAGGAAATTGAAGCTGAGATTGAGGAAAACACCGAGCGGCGGATTGAAAGCGTGCTTCGTTTTGAGCGCGACTGGCTCCGTCGTGGCCCGTGTGCGCGCGGAACAAAGGCAAAGGCACGAATCCAGCGTGACATGCAGCTCATTAATCGTGAAAAGTTCGCAAAGGAAAAAGGCTTTCAGTTTGAGGTCGCAGGCCGTCGTCTTGGCGGAAAGATTCTGGAACTGCATGGGATAAGCAAGAATTTTCAGAAAGGTTTTGCAGAAGGGGGAAGCGGCTCAAAAAGGGAAAGTCTTCCCCTCGCTACAACCGCTGGTGCGTTTTCCGCTACCCCTTCTACGGGGACACCCCGTAACGCCCCGGTTTTAAAAGATTTTTCTTACACGTTCAGCAAGGGAGAAAAAATCGGTATCTTCGGTGGGAACGGCTCCGGAAAATCGACTCTTCTGAATATCATCACAGGCAATTTATCACCTGATTCGGGCGAAGTCATTAAAGGCGAAAATACATTTTTCGGCTACTATCAGCAGAACCCGGTCTTCAAGGATTTGAACATGACCGTGCTCGACTACATCAAAGAAGCCGCTGATGTCGTGCAAATGAACGATGGACGAACTTTGAGCGCAAGCCTTTTCCTAAAACAGTTTGGCTTCGAGGGAAAAATCCAGCACTCGATGCTCTCAACTTTGAGCGGCGGTGAGCGAAAACGAGTTTTCCTAGTGCGTCTTTTGATTTCCAACCCGAACTTCCTGATTCTCGACGAACCGACCAACGACTTTGACATCTTTACGATGAATATCCTCGAAGAATTCCTTCTTGGCTACAAAGGTTGCCTACTCATCGTTAGTCACGACCGCTATTTCATGGATAAAATCGCCGACACCATGTTCATTATGGAAGAAGACGGTGCGGTTTCGGGTTTTGTAGGAAAATGCAGCGAATATCTGGATTACCTTGAGGAAACGGAAAACAGAAAGTTGAATGCGGAAAGTGGAAAACGGAAAGCTGAAAGTTTGGGGAAGTTTTCTGCCGAAACAAATGGACTTACTAACGGTAGTTCTGTTTCTCAAACGAAAAATCCAATGGGGGAAGTTTCCCACTCGCAACAGTCTGTTGCGAAATCTTCCACAACTTCTTCTGTTGGTGGCTCAACCCCTGCAACGCCCCCGAAGCCTCGCCGAAAAACTTTCAAAGAGCAGAAAGAATTTGAGAACCTTGAAGCGGAAATCATGGAGCTTGAAGAAAAAAAATCCGAGCTTGAGCAGCTGATGACATCTTCGGATTTCACAGTAGTTCAGGAAGCCGGTGAAGAATACAAGACCGTAGAAGCAAAACTCACCGCCGACTACGCCCGCTGGGAAGAACTTGCGGAACTTAGCTGAGCATACAATTTTCGGGAGTTTTTCTATATTAAAAATATATTTAAAATTTTGGAAACCTTTCCAAAATTCCGAATTTTCTATGACTATTGTATGATTATCTGAAATTCTTCTTTAATTTTCTAACATGCTGTGTTATAATGTGCCTAATATGGACTCGATTCGGACTAAAGCGGGAAAACCCATGAATCTTGGGACTACCGTTACGCCTAAGGGTGTGTATTTCACTGTATTCAGTAGGAATGCAAAAAAAGTTTTTCTCGAACTATATAATTCTGCAGAAGATGCGGCTCCGTATCATACTGTCGAATTAAATCCTGAAGAAAACCGCACTGGCGATTTGTGGCATGTCTTTGTCGAAGGGCTTAAAGCCGGGGATTTATATCTATATCGGGTTGACGGTCCTTTCACTCCGAGCCGCGGACATCGCTTTGACAAAACGCAGTCTCTTTTTGACCCGCGTGCTAAGGCTTTCACTTCCGGCTCTGTTTTCAAGTACATGCTTCCAGGAAAAGACAAGTACATGGAGCGTTTTCCAAAATGTGTAATCGTTGACGACGAGGATTACGACTGGGAAGATGACAAGCCGCTCGCTATTCCGCTCGAAAAATCCATCATTTACGAAACTCATTTAAAGGGATTCACGGCTTCACCTACTTCAAAAGTCGAGCATCCGGGCACATACCGTGGTCTCATCGAAAAAATTCCTTATCTTCAGTCACTTGGAATTTCTGCCGTCGAACTTCTTCCTGTTTTCGAATTCGACCAGTACGAAAATACAAATGTCAATCCTCGCACCGGCGCACGAATGAAGAATTACTGGGGCTACAGCACAATCGGCTTCTTTGCTCCAAAATGTTCTTATTCAAGCGACAAAACTCCGGGCGGTTGTGTCCGTGAATTCAAGGATATGGTCAAAGCCCTTCACAACGCAGGAATCGAGGTCATTCTTGATGTTGTTTTCAACCACACCGCAGAGGGCAATGAAAACGGAATTTCCCTCAATTTCCGTGGTTTCGACAATAAAATCTTCTACCACCTTGTTCCTGACCACAAAGAATACTACATGAACTATTCCGGCTGCGGAAATGCGGTCAATGCAAATCACCCTGTCGTACAGGATTTCATCATCGACTGCCTCCATTACTGGGTTCTTGAAATGCATGTTGACGGCTTCCGTTTTGATCTGGCAAGCGAATTGTGCCGCGACGAAAAAGGATTCATCTGCGACAACGCGCCTATCGCAAAACGAATCGCCGAAGACTCAATTCTCCGCAACACAAAAATCATCGCCGAGCCATGGGATTGTGGCGGAGGTTATCAAATCGGCAACTTCCCAGGCGGAAGATGGTGCGAATGGAACGACCATTACCGTGACGGAATCCGCCGCTTCATCCGTGGCGACGAATACATTGCAAACGAAGCCGCAACACGAATCGCAGGGTCCAACGACATCTATGCGCTCAGTGGCCGCGCTCCGATTCATTCAATCAACTTCATTACGGCTCACGACGGCTTCACCCTCAACGATTTGGTCACTTACAACCACAAGCACAACGAAGACAATGGCGAAGGCAACCGAGACGGCAATGACAACAACCTCAGCTACAATTACGGTTACGAAGGCCCAACGGTCAATCCTAAGATCGAAAATCTTCGTGCGACACAGCTCCGCAACTTCTTCACAACACTCATGATTTCTCAGGGCATACCGATGTTCGTCGCCGGCGATGAAGTCCGGCGCACACAGGGCGGCAACAATAACGCATACTGTCAGGACAACGAAACATCTTGGTTCAACTGGGAAGACTTAAGCAACAATTCGCAGATGCTAGAATTCGTGCAGAAGCTCATCGCATTGCGCAACCAGCATCCTGTTTTCCACCGCCGCACATTCTTCGGCGGAGCTTCGACAAGCCAGTTCAACGAGCCGCCTGACATCAGCTGGTTCAATTTCGACGGTACAGTTCCAGACTGGAAGAAAATGAACCGCTATCTGGGCTTCCGTCTTGGCGGAAAAGCAGCCGGATTGCCAAAGGATGACAATGATTTCTTCATCGCAATGAACATGGACATCCATGATTTGACAATCACTGTTCCAAAGCCATCGAGCGGCCGCAAATGGTACCGCACGATTGACACCTCAATCCATAACCGCACGGCAATCCTGCTTGGCGGTGAGGAAGAAACCTTGAATTCCCAAGAGCACTATGTCCTTGTGGCAAACAGTATCTTGGTTTTAATAAGCAAATAAAAATGTGTAACCCGCTTTGCGGAGTTAAAAAGGAGCAACACATGAAATTTGATGCAGAGAAATTCAGAGAGAATCTTTCCGCTCGTCTTCGCCGACAGTACGGAAAAGACATTTCTCAGGCAAACAGTCACGACTTGTTTGACGCAGTTTCTGCTTCGGTACAAGAATTGATTATGCCGGCTTGGATGGCAACCCGTAATTCTTACGAAAAAAAGCCGACAAAACAGTTGTACTATCTTTCAGCCGAATTCCTGATGGGACGCGCATTGAGCAACAACCTCATCAACCTCGGAATCAAAGATGAAGTAAAGAAAGTTCTCAAAGACATGAACATCAACTTCAATCTTATCGAAGACGAGGAACCAGATGCTGGTTTGGGCAACGGTGGTCTCGGCCGCCTTGCAGCTTGTTTCTTGGACTCATTGGCAACTTTGGACTATCCTGGACACGGCTACGGAATCCGCTATCAGTACGGTATGTTCGAGCAGCGCATTGAGAACGGCTATCAGGTAGAATATCCTGACAACTGGCTCAAACACCGCGATCCATGGGAAATCAAACGCTCTGACCTTGCTGTTACCGTCAAATTCGGCGGCGAAATCAAATACGGCAAGACTCCGGACGGTCAGGACCGCTTCTATATTGAAAACGCAGAAGAAGTAACAGCTACACCTTACGATATCGCTATTGTCGGTTTCGACACAAACACTGTAAACACACTCCGATTGTGGCAGGCATCAAGCCCGAACGGCTTCGACTTGCAGCTCTTCAACGACATGAAGTACAACGAGGCTGTTGTACGCCAGAACAGCGCAGAGAATGTAAGCCGCGTTCTTTATCCGAACGACTCAGGTCCAACTGGTAAGGCTCTCCGCCTCAAGCAGCAGTATTTCTTCACATCTGCTTCTTTGCAGGACTTGGTACATCACTTTGTTGCCGACCACGGCACAGATTTCTCAAAATTCCCAGAATTCCATGTAATTCAGCTTAACGACACTCATCCGGTAGTCGCTATTCCTGAGCTTATGCGAATCCTCATGGATGACTACGGCATGGGCTGGAACGCATCTTGGGACATCGTTCAGAAAACATTCGCTTACACAAACCACACAATCCTCGCTGAGGCTCTTGAGAAGTGGGACATCGCAATCTTCCAGGGTCTTCTCCCTCGAATTTACCAGATTGTCGAAGAAATCAACCGCCGCTTCATGATTGAGCTTCGTGCAAAATATCCAAGCGACTACAAAAAGCAGAACCACATGTCAATCATCCACGACGGAAAGGTTTACATGGCTTGGCTCGCAATCCACGCAGGTTTCAGCGTAAACGGCGTTGCGGCATTGCACACAGAGCTTCTCAAAAACCAGGAACTTAAAGACTGGTACGAGCTTTATCCTAAAAAATTCAACAACAAGACCAACGGTATCACACAGCGCCGCTGGCTTTTGAGCGCGAACCCGGAGCTTGCCGAATTCATCACAAAACGAATCGGTCACGGCTGGGAAAAGGATTTGACAAAACTCAAGGAGCTTGAAAAATTCGCTGATGATGACGCATCTCTCGAAGAGCTCATCACAATCAAACGCCACAACAAAGAGGCTTTGGTTGAATACCTCAAGCACAAGCAGAACGAATTCCTTGACCCGGATTCAATCTTTGATGTTCAGGTCAAACGACTTCACGAGTACAAACGACAGCTTCTCAACATCCTCCACATCATGTACCTCTACAACCGAATCATCGAAGATCCGACATACAATGCTCCTAACCGAACATTCATCTTCGGTGCAAAGGCTGCATCAGGCTACCGCCGCGCTAAATCAATCATCAAGCTCATCAATACAGTTGCTGAGCGCGTAAACAATGATCGCCGAATCGGTGGAAAACTCCGCGTTGTATTCATCGAAAACTACCGCGTTTCTGTAGCAGAAAAGATTTTCCCTGCTGCTGACGTTTCCGAGCAGATTTCAACAGCTGGTAAGGAAGCTTCTGGTACATCAAACATGAAGTTCATGGTCAACGGTGCGCTTACAATGGGTACACTCGACGGTGCAAACATCGAAATTTTCGAGGAAGCTGGCAAAGAGAACGGATTCGTATTCGGTCTCACAACTCCTGAAATCCAGAAAATGGAAGAAGAACATTCATACAATCCGCAGCAGTATCTGGAGCGAAACCCTCGGCTCGAAAAGGTTGTTGAGCAGCTCGTTGACGGTACTTATGACCCGACACGACAGATTTTCAAAGAGTTGCATGACTCACTTCTCTACGGTGTTGAAGGTCAGCGTCCAGATGTCTACTATGTACTTGCCGACTTCGACAAATACTGCAAGGCACAGGAAGCACTTGCCAAAGCTTATACAGACAAAAAAGGCTGGGCAAAGAAAGCTCTCATCAACATTGCAAACGCAGGTAAATTCTCTTCAGACCGCACAATCGAGGATTATGTCCGCGACATCTGGCACTTGAAGAAAGTTATCGTTGAAGACAGCGAAGTAAAATAAGGTCGGTACGGCACATTCGTGCCGTTGTCGCAAAAGCCGCGCGAGATTTTTATGTCTTGCACGGCTTTTTTTGTTTGCGGTATCGCATTTCCCGATGTAAAATATTCTCAGGGCTAATCATGCGAATCCAGCTGAAAAATGAAGAATTTGACATGCGGGATTTTCTCTTTATTGTGCTGATGATTGGTGTTTTCAGCGCAATAGGCGGATTCGTTTATGAGACGATTTTCTACCGCCTTGCATGGGGATATTTTGTAAAACGGGGAACAACTTTCGGCCCTTGGATTCCTATCTACGGAGCCGGCGGCATTTTCATGACTGTTTCAATATGGCGTTTCCAGAAAAATCCTCTGGCAGTTTTCTTAATCAGTTTTTTTGTGTGCGGTATTCTTGAATTTTTTGTCGGATTCGTACTTTTTCACTGTTTTGGCGGTCTGCGACTGTGGGATTACAACAGCGAGCCGTGGAATTTCGGCAACATCGGCGGATATGTCTGCCTTCGTTCCGTTGCAATTTTTGGCATTTTCGGCTTCCTGCTTTTTTACGGCGTAATTCCTGAGATTCTAAAAATCAGAAAACGGCTTTCAGAAAAAAGCTTTAAGCTCATTTCATGCCTGCTTGCGGGAATTTTCATCTGCGACATCATCCTTCATTTTGCAGTTTATGGCCTCAATCACACAGTCCCGCGTTAGCATCAAAATGAACCTAAATTACTCTTCCCTAACCGCTTTCATTGCCTTTTTGTTCTTGTACATTTCAACATCAGCACGCTTGAAAATATTTTCATAAGCTGAATCAATTTCAGGATTGTAAATTGCATAGCCGATTGCGGCAGAAATCTTTTCCCAATATTCCAAAGTCGGATTGTCGTGCGCTTGTTTTAGCTGCCAGTTAAATTCGGTGACAAGCTCATCGATATTCTCCAAATCGTGCCCTTTAAGAATCACGACGAATTCATCACCACCGATTCTGAATACAGGAGAATGCTCGAAAATATGACAGACCATTCTGCTCAGTGAGACAATCGCGATATTTCCCTTGTCGTGGCCGTAAGTGTCATTGATTCGTTTGAGGAAGTTGAGGTCTATCATAACCACACCGATTTTTTTAAGCCCGCTTGCCATTTCCCACTCAATTTTCTGCACTTCCTTATCATAGCCTGTCTTGTTTCGGATTCCAGTAAGAGAGTCCTTCATGGCAAGCTCATTCAGCTCGATAGCCTGCTGCCTTGTATCCTGCAAAGCTTGCTTGGTTTTGGTGAGATTCTGGATATAAAGCTCCAGCTCGTAAATCATATCGGCAAATTTTGCCATTATAGAGGAAATCTCGTCCTCGTTCGTGACTTCTTTTTTAAGCAACTCTGCGATTTTAGGATTCTTCTTTTCAGAATATTCATCGATTACATTACTGAGCTTGACAAGTTTGCGAATATACTGGCTTCGGATTATAGAAAGGAGAAGCAACGTGAAAAGAACGAGCACCCCGCCAATCATGAGCATCTGGCGGATTGTCGCTTTAAGAATTTCATGGTTGACTTTGCCAATTTCAACTTCTACACCAATCAATCCAAGTTTTCTAGTTCCGATGTAAAGCGGCATATAGTAAGCGTAAGTCTTGCCAAATTCATTGTCAAAAGCGTCATAACCAGTAGGCTGAATTCCCGAAATCCATGCCTCCCATTCTGTTTGATGTTCCTCGAAAGCATGTGTTACCGTTATTCCAAGCTCAATATATTTCTCATCGTCAACAATTTTTGCATCACGCAAGGCATCAAGCGCATACATAATGCTTTTACCCGCTGTGTTTGGAATCACATATTCAACATAAGCCAAATTGAATCTTTGTTTTGCCTGCTCGAATTTATCGAGATAATATTCATGCTTGTAGACTGTATAAGCTGTTTTTACATCCTCAGAAAGCTCGTCAAACGAAATGTCCACGCCGAGAATCATTCCGGGATATTTTTTTAAGAAAAGATTTTCATACTTATGGCGAGCTTCTTGAATTTCTTTGGGGCCAAAATCATGCGGAACCAAAAGGTCTTTGTAATGCTCAACAAAATATTTTTGCCACCACAAAAAATCTGAGCCATCAGAAGTGATTACTTCTTCAAGATATGATGCAACATAGCGTATGCTTTCCTCGCGTTGCTGTTTATAAAGATTGGTCTGATTTAGATAAGAAAGAATTGAACCGAAAACGAGAGTTACGAATGTGAATCCCACAAACATTAATGAGAATTTGAATGTCAGGCTGCGTTTTTTCAAAGAAAAACCCCCGTTACAGTGGAATCCAAATGAAGCTTAAAACATGAATTCCATTATAACAGAAGGTTTTTAGAAAAACAAAAGAAATCTTTTTAATTATGAAGAAAAATTTAGTCTTTCATTTCTTTGTAGGCATCGAACTGAGTGAGCACTTTTTCGTCCTTCTTTTTGTCAAGGAGAGAGACAACAACTGTGAACAAAAGACAAACTGCGAAGCCCGGCAGAATTTCGTAGAGGCCGAAAATCTTGTGGACTGAAGCCGGAATATTGTGCCACAAAACGACAGCCGCAAATCCTGTGATAAGACCTGCAATTGCGCCCTTAGCCGTTGTTTTTCGCCAGTAAAGAGCAAGGAGAACGAGCGGACCGAATGTTGCGCCGAAGCCAGCCCAAGCGTAAGAAACAAGCCCGAAAATTGAAGAATTCGGATTGAGCGAAAGGAAGAGCGCAATCAATGAAATGAAGAAGACCGTGAATCGGCTGATGTTAAGGACTGTTTTTTCATCAGCATTCTTGTTGATGATTCCTTTGTAGATGTCCTGCCCGAACGCACTTGAAGCCGCAAGAAGCTGAGAATCCGCAGTTGACATTGAGGCAGCCAAAATCGCACACAAGAAGATTCCGCCTATGAAAGCCGGGTACATTTTGAGCATTGTCGCGCTGAAAACAGTCTCAGCGTCGCCGAACTGAGTTACACCGGCCACAGCAACTTCCTCGCTGCCAGTTCCAAGAAGAACGCCGTGCTTCAAAAGATAAGCCGTGCCCAAAGTACCGATTAAGAATGTTCCGACATAAGAAATGACCATCCAGACTGTACCGATTCGGCGGGCTTTTTTGATGTCCTCGTTTGAGCGGATTCCCATGAAACGGACGATGATGTGCGGCATTCCGAAGTAACCCAAGCCCCATGCGAGAGCCGAAATAATTGCCATTCCGCTGTAAGATTTGTTTCCTTCAAAAGCTTTCTGTAAATTCTCGCCGAATTCATTTGCGAGCGCACGAGCATCAAATGCCTGAACCTGCGCAATTGCCTCGCTAGGACCACCCAAAGCAAAAATTGCGATTGTGGCTGAAACCACGAAAGCAACGAAAATCAAAGTTCCCTGAACGAAATCCGTAGTACAGACTGCGGTGTACCCGCCTGTGATTGTGTAGCACAAAATTACGACAAGGCCGATTGCCAGTCCTGCGTGATATGGAAGTCCGAAAACTGAGTTGAAAAGTTTTGCACAGGCAACGAATCCTGAAGCCGTGTAAATCGTGAAGAAGAATACAATCAGGACAACCGAAACGATTGAAAGGATATGAGATTTGTCGTTGAATCGGTTTGAGAAGAACTCAGGAATTGTGATTGAGTCACCGAAAGAAATTGAGCATTTGCGCAAAGGTTTTGCAACGAAAAGCCAGTTGAGGTAAGTTCCAACGATAAGACCAAGCGCAGTCCAGAAAGTCTCGCGAACGCCACCAAGATAGCACAAGCCAGGCAAGCCCATCAAAAGCCATGCGCTGGAATCCGAAGCCTCAGCAGAAAGAGCCGTGACCCACGGACCAACCTTTCGTCCGCCCAAGAAAAAGTCTGATGAGCTGTTGTTTTTGCTTGCGTTCCGAAGACCGATGTAAATCATAAATCCCAGATAAAGCAAGAACGCAAGATTTTTTGCAAGCATTACAGAATCCATTTTTTACTCCAATTTTAAATTAGTAGGACAATCTTAAAGGAATTTAAAACATTTTTAAATAGGACAATAGTTGTATAAATCTGACAAAATCCGACAAATTCACATCTTTATTTTAACTTTTTATTTCAAAAAACTCGTTTTATACTGAATCAAATTCCTATATTCTATGGAGAAATAAAATGAAAAAAACATTTATTGCGGGCATTGCCCTACTCGCTTCCATTTCCTTTTCTGCTTTTGCTCAGGATGCAGCAACAGCAAAACTTGAGAAAACAGAAGCCGTCGTTGCAAAAGAAATCTCTGTTCCAAGCACAAGCGGCCTTTCTCGAATCTTTATCGTCGGAGACTCGACCGCATCGCCTTTCAACGATCCGTATTATATCCCGCGATTCGGATTCGGAACAAAACTTCAGGATTATCTTGACCCTTCAAAAGCTGCCGTCGTAAACCTCGCAGTAAGCGGCCGCTCATCAATCAGCTTTATTTCTGATTCAGGCTCAGCAGTAAATTACGACATCCTCAAAAAGAACATCCGCAAAGGTGACTATCTTGTAATCGCATTCGGTCACAATGATGAAAAACTTGAAGCAGAGCGTTTCACAGACCCGAACATGGGAAAAGATGATGAAGGCTCATTCCAGTATTCGCTTTATCACAACTACATCAAGCTTGCTCAGGATGCAGGCGCAACACCAATCCTCGTTACTCCAATCGTCCGATACAGCCCGAAAGGTGAATATTCTGGCTCAGTCGTCCATGTCACAAAGGGTGACGAAAAATTCCCAGGCGGAGATTACCCGGAAGCAATCCGGGATTTGGGAAAAGAGCTTAACATCGTCGTTGCAGACCAGACAGCAAACACAAAAGCCCTCTACGAAAAAGAAGGCGAAGAAGCAAAGAAATTCCATGCAATGACAGGCTCAAAAGAGGCTTCCCTTGATTCAACACACTTGAACGCTTACGGAGCCGCAGTCGTAGCAAAAATGCTCGCAGAGGACATCGCATCAAAAGACTCAACATTCAAAGGCTTCCTTGTTGCAAATCTTCCTTCACCATCATACAGCCTTGAAAGTCTCAAAAATCCGGCTTATGTAGAGCCAGGATTCGGTGCTCCAACAGAAAAAAGCTCTGTATTCATTACAAAAGAGCCCTGGTGGGGTTCTGCATTCGGAAACATCGGCGGCGCAAAAAATCCAGAGAATCCAGACTATTTCGGAATCGAAGAGACTGAAACCGGCGTCACAATGCATTCCGGCAAAAAAGACGGCAGCAAGGATGTCGGTAAAATCGCATCTTCTGAGGACGGAATTTTGTTCTACTTCCAGAAATTGCCTGTCGATAAAGACTTCACAATCAAAGCAACTGCAAAAGTCCTTAACCTCAAGTCAAACAATCAGGTTTCATTCGGACTCATGGCACGCGACAATGTTCTCATCGACGAAAATGTTGCCGGATTCAACAGCAATTATGTTGCAGCAGCTCCTCTCAAAATCAAAAATGAAAACTGGGCCGCAGGCTTTGCACGAATCGACACAGTTCTCAATGAAAACGAGCATGTCGTAGAATCAGTTCCAGCAAAAAACACTGTCGTAGAGCTTTCAATCGTAAAGAAAGGTCAGGAATTCACAGTCAAATACGGAAAGGAAGAGCCGGTCACATACACAGTCAACCTCGGTGAGAACGACAAGGACAACATGTATGTAGGCGCATTCACTTCAAGAAACGCTTATGTTGAGTTCACAAATCTTTCTCTTGATTACGCAGGCGCAAAAGCCGCATCAGGAAGCAGCTCACCGGCCGCAATCATTGTCATCATCGTTGCAGTACTCGCAGCAATTGCAGTCTGTGCATGCGTAGTGCTCAAAAAGAAGAAGAACGCATAATCTGGGCGCCACCGCCTTCTGGCGGTCGGCTGTTCCGCACTTCCGCTGTCGCTTCATTCTTCCATTCCTTTCAGTCATTTCAGAACGCCTGCGGCGGTACTCCATAGCCTGGCGCTCTGATTCTGTCCCTCTCATTCTGAGAGGGCATTTTTTTTGCTTATTTTTGCTTAATTGAAACAATCTTCAAATTCTGATATTATAAAATGTATTTTTGCGTAGAAACGCGTGATTTTGGGGGCTTTTATGAAGGTCGTTGTTATCGGCGCTCAGTGGGGCGACGAAGGAAAAGGAAAGATTGTTGATTATTTGGCAGAAGATGCTAAATATGTCGTTCGTTATGCAGGCGGTCCAAACGCTGGCCACACAATCGTAGTAGATGGCAAGCAGTTCGCTCTTCATCAGGTTCCGTCTGGAATTTTGTATCCGAACAAATCTGTTTTCCTTGGTGCCGGCATGGTAATCGACCCGGAGGCACTTTTCAACGAGCTTCAGATGCTCAAAGACAACGGAATTGACTGGGAAGGCCGCGTTTTCATTTCTGACCGCGC
>NZ_JAFRNB010000189.1 GCF_017430385.1 Treponema sp.
ATGCTTGCCATTCTAAAATCTGGAAAACCGTACTCTCCAAAGAAGTTTTCCGTAGCCCAGTTCTCTGAACTTGCAGAAAAAGCTTTGAAGAGTGCTTAAAATAAAAAAAAACAGGGGCTTGACATAAAACATAGGAGTCTCGTTCGAAGCTGTGCTTCGAGCGCGTCAGGGAGCGACGGCGATAGCCGACAAAAGTCGTGAGACGACTTTTGAGCAAGTCTCCGAGCAGCTAAGCTGCGAAGGCGGCAGGGAGCGACGGCGATAGCCGACAAAACCTGCGAGGAAGGTTTCTTCGCTACGCTCGCGCGAGTCTCGGTGAAGGCTGTGCCTGAACCGTCCCCGTAGAAGGGGTAGCGGAAAACACCGAAGGTGGTTGGAGCGAGGGGAAGGCTTTCCCCCTTTAATTGCTAATTTTTTTCTTGCAACGATATGCACAAATTTGTATAATTATAGATATATTTTCACAAAAATTGCATAAATATGCAAAGGAGCAGCACAAAAAAATCACCTCCTTGTGATTTTTTTGTGGCCGAGTTTTCGCAAAGCAAAAACTCGCATATTCATTGCATCCATGCAATGCCGCTAACGCGGAGTTTTAGGAGTGCGCTATGACAGAATCAGAAAGTTTGTTTATCGGCAGATTGTCCGTTCTTGCGGAACGAAATGACCCAATCGATAAAGGCCTTTACGACAAATACGATGTCAAACGCGGCCTCCGAAACAAAAACGGAACAGGTGTTCTTGTAGGCTTGACCAGCATCGGTGATGTAGTCGGCTATGAGGTTCAGGACGGAAAGAAAATCGCAATTCCTGGCCGCCTCGTCTACCGCGGATACAATGTCGAAGATTTGATTAACGATGCTGAGACTCACAATCAGTTCGGCTACGAACAGTGCGTTTATCTTCTATTATTTGGTGAGCTTCCGACACAGGCAGAACTCGACCACTTCAAGCAGTATCTCGGAAGTCTGCGCCAGCTCCCGGAACACTTCACTGAAGACATGATTATGAAGGCTCCTTCTGCCGACATCATGAACAAACTTGCGCGCGGCGTACTCGCATCTTATTCTTACGACCAGAATCCGGAAGACCGCTCGCTTTCAAATGTCCTGCGACAGTGTATCGAGCTTATCTCACGATTCTCAACGCTCACGGCTTACGGCTATCAGGCAAAACGCCGCTACTACGACGGAAAATCGATGTACATCCATAATCCGCTTCCGGAGCTTTCAACAGCAGAAAATTTCTTGCGGCTCATCCGAAACAACAAGGCTTTCACGGACGAAGAAGCCAAATTGCTCGACCTTGCGCTGATTCTTCATGCTGAGCACGGTGGTGGTAACAACTCTTCTCTCACGGTTCATGTCGTTTCTTCCGCTGATACCGACACATATTCAGCAATCGGCGCGGCAGTCGGCTCTCTCAAAGGCCGCCGTCACGGTGGAGCAAACATTCAGGTTGCCGAAATGATGGACAACATCAAGGAAAATGTAAAAGATTGGTCGAACGAAACAGAAGTAAAACGATACCTCGAAAAAATCGCCAATAAAGAAGCATTCAACCGCACAGGCTTGATTTACGGAATGGGCCACGCAGTCTACACAATCAACGACCCGCGCGCGACACTTCTCCGCGACAAGGCCGCAAAACTTGCACACGAAAAAGGACTTGAGGAAGAATACAACCTCTACAAAATGGTCGAAAAATTCAGCCCGGAGATTCTTTACAACAAGCACGGCGACGAAAAGAAAATCTGTGCGAATGTCGATCTTTACTCAGGCTTCGTCTACTCAATGCTCAACATTCCGCGCGAGCTTTTCACGCCGATTTTCGCAGTTTCCCGAATCGCAGGCTGGAGCGCACACCGAATCGAGGAAATCGTTGCAGGCGGAAAGATTTACCGTCCGGCATACAAGAACATCTTCGCAGAGCGCGAGTATGTGCCGATTGAGAAAAGGTAGGAAATGGAAAACTGAAAGTTGAAAATGGAAAATTTTGTGGAGAAAACAGATATGGATTACTTCAAAAATCCGTATTTGTACACTCCGATTTCAATTTTCTTTGCAAGGACTTTCATTTTTGCCCTCAAATCGCCAATCAGCTCCGTGTATGTTTCATCGTCCGAGCTTGGGTTCATGCGGCCTTTTGTTTCGCCCTGAAAAAATTTTCGGATATCATAAAACGAAGCGTCAGGATTTGCTTTTGGCTGAGTATGATAGTATTTCCAAAGTTCAAGCCCCGCGTCATACACATCTTGTGCCTGAATTGAAAATTTGGTGGGGGAAGTCTCCCCCTCGGCTACAATGGCTTCGCCATTTTCTCCTACCCCCTCAGCGGGGACCCCCCGCAACGCCCCGTAATTTTTCCCAAACAAGACATTTTCGGACATTGAGCCAGTCGCAATTTCATTTACAGAAATTTTTCCATTTAAAAAGTCCTTCAAAAATTCACTCATGAAATTAGATTTGAACGCCTTTTTACAGCCGACCTGCTGCTCAGTAAAGGGAGCCATGAATTTACGGAGGAGAAGCAAGAAATATGATTTTGATTATGGAATAAACTAAAGATTAAACAATCTGACTGAAACTCTCTGTCTTTCTTCCTATTTTCTTCGCTTTTTCCCAATCAACATTAATTGTAGGTTCAACGAATTCGAGCCATTTCTGAAAAACGAAAGTAAAATTATTCTTTGTGACACTTATTTTCTCGGAAATATCCTTGTCCGTCTTGAAATTCAGTTTGATGAACTCCTTCAGTTCTTCGGACTGGGTTTTATATCTGAAAAGAATGGAATTTTCCTGCAAAAGATTCTCGCAAAGTTCATGCAGCTGTTTGAATTCTTTTGAGTCATGATTTGAAGGAGTAACATTCCAGTTAAAATCATTCTGATAAAAAACTTCCTGAATGTTGTGATACTCAATAAATGCAAATTTTTCCGCATCAAAAGCCCCGATATACTTTGGCGGAAGAAATTTTTCAAAAGTCTTTTCTTTTCCGATTGTAAGAATCAGCTGTACAAAACTTTCATAAATATCGTGATTTGTTCCTTGTTTTGCTTCCGCCCATAAAATAGATTTAAAATTTGACTTTCCTCAAATGTATGTTAGAATTACATGAAGTTTTGTTGAGAAACGGAGGTTTTTATGCTAACTGTAAAATTGTATAGTAAACGGGGGGGGGAAATCTCCCTTTACGTTTTTCTATGTGCTTTTTCCGGCACTGCTGCTTTTATGTTTTGCAGCCTGCTCGAATGATGGAGATAACGGTAGCGGCGGTCAGATTGCCTCTGTTACAAAAGTAGAATTGGATAAACCGGCTGAAGAACTGTTCATCGGCAAGGCTGGTGCTGCTAATACGGTACAGCTTACTGCTACCGTAACGGGAACAAACCTTGCAGATTCGGACAAGGAAGTTACCTGGACTTCCGATACAGAAACCGTGGCGACCGTCAGTTCAGCGGGGCTTGTAACTGCCGTGGCTGCGGGCGAAGCGACGGTTACCGCAAAATCAAAGAAAGATACGACCAAAACTGCGGCCTGCAAAATAACGGTAACAAAAGATGTCGTTGCCGGAAACACTTACAAAACCACAAGCGCAAAAAGAGGAACTTCAGCAGACAGCATGGATGACGGCGTGGACGCAAACAATTACTGCACAATGGTTTTTGCCTCAAACGAAAATACCTGGACAATGACACCTGTTGGAGATCGTATGAGCGGGATGGCATGCGCAGGCTCATATTCGATGAAGGGAACTGCAGTAACTTTTACTATTACAACAGGAACTATGGCAGGAAAAACAATGGATGCGACCGTAACATCTGACGGATTGACAATCACCTGGCCCGTTACGGAAGTGGGTGAGAATCAGTTCATTTCTGCCGTTTATGTGAAAGATGTCGTTGCCGGAAAAACCTATAAAACCACAAGCGCCAAAATGGGAACGACAGCAGACAGCATGTATGAAAGGGCTGATGAAAGCAATTACTGTACGCTGGTTTTTGCCGCAAGCGAAAATACCTGGACGCTTACACCAACAGGAGGCAATCTGGTGGATTGGGCCGGTTTAAGTCCGGGAACTTATTCGATAAACGGAACTACAATAATTTTTACTAAGGGTGAAGCAAAAATGACTGCGACGGTAACGTCTGACGGCTCGACAGTCACCTGGCCTGTTATAAACGCGGGAGAGGGTAAATACATCTCTGCAGTTTTTCAGAAACAATGACCGTGGGGGCGTTGCGGGGCTGAAAAGCAGCGTGATTGCCCCGCTGGAAGGGGTGGCCCGCAACGGAGTGCGGGCCAGGGGAAGGCTTTCCCCTGGCAGTTGCTGTTTTTTTCGTCGTCCTTTTCGCCGCTCAAAAGCAGGTTGGTCAGGATTCCCAGGATGAGCGCACAGGCAACGGTACGGATTTCAACCTTGCAAAAGCTGATGACCATGCCACCAACACCGGTAATGAAAATCACGCTTGCTACAAACAGGTTTTTGTTCTTGTTCAAATCAACATACTGGAACATCTTAAAGCCGGACACTGCAATAAAGCCGTAAAGCGCAATACAGATTTTATCTTGACAAAAGGCACAACATATCAGTTTTTAAAATAATCCTGCTGAACGGCACTTTTCAATGGTTCTTCGCGTAACTTTTTATAATCCATGTTAAGTTTCCCCAAAACGACAAAAGTACATTTACAAGTGCTTTTGTAACTATTATCGCCTTTGTAAAACATAGTAACACAAGTTACAATTATTAGAAAGCATACGACAAATGTTCATATCATAAGATATGTCATTTTGGGAAAAAGTGTGTTTTGAATTAGATTATCAAGGCATCTCAAGAAAAGAACTTGCATATAAAACAAATCTTGCGGTTTCAATAGATGAATTAGAACTTCTACCTAAAAATAAACATCAAGAAGCTGTCGAAATTATAAAAAGAATTCTAGAAATCGCGAAATAATTATTTTTTTCTTGTCACAAAATCAGTCTCCATGTAAATTATATATATGAATCATACGAAACATTCTCTAAGAGATGTGACATTCGCGCGCACTGTAAAACTCCGCAAAGATGAAAAAGATTTTCTCAGCGATATATCATGGAAGCAAGAGAATTATGCCGAAATGGAAAAAGATATTGCCCGCAGTTCAATGAACACGATGTGAGAGGAATTGAAAAATGATTCTCAAATGTTCGAATTAAAAGACTACAGGCAGGCATAAACAATGGATAGAATAGATAAAATCCTGGCTCATCACGGGTTCGGCTCACGAAAAGATGTCAAAAAGCTTCTCCGTGACGAGCTTGTGAGCGTGAACGGTAAATTCGTATACGATCCGGGCTTTCAGCTTGACATTTCAAAAGACGAAGTGATTGTTGACGGCGAAAAAATCCGGCTTCAGCACGATGTCTACATCATGATGAACAAGTGTCAGGATGTAGTGTGCGCAAACAAGGACGGCGAGCACCGCACGGTCTTTGATTTGCTTGACGATTCATTGCGCCACAAATTCCTGGGCGGAGAGCTTCACTGCATGGGCAGGCTCGACATCGACACGGAAGGGCTTTTGATTCTAACGACGGACGGTCAGCTCACGCACAGGCTCCTGGCACCAAAAACTCACGCCCCGAAAACTTACGCCGTAGGATTACGCGACAGCCTCACCGAAGAAGAAAAAGCAAAATACACTGAAAAGTTTTCGAAAGGCTTCTGGATTGACCGCGAGGGAAGCGAAAACGGCTTTGATGCAGAACCGGCGGAAATACAGTTTGAAGTTAGGAGTGAGGAGTTAGGAGTTAGAAATGATAAGGGGGAAAGCCTTCCCCCTGGGGTTCAAGCCGGGCTTTCACCCACACCCCCTTCTGCGGGGACACCCCGCAACGCCCCGAAAATTGACTGCCTTCTCACGATTTATGAAGGAAAATTTCATCAGGTGAAGCGCATGTTCGCCCAGCTTGGAAATGAAGTCGTTTATTTGAAGCGCGTAAAGATGGGCGAGCTTGAACTTGATCCGGCCATTCCTCTCGGCGGCTACCGGGAGCTCACCAAAGAGGAAGTGGAACTATTGAGCATTTCTGATTAATATTTTAAAATACTTGTCTATTCATTAAAAAAGGAATTCCAATGCTTTTTAACTCTTACGAATTCATATTCATCTTTTTGCCTATAACACTTTTTGGTTATTTTTTGATTTCAAAAAAGAGCATAACATTTTCAAATGCCTGGCTCGCAGCTGCATCTTTTTTCTTTTATGGATATTGGGACATTCGCTTTGTTCCGCTTCTTGCAGGCTCTATTCTCTGGAATTTTCTTTCCGGCATAGTCATTGATAAAGCTAAAAATAAAAAAATAATACTATTTATCGCAATTGCGATTAATATCGCTCTTCTTTGTTATTTCAAATACACAGATTTTTTCATCAAATCAATAAATAAAATCGCACACACAGACTGGAACCTTCTAAATATCGTTCTTCCACTCGGTATTTCATTCTGGACTTTCACGCAGACAGCATATTTAATTGATGTTTACAGAGGAAATACAAAACCATGCTCATTCGTGGACTATGTTCTTTTTGTAATGATTTTTCCGCATTTAATTTCAGGTCCGATTATCAACCATTCAGAAATGATTCCACAATTTAATGAAACAGAAAGACATAAATTAAATCTTGATAATTTTACACAGGGACTAATGTTTTTCTTGTTCGGCTTATTCAAAAAAGTTGTGATTGCCGATTCACTTGCTCCGGTAGTTGATGAATATTTCGAATCAGCAGAGTTTCTTTCTATTCTTGGAGCATGGATTGGAGTTTTTGCATATACATTTCAATTATATTTTGATTTTTCTGGTTATTCAGAAATGGCTGTTGGCTTAGGCAAAATGCTTAATATTGACTTCCCGATAAACTTTGACTCGCCATACAAATCGAAGTCCCCGATAGAATTTTGGAGAAGATGGCACATGACCCTCGGCTCTTGGATTCGTGACTATCTTTACATTCCTCTTGGTGGAAACAGAAAAGGTCAGGCGCGTAAAATGCTCAATCTGTTTATCGCAATGTCAATAAGCGGCTTTTGGCATGGCGCAGGATTTAGATATATTTTGTGGGGAATGTGGCACGGAGTTTTGCTTGTCATAAACCATACATGGAAATATTTTTCAAAACCACGGAATTTAAAATTTCCCAAATTATTATCATCTATACTTACATTTGCATGTGTAATGGCTGGCTGGACAGTTTTCCGAGGTGGGGTAAAACGAGGTCTTAAAATTATGTCAAAAATGATTGACATAAACTCAATATCTAATATGGCTATATCAGCAAATCAAATTTTCATAATTTTGATGCTAATTATTCTTGCTGTTATTGTCTTTTTTATGCCAAATGTAATTGAAATTGTGAACAACCGTTTTAAGAAAAACAAAAAATGGATTCTTTTTGCGGCAATTATTACCGATATCTGTATTATATTCTTGAGTAGAAATTCAGTTTTCTTGTATTTTGATTTTTAGCGGAGACATATATGAAAACAAAAAAATGGCTTGGATTATATTGCTTAGCATTTCTTCCAATACTTTTAGGTATTGCTATTCTTACAATTTTTATTGATCCATTTTTTCATTATCGCAAACCTAACACAAATTTGTTCTTTTATGAACTAACAATAAAAAACGAGCGTTACTTAAATGATGGAATAATAAAGAATTTTGACTATGATGCAATCATAACAGGCTCATCCATGTCAGAAAACTTCAAAAGCTCAGAATTTAATGAGCTATTTCATTGCAATTCAATAAAAGTTCCTTTCAGTGGAGCTACATTTTATGAAATAACAAACAACATTGAAAAAGGATTTTCAAATCATAATATAAAATATGTTATTCGCTCGCTTGATTCTCATGTCATAAACTGGGATAGTAAAGAAAAACGAACTCATTTCATATACCCAGAATATCTCTACAATGATACAAAAGTCGATGATGTCAAATACTTTTGGAACACGAGTGTTTTTATGCTTCTTTTAAAAAATTGTTCTAGACAATTAATGGGACATCCTAGTGGCATAACATCATTTGATGAATATGCCAACTGGATGAAAGAACAAAGATTTGGTAAAAGCGAAGTTCTTAAAAACAGAAATGATTTCAAAAAAACAGAATCAATCTCTGAATTTACAACAAATGACGATAAAAGGGTTCGTGAAAATGTTCAAAACAATATCGTTAATCTTGCCTTAAAAAATCCAGAAACACAGTTCTATTATTTTTCTCCCCCCCACAGCATAGTAGCATGGGGTGAGCTGTATGAAAACGGAGAACTTTCAAAAAGATTGAAAGAAGAAGCCATCGCAGCAAAGATGCTCGTTCAATGCGAAAATATACATTTGTTTTCGTTCAATTCAAGAAAAGATTGGATTTTGAATTTGGACAGATACAAGGATACAGGTCATTATGATGAACAGATAAACTCTGAAATGTTAAGACTCATGAAGGAAGAAGAAGACAAATATCGTATAACAAAAAATAATGTTGAAGATTATATAAAATCCGAAGAAGATTTTTTTATGAACTTCGACTATAACAGCATATTTTAAATGAAAACAAAAAGCCGTATGGATTAAGTGAACTTTACTTCATCCATACGGCTTTTATTATCTTAAGCCACCCAGTTTTAATACCTATTTCTCAATCACTTTGCAAATTGCTTCGTAAAGCTCATCGAACTCGGTGAAGGATGGGATGTTCGGGTAGTCGGCTTTGATTTTGTCGGTTGTGCGGAAAAGGAAGCCGGCTTTGCTTGCCTGAATCATGCCGAGGTCGTTGAAACTGTCGCCACTAGCGATAGTTTCAAAACCGATTGACTGCAAGGCCTTGACAGTTGTGAGCTTTGATTTTTCACAGCGCATTTTGTGGCGCATGATGAAGCCGTTTGAGTCAACTTCAAGGGAGTTGCAGAAGATTGTAGGCATGCCCATTTTTTTCATGAGCGGGGCTGCGAATTCTTCGAAAGTGTCGCTCAAAATGATTGTCTGGCACTTTGCACGGAGCTTGTCCAAAAATTCTTTTGCGCCAGGGAGAGGGTCAATTTTTGCGATTGTATTCTGAATGTCTTTGAGTGTGAGGCCGTGCTCCTTCAAGATATTGATTCGGAACTGCATGAGTTTGTCATAATCAGGCTCATCGCGGGTTGTGCGTTTAAGCTCTGGGATTCCACTTTCTTCGGCAAAAGCAATCCAGATTTCTGGAACCAAAACGCCTTCCATATCCAAACATGTAACGTACATAAAAATCTCCTTGAATGAAACAATCGTTTCTTTTTATAGAATTATTTTACCAAAAAACTTGAAATTGTAGAATACTGCGTTAAAATTTTAATTGCAAAAAAAATGAGGCACGGCTATGGAGCGGTGGCGGAGCCAGCCACTGGACTGAGCGTTAGCGAGGGAAGCGGCCGAGGGTGACTGAGCCGCGGAACAGCCGCAGCAAGTTGATTGCCCCGTATAATTTTTTATACAGTTACAATTTTTTTCTCAGCACTGTGCACAAATTTATACACAAGAAATAAATTTTTATAACTTTTTTATACTCCCAACATCTTTGATTTTTTAACGACAATATTTTTTTCTCTTCACATTTTCTTGCATTATCAATATTTACATCTTCAATTTCGTATTTTTCAATTTAATTTTATAAGTTGGCACGATTTCTGCATACAGTTTTTCAAGGGAGTTTTATATGAAAATGTACGAATCGTATCTCAAACAAATTCAAAGATTTCCGCTTTTGAGTGCAGCGGAAGAAAAAGAACTTGCGGGTAAAATCCTGGCGAAAGACAAAAAAGCCTTGAACAGGCTCGTCAACTCAAATCTCCGTCTCGTCGTGAGCATCGCAGCGAAATTCAAAAGCACATACAAGGTTTCGATAATGGACTTGATTCAGGAAGGAAATCTTGGGCTTATTTTTGCGGCAGAAAAATTTTCCGGCTCTCACGGAACCCGATTCTCAACTTACGCTTATCCGTGGATTTTACAGTATATGCTTCGATTTCTTCACAACAAGACGAACATGATTTCAATTCCGCAGCGAAAAGAAGAGATTCTTAGAAAAATTTCTGACATCCGCGACTATTATGCGGACAAAAATGACAAAAAAGCCAGTTTGAAGGAATTTGCCAGCTCTCTCGGAATCAGCGAAAAAGAGCTCAAAGACAGCCTGAACTGCCTTTTCACATGCACGAGCCTCGACTGTGAATGTGGCGAAGACAATGCCAACACAATCGGCGACCTTATCCCTGATTTTACATACAATCCTGAGCAGCAGTTCTTCATGGAATGTGCAAAAAGCAATATCAAAGAGCTGGTCGCAAAGCTCTCGGAAAAGGAAAGGGTTATCATATCAAGCCGCTACAATCTCGACGGACAGGTTAATGTTCCGACATTGCGGGAACTCGGAGCCTCGCTCGGCGTTTCAACTGAGACAATCCGTCAGACGGAAATCAAAGCTCTCAAAAAAATCCGGGATGAAGTCGGAAAAACCAAAATGGAGCTTTACACGGCATAAAATCTTCAAAAGCGCATAGAACAGATTTCAAAAAAACACTAAAATAGAAAAGTTCTATGCCTAAGAAAACAACTTCTGTAAAAAAACGAAAAACAACCCGGACGAGGGCAAAAAAGCCGAAAGTTAAGCTTGCAAAAAACAAGGTCGCGCTATTCTGTGGCCTTGTGTGTGGAATCTGCGTGCTTGCGATTGGGCTTAGCGTAGTTCTGAATCAGGGTGAAAAACAAGATTCTCAAAAAGCAGAAGTTGTGGCAAAAGCTGAGCCTGTGCCTAAAACTGAAAAAAAAGCCGAGAAATCTATGCCAAGCGTGCAGACTCAGCCGATAAAGCAGCAGGAAAAGCAAAAATCAACAAAAAAGGAATCGGCTCCGAAGCAAGAATCTTCTATAAAAAAAGAAACAGCTCCAAAAGCAGAAACTCCGACGAAAAAGGAATTGGTGCAAAAGAAAGAAGAGAAACAGGAAGCTCCGAAAAGCACGGTCGTGGCCAAGTCAAATCCGCCAAAAGAAGAAAAACAACCGCAAAAGCAAGTTTCGAAAAAGCAGGAACCGTCTAAAAATATTGGCTCACAAGAATCGAAAAAAACTTCTGCGCCAAAAACAGTTCCTTCAACTCACAGTTCTCAGGCGGGGATTGCGCATCAGTCAGAAAAAACTTCCGGTGCTCAAATTGCTTCTGTGACTCCTCCAAGACAGCAGGAGACTGTTCAGCAGAATGTGCCCCGAAACAGGTTCGACATTCCGCCGGCAGCAAACGGAGCGACAATCGTAATCGTAATTGATGATGCTGGCCGCAGCGTTGAGAACACCAAGCGATACGCTTCACTTCCCTTCCCGATTACAATCGCGGTCTTGCCAAAACTGCCCCAGTCGCGGGCCTGTGCTGACGCCGTTCGCGCCGCAGGAAAGGAAGTGATTTTGCATCAGCCGATGCAGTCGATGAACCTCAAACTGGACCCGGGGCCGGGAAAAATCACGGCGGACATGAATTCTTATCAAATTGCTTCTATTATAAAGGAAAATCTGGCGGAATTGGGGCCGGGAGTGCGCGGACTGAACAACCATGAAGGCTCGCTAATCACTTCAAATGAAATAAAAATCGGCGCGGTTCTTGAAGTTTGTGCCGAAAAAGGAATATACTTTTTTGACTCGCGGACAACGGCCGAAACAAAGGCTCCGCAGGCAGCACTTGAACGCGACATGAAGATTTTTGAAAAAGCAGGCCCGTATCTCGACAATGACATTGACAGGGCAAAAATGCTTGAACGAATGAGGGAAACCTTGGCCTACGCGAACAGGCACGGAAAGGCCCTCGTAATCGGTCATGTTGATAAAAGCGTAAAAATCTTGCCGGATTTGCTAGCCGAGATGTACCCGGAGATGAAGGCAGCGGGATATAAATTTGCAACACCAAGCCAACTGCGATAGGGATTGTAGCCCCGAAGTAGCCGTAGGCTATGAGCGTTAGCGAAGGGCGAAAAGCCCGACGGCGTAGCCGTATCGCCCATAAAACAATTATTATGAAGGTAAAGCATGAAAGTTCTTGGTATCGAAAGTAGCTGTGATGAGACAGCTTGTGCGATTGTTGAAGACGGAAAAAAGATTATCTCGAATGTTGTGGCGACACAGATTCCTTTTCATCAGGTTTACAAGGGAGTCGTGCCTGAGATTGCAAGCCGTAAGCACGCGGAATGGATTCTGCCGGTTGTACGCCAGGCTTTGACCGAAGCAAACATGAGTCTCGACCAAGTTGACGCTATTGCCGCCACAAACAGACCCGGCTTAATGGGAAGTCTTCTGGTCGGCCTCACTTTCGGAAAAACTCTTGCATGGGCGACAAATAAACCTTTTATCGCAATCAACCACATGCTCGGCCACATTTATGCGGCTCATCTTGCAAACGACATCGAATATCCTTACCTGGGCTTGCTCGTCTCAGGCGGTCACTCGATTATCGCAAAAGTCAACGGATTTGACGACCTCGAAGTTCTGGGAACTACGATTGATGACAGCGTTGGCGAGGCTTTTGACAAAGTTGCGAAATTCTACGGTCTCGGCTACCCGGGCGGCGTAATTATCGACAAGCTTGCACAGCAGGGAGATCCAAAATCATTTGCATTCCCGGTTCCGAAACTCGACAAGCGCGACTCAAACCGCTACGATGTTTCATTCTCAGGGCTCAAGACAGCAGTAATCCATCAGGCAGACATGTTCTTAAAGCCGGGCTATGAAAAGACGAACGAAAATATCTGCGCGGCCTTTCAGGAAACAGCATGCAAAACGCTCACTTCACGTCTTTTCCGGGCAGTTGAGGACACAGGAATAAAAACAGTTGTCGCAGGTGGCGGTGTTGCCGCAAACAGCCGGCTCCGAGCACTTCTCGCTGAGCGCACGGACATCAAGTGCATCTTCCCGCCGCTAAAACTCTGCGGAGACAACGGTGCTATGATTGCAGGAGTTGCCTACCACTTCTTGAAACGAGGCGACACAAGCGGACTAGACACAACAGCCTGTGCAAGAATTCCGCAATTCAAACGCGGTCTTGCGAATCTTGAAGCTTTTGGTCGAAGATAGTGCGTTTGAATTGCTACGGCGGCAATAACGCTGGCCGCCGCACAATTCAAACGCGGTCTTGCGAATCTTGAAGCCTTTGGTCGAAGATAGTGCGTTTGAATTGCTATGGCGACAAGAACAAAGGTCGCCACGCAATTTAAGCGGGGATTAGCTAATTTAGAAGCATTTGGCCGTAGATAGTTCCGCTTAAATTGCTACGGCGGCAATAACGCTGGCCGCCGCACAATTCAAACGCGGTCTTGCGAATCTTGAAGCTTTTGGAAGAAGATAATTCATTTCTAATTGCTCATTGCAACTCTTTTCACTATAATATCTTCCATATTATTTTAAAAAGAGGCATGGGATAAAAAACAGCCTGAAATATCGTCTGTTTTTTATCCAGACAAGTTTCCGTTGGAAACTTGCTTCATAAACTGCCACTTCTCATTTCATTGCGAAGTGGCTTAAAAAGTCAATCGAATATTCAAATATTCTTCTTGACTTTTTATAGAGGAAACTTATGCTTACTCTCAAATTCGGTGGCACTTCAATGGGAAGTGCAAAAAGGATTCTTGATTCTGTTGAGATTATGATTGGTCGTGCCAAGTCAGACAGAATCAGCGTAATTGTATCTGCTGTTGCAGGCGTTTCAAACAGTTTACAGGCCGCAATTGACGGCTGCATCACCGGCGGGAACGCTGCCACCTATGTCGAAAGCATAAGAAAAACACATGTTGAGATTTGCGGTCAGATTGAGGCTGAACTCAAAGGCTTCGACGCAAAAGAAGTTCTCAAAAAAATCGAAATCAACTTTACGGAGCTTGAAAAATTGCTCGCCGGCGTGGCTTCTTTCGGAGAATGTCCAAAATCAATCCACTGCCGCATCATGGGAATGGGCGAACTTTGCTGCGTTCCAATCGTAAATGCTGTTTTGCAGGCAAAAGGCCAGGACGTAATCGTTCTTGACAGCCGCCGCTTTATCTTCACAACAGGAAATCAGGCAGAAGGCGACGTTGACTACGGCCGCACTTCAATTGCCTTTGAATCTTACAAAGACGGTGGCAAAAACGGCTCCAACAGAATCGTTCTCCTGCCAGGCTTTGTCTGCTCATGGAGCGAGCACTACGACGACGAGCCAAAAATGGGTCTGCTCGGACGAAACGGCTCTGACTTCTCAGCCGCTGTCGTTGCAACCTGCCTTGATGCAAAAAAATGCGAATTCTGGACTGATGTTGACGGAATCTACACGGCTGACCCGCGCGTCGTAAGCGATGCAATTCTTGTAGACGACATGACTTACGAAGAGGCAATGGAGCTTTCTTTCTTCGGAAGCAAAGTTCTTCATCCAAAAACACTTGCCCCGCTCGCTTCAAAAAATATCGAAGCATGGAGCTTGAACAGCCACAATCCAGAGGCACGCGGAACAAGAATCGGTCGCGGTCCATTCGAAAGCGAAAAGAACGTAGGACCGGTACGCGGCATTTCCTGCCTCAAAAACACAGCTCTGGTCAGCGTGAGCGGAAGCGGAATGAAAGGCCGCACAGGTTTTGCCAGCCGCATTTTCGCAGCCGTAAGCCGTGCCGGAATCTCAATGCTTCTTATTACTCAGTCATCTTCTGAATATACAATCTCTTTCTGCGTAAAACAGGCAGAAGCACAGGCGGTTGAGGATATTCTTTCTCAGGAATTCTCTCTCGAAATCCGCGAGGGCGTAATCAATAAAATCAAAGTTCAGGAGCACACGGCAATCGTCTCAATCGTAGGCGACGGCATGAAGCAGAACTGCGGTGTAGCCGGCAAATTCCTTGATTCACTTTCTGCACGCGGAATCAACATCCTTGCAATCGCGCAGGGCTCAAGCGAACGCTCAATTTCTGTCGTAATTTCAGGAGAATTCGGCGACACAGCTGTAAAAGCCGCTCACCTCTTTTTCTTCAATACAGCTCAGCCAATCGAAGTATTCGCTTTTGGTGCAGGAACAATCGGCGGCGCGCTCATCGACCAGATCCGCGACCAGCACAACAAACTGCTTGAACAGAACATCGACATCAAAGTTTACTGTATCGCAACAATCGACGGCATGATTCTTGACGGAAACGGACTCGACCTTTCAAACTGGCGCGAAGATGCCAAAAAAGCGACCGAAGAAGCAAGCGTTGACGAAATTTTGGAATTCGTTCGCGACACAAAGCCGCTCAACCCGGTTTTCGTTGACTGTACGGCAAGCTACGACCTTCCGAACCGCTATCTCGACATTTTCAAGGCAGGAATGAGCATCGCAACACCGAACAAACGCGCAAACTCAATGAGCATGGATTTCTACCACGAGCTTCGAAAAGTTGCCAACGAAAACCACTGCCGATTCCTTTACGAGACAAACGTAGGTGCAGGCTTGCCAATCATCGACACATTGCAGAACCTCTTCAACTCAGGCGATAAGCTCACAGGCTTCAACGGAATCATGTCAGGCTCACTCTCATACATCTTCGGAAAGCTCGACGAGGGC
>NZ_JAFRNB010000190.1 GCF_017430385.1 Treponema sp.
AGGAGAAGGGGTAGGCGAAAATGGCGAAGCCATTGCAGCCGAGGGGGAGGCTTCCCCCTTTGAATTGCTAATTGCTCCCTGCTCATTGCTAATTTCCAAATCACCCTGGAAGACAATTGCACTTGCTCCGTTCTCAATTGCTTTTGGGATAAAAACATTGCCTGTGGTGTGCGTGCCCGGAAGAGCAAAAAAGAGCGAGCCTGGCTTTACATCGCGGCTGTCAAAAACAAGCGAGCTGATTTCGGGATTTGCAGATTTGCCTGATTCAACAGGAGTTTTACCGTCAGAAGAAACAACAGTATATTTTATAGAAGATAATGCATCAAAAAGAAGTTTTGTCATAATTCCACCCATATTTATTTTAATGTTTTACCGCGGAGTATTCAATAATTTTATCTTTCTGATATAATCAGTTAATGCTGATTTTTGCCAGCGGCCGCACAGATATTCCCGCATTTTACTCAGAGTGGTTTATGAACCGAATCCGTGAAGGTTTTGTCGATGTACGAAACCCTTATTACGGCGAACATGTCACCAGGTACAAACTCACCCGCGATGTCGTTGACTGCCTCGTTTTCTGCACAAAAAATCCCGCGCCAATGCTAAAATATCTCGACGAGCTTAAAGCCTTAAATATCGGACTGTATTTTTTTGTGACGATTACTCCGTACGAAAAAGATGTCGAGCCGAATGTTCCTGAAAAAAGCAGCGTGATGGATTCTTTCATCGAATTGAGCAGCGCACTTGGAAAAGACCGGGTTTGCTGGAGATACGATCCGATTTTCACGGACGAAAAATATTCAGTTTCCTTCCATATAAAAGCATTTCGCTCGATGGCAGAAAAGCTGCACGGCGCAACCGACCGCTGCATCATCAGTTTTATAGACCTTTACCAGAAAACCAAGAAAAATTTCCCTGGAATAAAAGAAGTTTCCGAAAAAGACCAGAAATTCCTCGCCTCTTCCCTTTCGCGGATTGCATTTGAAAACGGAATAAAAATCGAGTCCTGCGCCGAAAAACTGGATTTGACTTCATGCGGAGTCGAGCAAGGAGCCTGCGTTTCAAGAGAGATTATCGAAAAAGCCGCGGACATCCATCTTCTTCAAAAAATCGGAGTTTCCGTCCTGCGAAAACACTGCGTATGCCTGCCGACAAATGACATCGGAGCATACAATTCATGCCCTCATCTGTGCAAATATTGCTATGCAAATTACGATGCCCGCCTCGTCGAAAAAAATTTTGCAATTCACAACCCGCACTCACCTTTTCTGCTCGGTGAAGCAAAAGAGGGCGATATTTTAAAACCCGCAAAACAAAAAGCTTTCCGGGACGAGCAATTATTCCTTTTTTAAGGATTCGCCCCAGTTTTCCTAAACGCCCTGAAGTTTCTAAAACTTCTAAAAATCCTAAAATTCCCGCGTGATATTCTTCATCCACTTCTTGCTCTTGTAGTGAATCACATTGAAAATCATCTTTTCCCACTCATCGACATACAAAATCAGATAAACAACGAGTGGCGGAAGATGGAATACGAACGCGCAAACAAAGCCAATCGGCACAGAAACGGCCCACATCGCAAAACTGTCCAGAATCAAGCCCCACTTTGCGTCACCGCCAGCACGGAAAACACCACAAATCAGAACAGTGTTAATCGCCGCCCCGAAAAGCGAGACACAGTTGATGTACAAAAGCGGAGTAAGGAAATACGAAGCCTGTTCGTTCAAGTCTGCAATTCTGAAAAGCAGCGGACGGCACAATCCCAAAATCACCGCGCCCACAAATCCCGCCAAAATCGTGCTCCTGACAAGCCGCGAAGCATTCCGGTCGGCAAGCTCCATCTGATTCGCGCCAATCTGCTTTCCAAGCAAAATCGCGCCACCGTAAGCCATACCAAAGCAAAGAACGCTCGCCAGATTTCGCACGACGCTTACAACAGAATTCGCCGCGACCAAATCAGAGCCAAGATGCCCCATAATCACGGCATACATCGACCAGCCCGCGCCCCAGACAGCCTCGTTTCCAATCGCCGGAACAGAATATTTGATAAAATCCTTCAATAATATGGCATTTTTTCGGAACAAAGTTTCAAGCCGGAAGTGAATTTCCCTGACCCTCGTGCACACAATCACGCAAAGCACAAGCTCAATCACGCGAGAAATGGAAGTGGCAAGCGCAACGCCCTTAACGCCCATCTTTGGAGCACCAAAAAATCCGAAAATGAAAACCGCGTTCAGGCCGATATTCAGCAAAAGAGCCGCCGTAGTAATCACCGTAACCTGCTTGACCCGCTCAATACTCTTCAAAACAGCCTGATAAATCTGCGAAAAAGCAAGAATCACGAAACTCACGCCCACAACGCGCAAATATTCCGAACCGATGCGAATCAGCTTATCCTCATTCGTAAAAATCTTCATCAGAAGCTCAGGCACGAACAAAGCACCCGCCGCAAAAACAAGCCCAATCGCCGCCGCAATCTTCGTACCGATACCAAAAATCGTCTCAATCGAATAAGTGTCCTTTTTGCCCCAATACTGAGCCGCAAGCATCACGACTCCCGAAGAAAGTCCGATAAAAAACAGGAACAAAATGAACTGAATGTAAGAAGCAAGGTTCACCGCCGCAATCGCATCCTGCCCGACATAGCCGAGCATCACGACATCAGCCGACCCGACCGCCGCCGAAATCAGGTTCTGGAGCGCAATCGGCCCGACAATAGTAAAAAGCGACTTAAAAAACTGGCGAGACTCCGCCCTCTGCTCTAAAGTTTTTCCAAAAAACATGCTCAGAATCTATCAAAAAATAAGGGCGCAATCAACTGGCAACGAGCTTTCCGCAGTTCCGCCTTTCGGCTCCATTCTTCCGTTCGGTCGAAAAACTCCCTCACTACAGAACGGCTCCGCCGCTGCTACAATCTCGGCGCGACATTAAGTTGATTCCTTAAATTCTCAATGTCAGTAGATAAAATAGAACCATGCCGGTTCAACTCATTTACCAGCATTGTCATAATCATCGCACGGAATTTTTTAATTTCTTCTATAACCGTATCACTAGAACCGCCGAACAAATCTCCTGGCGAAACATTCAGCTCGCTTGAAATCCGCCCTATAAGACTTGCCGAAGCGAACTGCGTGCCAGTCTCGATAATCGAAAGATGCTTCTGCGACACCCCCAGCCTTTCCGAAAGCTGCTCCTGAGTAAGTCCCGCCTGCTTGCGGTATTTTTTAACATTCCGCCCGAACAAAACGGAAATTTCATCTTTATCTTTGGACTCCGACTCTGAGTGCGCTGCGTTCTCTTCCATATTACTAGAATTATGAAGCAGATTCCCATTTATAAAACTTTTACTAAGGTAATAGATATACCTAATAAGTAATAAATTTTCAGAAAAAAGATTGTTTTTGCGAAAAACCAGGTTTATAATATTACTTTAAGGAAAGAAAAGTTTACTTTTTAGAAGAAGTACGCGTATGAAAACTGAAAACAGAAAATGGAATCCAGCCAAAGGCCTCGCAGGAAAAATCTCTCTCATTATCCTGGCATTGTTTGCCGTGCTGATGTTGGGGGGATGTAAGTCCGGAGACGACGGGGATTCATCTCCTTTTGTAAAACAATACGGCTACAAATTAAATTATGATACAAATTACCACCGAGTAGCAGAATTTACCTGCCTACTGGGTGAAAATAACACTTATATTGTGCAATCAGTAATTTTACACTACTTCCTTATAACTGATTATCCAAATGTAACAGGTGCGGACTTAGTTACAATCGCGAAAAACCGTTCCGTAGCCCCATCCTCAAAATCCCAAGGTCAAAGTTCAGGTAAAGACCAAACCGTAAACTCTGCAGACGGAAAAACATTCAAAATATCAGCAAATATTATTCCCGAAATTTGGACTTACAAAAAGAAAACCGTCACACGCTACGGGTATAAATTAAATTCAGACGAATCTTATCATCGTGTCGTAGTATATGTTGCGGCCGACAATGGAGACCACACTTTTGAAGTAAAATCTTACAATATCCATTATTTTGCTATCTCAAATTCCAACTATACAAACAGAACCGGCAGTGAACTGTGCGATATGATAAGGACAGGAGCCGTAACACCGACCTCTTATAAAAATTACATACTTTCCGCAGATGCAAATCCCACAATAACAAACGCATCAGCCCCAAATGGAAAAGATACATTCCATATCCACAAAGATCAACAATATACGGTGTATTACTATTTTTAAGCTTGTGGGAGAAGGACAAAACATGCAGAAACTCATCAAAATGAAAAATATCTACCTCCAGCGAAAGTTCCCCTCAAGCACCGAAAAGCAAATCGTCTCGTTTTTTGGTCTTTCTGGCGATGAGAATTTGCTCTGCGGAATATGGACTTCACCACTTTTTCGTAATGGATTTGTAATCACAGACGCTGCTCTCTACTGGTTTTTCAATACCGATGACGGCATAAAAACCGGCGAAATCAAAAAAGAATCAGCTTCAAACATTCAATTTGAAATATCACCACACATATCTTCTGAAAATTCAGGCACAAGTCTAGCTAACTCTGTCGCAGAAGAATGCTCAAAACTTGAAATTCATTCAGGCGAGCGAACTGAAACTTTTTACATCACAGGCCTCACGGAGCTAAAAGGAAAAACGCTTTGCGACATACTGAAATTCGGCTTCACGCAGAACTCACTTCCACAAATCGATTTGGGCGAACTCGTGAAAGAAATGCCTTTAGTTCCGCTAAGAAATTTTTCTGACAAGATTTTGAATGTCGGAGATGCCATCGAAGAAAAACTCAGTGAACTAAAAGATTATATCGCAAAAGGATTCTATGAAATCACGCACATAAAATTCGTAAGAATACGAAATACCGAAAAAGCCAAGCAAAAATCTGAACAAAAAGCCAATTCCACAAAAACAGATTCCGAAAATGATTTTGTCTTCGAGGAAGAAGCGGATTCAAAAACTCAGAAAACAAACCAAGACTTTGAAAAATCAAGCAAAACTTCTGAATCAAATACCGATTTCCAAGAATCCGTAAATGATGAGGATTCATCAACTTCCGAAGAAAAGCAAACG
>NZ_JAFRNB010000020.1 GCF_017430385.1 Treponema sp.
CAAGGGAACAAAGAATACAGGAAACATCGGCATTATCGCGTCCTATGATCCGGTTGCAATTGACCAGTGTTCTGTTGATTTTGTAGCAGAAACTGCAGAAACGGCTGAACTACGTGCCCAGTGGGAAGAAACACATCAGGTGAAAATGCTTGAATATGCGGAGAACTTGGGCTGCGGCAGGCGCAATTATCGGCTTGTGGAAATCAAATAGTTTCAAATACTTAAGTTTAGCTGAGGAGGAACAATGAAAAAATCGGCAGTCCTATCATTTTGCATGGCTCTTTTTGGCTTTGCTCCGTTGCACGGCAATGACCAGATAACCATAAACATCCGCTACAAAAGTCAGAATGGCGGAGTCAGAAAATATGTCGAGGAAATGGAGTCCAGCGGTATTGCAGCACAGATTCGGGCCGTGAAAGGCTGTCTCGGCTACGATTATTTTTATCCTGCCGACGACTCTGACAGCCTGCTTCTTATCGACTCTTGGGAAAACCCGGCGGCACTTGAACGCTACCATAGTTCCCCTGCAATGAAAGAAGCAGAGGCTTTACGCGAAAAATACGGCTTGACAAACCGCACAATCAAAATCTTCAAACCTGCTGAACAGGAGAAAAAACAATGAAAAAATCACTTTTGAAAACTTTTGCATTTGTCGCTCTTGCGGCGATTTCCGCATCTGCGTTCGCAAAAACAAATCCAAAGGCCGCGACCTACAAGACCCATGAGGTTGCGGACAAATCAGCTCCCCTAGTCTATTTTATCCGCGAAATTACGCCGGAGGCTCTGGTCAAAGTCTACAAGGCTACCGGCTACGAGGCCAGCGGCAAGGTGGGCGTAAAGGTGAGCACCGGCGAAAGCGAAAACTCAAATTACCTGCGCCCTGCCCTCATCAAAAATCTGGTGAAGGACGAGCTGAACGCCACGATTGTGGAGTGCAACACGGCTTATGGCGGCGGACGGAGCAACAACATTGACCACATGAAAATCGCCCGCGACCACGGCTTTCTGGATGTGGCAAACGGATTTGACCTGCAGGACTCGGAAGGCTACATGACACTTTCGGTAAAGGGTGGCGTGCGGATTAAGGAAAATTATGTGGGAAGCCATTTCAAGAACTACGACACCTATCTGATTCTTTCGCACTTTAAAGGTCACGCCATGGCGGGCTTCGGCGGTGCAATCAAAAATCTTTCAATCGGATTCGCCTCTGGAATGAGCGTGGAAAAATCGGGCAAGGTGCAGATTCATTCCGGCGGCACAAAAACAAAAGGCTCAATTTGGGGAAGCCAGGAGCCCTTCCTTGAGGCCATGGCCGAGGCCGCAAAATCAGTTTGCGACTACATGCAGGGCGGAAAAGGAATCGTCTGCGTGAACGTAATGAACCGAATCAGCGTCGACTGTGACTGCGACGCGAATCCCGCCGAGCCTGACATGCACGACATAGGAATCCTTGCAAGCCTCGACCCGGTGGCTCTGGACCAAGCCTGCGTTGATTTAATCTACACAGCAAAGGACGGCGGCAGCGTGGTAGAACGCATCGAAAGCCGCAACGGCCTGCACACGCTTGAACACGCAGAAAAAATCGGCTTCGGCAGCAGGAACTACCGGCTGGTGGAGATTAAGTAGAAAAGAAAATCATTTTATAGGAGACAATTATGAAAAAACTTATTTTTACACTTTTACTTGGAGGCTTTATTATGACAGGAGCATTTGCTAAGACAGCGTTTGTATATTTCAGCGCAACTGGCACTACCGAACGCATGGCAAAAAATGCCGCAGAGGCAATGGGCGCAGATATTTTTGAAATCCAGCCGGTTCACAAATACACCGACGCAGACTTAAACTGGCACGACAAAAAATCCCTGACCACAATCGAATGTAACGACCCGAAAAGCCGCCCTGCAATAAAGGCTGTGGTTTCATCCGGCACAGGCTCTGCTTTTGACATCGCAGGCTACGACACAGTCGTTCTCTGCTACCCGATTTGGTGGGCTTACGCTCCGAAAATAGTCTACACCTTTACAGAAAGCCAGAACTGGTCAGGCAAAAAAATGATTACACTTTGCACAAGCGGCGGCAGTGGACTTGGTCGCAGCGGAAGTGATTTGTCAAAGTTTGCGAAAGATATGGACTTTAAGGGTGGAAAAGACTTTACCCGCGGAAGCGGCACGGACATAAAAAAATATGTCGACGGGCTTTTGAAGTAGGAGGCTTTTATGCAAGAAAAAATTACGCAGACGGCGGGGCGCGACCAACTCGGCGATTTTGCCCCTGACTTTGCCCGCTTTAACGACGACATCCTTTTTGGCGAGAACTGGAACGGCAAAGGAATCGACACAAAGACACGATGCATCATCACGGTAGTGTCGCTCATGTCACAGGGAATCACTGACTCGTCGCTAAAGTACCACCTGGAAAACGCCAAGAGCCATGGCGTTACAAAAGAAGAAATCGCCGCAATCGTAACCCACACGGCGTTCTACGCAGGCTGGCCAAAGGCTTGGGCAGTGTTCAGACTGGCAAAAGAGGTTTGGAATGACTAAGGAAGAATTCAGCAAAATCGACGCTTTCGGTATTGGTGAGCCAAACACGGCTTTCGCACAATATTTTGTGGGCGAATCATTTTTGAAGCCGCTCACGGACATGAAGGCTGGTGAGATTCCGATTTTCAACGTGACATTCGAGCCGGGCTGCCGCAACAACTGGCACATTCACCACGCAAGCAAGGGCGGCGGACAGGTCTTGATTTGCACGGCCGGAAGCGGATGGTATCAGGAATGGGGAAAGCCGCCCGTGAGCCTAGAAGCGGGAAAGGTCATCGTCATTCCAGCCAATGTGAAGCACTGGCACGGCGCAAAAAAAGATTCCTGGTTCAGCCACATCACCTTTGAGCCTAACGGCGAGGGCACCAGCAACGAATGGCTTGAAAAAGTCAGCGATGAAGAATACGGAGTCTTGAAATAGCGCGCAAGGGATTGTAGTGGTGTGCGAAGCACATTGCGGATCGAAGCGAAGCGTAGAGTCGCAACGGAGCGTTAGCGTAGCCACGCAAAGCCCGACCCGAAGGGGTGCGCCCAAAAGTATAAACGGAGACATTATGAAAAAGATATTTTTTTCCATATTTATTACACTAGGATTGATTATGATGACCCATGCGGCAACATACAAGGCTCCAAACGCGGACTTCGTTCTAATAAAGGGCAGCTCTTTCACCATGGGAAGCCCGGAAAGTGAGGACTGGCGGAGCAACGACGAGACACAGCACAGCGTGACGGTCGCTTCGTTTTACATGGCAAAATTCGAGGTCACCCAAAAGGAGTGGCGGGAAATCACGGGGAAAAATCCCGGCACTTTTTCAGGCGATTCGCTTCCAGTTGAAAGCGTGACCTGGCTTGAGGCGGTGGAATTCTGCAACGCCCTCTCAAAACGCGACGGACGAACTCCTGTCTATACGGTTTCGGACGGCGGACGGGCAGTTTCATGGAACCGGGGGGCAAACGGCTACCGTCTCCCCACCGAGGCGGAATGGGAATACGCGGCCCGTGCAGGCTCAAACACGCCATTTTACTCGAAGAAAGTTCCGGGGGCTGACGATGTAAACTTTTACGGTCACTATCCCTATCAGATTGAACAGAACTATTTTAACGATGAGGTTCTGGAAACGAGACCCGGCGTATACCGGGGAAGGACCGTCGCCGTGGGCAGCTTCAAGCCGAATCCTAACGGCTTGTATGACATCTACGGCAATGTGGGTGAATGGTGCTTTGATTATTACGGAAAGTACGGAAAAGCAGCACAGACAAATCCCACGGGAGCAGAAAGCGGAAGTCGTCGTGTCTACCGAGGAGGCGGCTGGAATGACTTCGGAAAGAATCTGAGGAGTGCCTACAGGGCAGCCCTTCAGCAGACCAGTGCGGCATACAATGTGGGCTTGCGTCTTGTCCTGAACGCTGACGACTCCGTGCAGGGAACTGTGACGACAAAGGAAGCGGCGGCGGCTAAAAATGCGAAATCTGCAGGGAACGAAAAAACTCTCATCATATTCTACAGCTGGAGCGGAAACACGCGCGGAGTTGCAAAAGAAATCCAGCGACAGACAGGATTTGACACGGTGGAAATCGAACTTGAACATCCTTATTCGACAAATTATAATACCGTCTTGAATGAGGCTCAGCGCGACCAGCACAAACAGGCACGCCCCGCCCTCAAAACAAAAATCGATTCAAAAAAATGGGCGGAATACGGCAGAATCATCATAGGCTATCCCAACTGGTGGGCCAGCATTCCAATGCCCATTGCCAGCCTTCTCGAATCCTATGATTTTTCCGGAAAGACGATTCTTCCCTTCTGCTCCCACGGCGGAGGCAGGTTCGGGCAGAGCATCACCGCCATTTCAAAACTCGCCCCGAATGCGAAAATCGGTGACGGTCTTTCCGTGCATTATTCGGGCGGCTCATCCCTTTCAAAAGATGTGGCAAAATGGCTTAAAAAATGCGGAATAAAATAGGCTGGTAAAAAACGGAGTGAAATAATAAAAATGACTGAATACGAAAAAGCACAGAATGGATTTTTGTACGATGCAAACTATGACAGTGAATTAGGAAAACTCAGGCTTGACTGTGCGGAAAAATGCTATGATTTTAATATGTGCCGCCCAAGTGATTTTGAAAGTAAGAAAAAAATCATGGACAACATAATCGGAATCATTAGAGGAAGTTATCTTATTACACAGCCTTTTCACTGTGACTATGGAAAGAACATAACTTTAGGCGACAAATTCTATTCAAACTACAACCTTACGATTCTTGACGGAGCAAAGGTGACCTTTGGTGACAATGTTTTTATTGCTCCGAACTGCGTTTTTTCCACAGCAGGCCATGCCATAGACACCGAGCAGAGAAACAAAGGACTTGAAATCGCCCTGCCCATTACCGTTGGAAACAATGTCTGGTTTGGGGCAAATGTTACGGTCCTTCCTGGAGTTACAATCGGCAGTGATGTGGTGATTGGAGCCGGAAGCCTTGTAAACAAAGATATCCCTGACGGAGTGATTGCAGCAGGAGTTCCCTGCAGGGTGATACGAAAAATTACAGAAGAAGACAAACATAAATATCCAATATACTCTGAAAAAGATTGATTAAGGAGAAGATTCAATGATTAAGACACAGAAAATCCGTATGATTATAGACATCTCCATGACACTTCTTTCAATCATCCTTATGGGGGGCACGGTACTTTTTCCCAATGACAAGGTGCATCAGATTTTGGGGATGGCACTGCTTGCGCTTTGGGCGGTGCACATCGCGTTGAACAGGAAGTGGTATGGAGCGGTTCTCAAGGGAAAGTACAATCCCTACCGCATCATGCAGACCGTGGTGAACTTCGGAATCCTGCTGTGTGCAATCCTGCTTGCCGTGAGCGGCATGATGATGGCCTGGTTCGTCCCCGAAACGGTCAGCGTTCCCCTCGGCTTCGCGAGGACGGCGCACCTTGTCAGCTCCCACTGGTACTACATCTTCATGTGCGCCCATTTGGGAATGCATGCAGGGATGATTGCAAATAAGATTAGGCTCAGCCGTACCCAGCAAGAATGTCATTCCCGTACCCTGACACGGGAATCTCCAGACAAGGCGAAGAGAATAAAGGCGATTGCTGCAAAAGTTCTTCTAACCCTAGTCTGTGTCTATGGAATCTATGCGTTTATTGTACGCGGTGTGGGAAAATACATGTTCCTGCGCCAGCAGTTTTTCTTTTTGGATTTGGAAAAGGGCTATCTGATTTTTGCCTTGGATTATCTTTCAATTCTTGTTTTGATTGCCACTGCGTCCCACTGGCTTGGAAAAGCACTCAGAGCATGGAACAGCGGCATAGCCGTACCGCTTGCGGTATGAAGCGAAAAGCAGAACTGAGCAAAGCCCAGCCACCACGAAGTGGTGGAAATGCAAAGAAAAATAAAAAGTATAAAACGCCTTCGGAGAATATAAAAAATGGTTAAGATGCTATTATTTTCACTTTTATTATCCTCTTCATTTCTTTTCGCCAAGGAGCCTCCCAAAATGAAAAAACTAAATTCAGGCTACGAAATGCCTGTGCTCGGACTCGGTACCTGGACCCTTACAGGTCAGACCTGCGAGGATGCCGTGTACGCTGCCCTCAAATCTGGTTACCGCCTCATAGACACTGCAAAATACTACGGCAACGAAAAGGAAGTGGGCTCCGCAATTGCCCGTGCAATAAAAGACGGAATCTGTACGCGGGAAGAAATTTTTGTCACCACAAAACTTGTCCCTTGGTCACGCAGTCCCAATGCTGACATTGATGACTCCCTGCAAAAACTGGGGCTTTCCTACATCGACCTGGTTCTTCTTCACCAGCACGGCTCGGATTCGGGGGATGATGCGGTCTACTTGGCGATGATTCGTGCAGCAAAAGACGGAAAAATCCGCTCAATCGGAATCTCAAATTTTTACCCCGAAAAAAACGTAAGCCATTTTATAAATGATTTTGAAATTCCTCCGGCTGTCATACAAAACGAAAATCACCTCAAATATCAGAACAACTCTTTAAGAGACTGGGCTGCAAAAAAAGGAATCTACATAGAAAGCTATTATCCTTTCGGCGGTCGCGGTCACACAGCAGAGCATCTGAAAAATCCGCAGGTTCTTGAAATTGCAAAGAAACACAATAAAACCGCTGCACAAATAATTGTACGCTGGCATTTGCAGGCAGGATACATCGCAATACCGGGCAGCAGAAATCTTTCCCACATTGCAGAAAACTTTGATGTCTGGGATTTTCAGCTGACAGATTCTGAAATGAAAGAACTTACAAAACTGAATACTGGAAAACGGTACGAAAACTGGTAAACAAAAAGAGCATCTCGAAAAGTCTTACTACCGATTCC
>NZ_JAFRNB010000003.1 GCF_017430385.1 Treponema sp.
CTTGCTCTGGCAAACACAATCACTGATATTCCTGTTGTTTTCGGCACTGTAACTGATCCTCTCGGAGCAGGCCTTGTCTCAACTCTTGACCATGGCGAGCGAAACATCACCGGCATGAGCGATGCAATCCCGACCGAGCAGCACATTGCCCTTTTCAAGCAGCTCACTGGAATCAAAACTTTGGGCTATATTTACACAAGCAACGAGGCAAATTCAGTTTCTTCATTGGAACTTGTAAAAAAAGGCTGTGAGCAGGCAGGTCTTTCGCTTGTAACTCAGGCAATCACTAATTCAAGCGAAGTAAAACAGGCTGCAGAGGCAATCATCAACCGCGTTGACGGATTGTACCTCACAACTGACAACACTGTTTTCAGCGCACTTTCATCTGTAAAGGAAGTTTTCGGTGAGGCTAAAAAGCCGATTTTCTCTGGCGATGTCACTGGTGCTCAGGACGGTGGATGCGTAATTGCAAGCGGATTCAACTATTACAAGGCTGGCCGCGCAACTGGCGAAATGGTTCTTAAAATCTTGAATGGCGAAAAACCAGAGAATATTCCGGTTCGTTTCATGACCGATCCAAGCGACAGCGATTTGCTCTTCGACCTGGATGCGGCCAAAAACTGCGGAATCACAATTGCAGAAGATTATCTCAAAAAAGCTAACATGATTTTTGAGAACGGAAAGCTTACAAAGAAATAATCTTAGCGAACTTCTACGGAACCGTCAGCGTGGGCGATAAATGCTGTTGGCTTCATCTTTGTGAAGAAGCCGACTTCGACAACGCCCACGATTTTTGTGATATTGTCTTCCATTTCAGCCGGATTAACAGGCTTTTCCCAAGTGCAGTCCAAAATCTGGTTGCCGTTGTCCGTGATTACAGGGCCGCATTTTCGCACTCCTTCACGCAGAACGCATTTCGCACCGAGCGCATTCAGCTTCTTTTCGACAGCTCTTCTTGCACCAGGAACGATTTCAACTGGGAGCGGAAATTTTGTTCCCATGTGAGCGACTGATTTTGATTCATCGGCAACAATTACAAGTTCTTTTGCGTTGTATTCAACGATTTTTTCGAGGAGATGAGCCGCCCCGCCGCCTTTAATCAAGTGATTTTCCGGGTCGATTTCATCAGCACCATCAATTGCAAGGTCAAGCTCGCCATCAATAAGGCGGTCATTTAGCGTATAAACCGGGATTCCCAAATCTTTGCAGTAATTTTCGGTCTGGAAACTTGTGACGACAGCCTTGATGTCATGCAAAGTGCCGTCCTCGATTCGCTCCGAAAGCCTTTTGACTGCCGGAAGAGCCGTACTTCCTGTTCCCAAGCCGATTTTCATGCCTGAGAAGATTTTTTTCTGCTCGATTAAAGTGTCGATTGCGGTTTTTGCCGCAAGAACTTTCTGTTCGCTTTGTGTAAGTGCCATATTTTCCTCTATTTTTTTTCTATATTTACTGTTTGAAATAATTTGAATTGTTCATCGCCCTGATATTTGAGCATTGTGAAGCCGTTATGAACTTTGCATCCGGCTTTCATGCCTCTTGCCATAATCGGAGTGACAGTCGGCTCGTAAATGATGTCATAAATCATTTCCGTGCCAGCGAAATCATAGAACCAGAGCGGATCGTTGTCGGAATTTGACGGTTCCGTGCTTCCCATTCCTTTTGATGTTGTCTGGATTATGAGGTCATTGTATTTTTTGAGCGTTAAGATTGATTCCTGCCCCAAAGACGCGTAATCAAATCCGTATTTTTTGCCCAATGCCCTGGCTTTTCCGACCGTTCTGTTGAAAATGCAAGCCTTGCCGCCGAGTTTTTTGACAGCGTAAGCAATGGCTTTTGCGGCTCCACCAGCCCCGATGATTGAGACACGAGTTTTTTTGAGATTTTTAAGCCCTGTGAACTCCAAAAGTGCTTTTGAGAAGCCAACGCAGTCTGTGTTATAGCCAATCCAGACTCCGCTTTCGTTGATTACAGTGTTGCAGGCTCCGATTTCCTCAACTTTTTTGTCCACTGAGAAGAGATAATTGATGATATCTTCTTTGTGCGGAATCGTGACCGAAAATCCTTTGACCCCAAGTTCTGTCGCGAAATTGAAAGCTTCTGCCGCCTTTTCAGCCTTGAACGGAACATAAACGGCATTCTGTCTGGTCTGAAGAAAGTGTTCGTTGTGAATTTGCGGACTTGAAGTGTATTTGAGAGGCCAGCCAGTGATTCCGAAAAGCTTGGTCTCTTCGTCGATTTCGTGGAAATGATAGATTTCTTCGAGAGTTTTCGGGTCGGTATGCCCGATGTCAGAAAGACTAAGCTCAAGGTCAGCAGGAGAAGTGTAGCTCAAATAAGAATGAAATTTCTCTGCAAGAATTCTGGTAGGAAGCCCCAATGGTCCCATCGCGCAGACAATCTGATCCGTGCCTTTGAAATCCTGCATTTCTTTGTAAAGATTTGTGACATCCTTGAGTGAGTGAGGCATAAACGCAATTTTTGGGATTTCAAACCGTGAGGCATGCATTGAGCGGAGTTTTTCGCCGATGTTCTCAATCGGATTTTTCATGTCATGGAACGAACGGATGATTTTTGTTCCGTAAGCCATGGCCGCATCTTGAAGCGAAGAAATGTGAAAATCTTCCTCAAAATCAACATAAGCAAAATTTTTGCTGGAATCCTCGTTCGCAAAAGCAAGTGCGCGCGCAAAAAGCATTGAGCGTGATGCTTCGCCTTCGGCAAATTTTCCGCCGTCAACCGTTCTCCTAATCGTAAGAATGCAAGGAATATTAGCTTTTGAAGGAAAAGTACGGATATTGAGCCTTTCATCATCGTCAAGCAAATCAACCCGAAGCTCAACAAGGTCAATGTACTTGCGGTATTTCTCGATAAGAGCAAGGTCTTGTTCCACGGTCGGAGCCGTAAGACAAAGACAAATCAATGGTTTTGACATGGAAACATGATATAAAAATTTCAAGGCGCAATCAACGGGCTACGGGCTTTTCGGGGTTCGGTAACCCTCATTCCTCCGCTCATTTCATTCGCTACGGAACGGCAAAGCCGCCCCTACAATCCCGGCGCGGCATCTGGTAAAAATCTATGATTTTTCCGCAAAAAGCAAGAAATTTCTTTGCGTTTCTATTGACAGTAACAAAAAGCCATGATATTCTGTTTCTATAAACAGTAACGGGGCGTTGCGGGGGGAACCGATGTGGGTACGCACGCGGTTCAGGCATAGCCTTCACCGAGACTCGCTTAGAAAGTCGTCTCACGACTTTCTTCGCCTTCGGCGACCGGCTCCCTAGGAGACTGCCCCCCTTCTGGAGGTTATATGACACGAACAGATTCTATATATTTTTCACTTCCATCGGACAGGTATACGCCGTTCAGTCTGGCACGCAAAATTGGTGCGACTGCAATTCTGGAAAGTGCGAGCTTTGCGCGGGGCAAGGAACGTTATTCAATTCTTTTGCTTGAGCCTGCATTCCGCATCGTTCAGGACGAAGAGGGCGTTGCATTTTTGATTGATGGCCGCCGCCTGCCTTACAAAGAAAAGAACACAACCGGCGAGACAATCGCACCGGGAAGCCGCGTTCTTCATACGCCGGATATTCTGGATGCACTTTTGTATGTCGCGCAGCAGAACGACACAAGCGTTGTTCATAACGAAGACGGCACTGAAAGCCCGAACGCAATCCCTGTTCCAACGAGTGGTTTGGGCTACCTGAGCTACGAGTTTTCTGCCCGCTGTGACACAATCATGATGGCTCCTCAGACAGATGAGCTTCATATCCCTGAGAGTGAATTTGTTGCAGGTCACATTTATGTCGTTTTCGACCATTTTACCGAAAAACTCCACATTTTCGCACTCAACTACAACGAGCATCAGATTGATTTGGATAAGGCCGTTGCCGATTTGAAAAAAAGGCTTAACGATATGGACTTCTCTTATCTTTCTGCACCGGAAGAGCCTTGTGAGGTTCGCACAATCACAAATCTTGAGCAGAGCGAGCGCGAGTACAAAGAAAAAGTCGAGGCAATCAAAAAAGAAATCATCGCGGGAAATCTCTTGCAGGCAGTTCCGAGCCGCCGACTCCAGCTTGAATGTGACAATTCC